>CALFTK010000050.1 GCA_937916465.1 uncultured Bacteroidales bacterium
GTAACCACCGTTACGGTAATGAGTATTACGATAAAATATGTAGGTATGAGATTTTATTGAGGTTAAGCGACAAGCTAAAAACTTTGACGAAAAGGTTTTGAAAGCCAAATCTGAACTGTTCTTCAAAGCTGTCTGCACATTTAAGGAATACGAGGTTATTTACAGAGGATTATCTATAGACGATATGTGATTAAGTGAAACTATTTTTTGTGATGCAGTATTATAAAATCAGGATTGCTCCAAGGAACAATCCTGTTTTTTACTGATTAATCTTGAAACCAGATTATTTAAAACCACGGTTGCGAAGAAGTGCATCAATCTTCGGTTCGCGACCACGGAAGTTCTTATACATAACCATACCATCGTCTATACCACCCGGAGTAAGCACATACTTGCGGAATTTTGCAGCAACTTCCTGGTTGTAAATATCGCCTGTCTCTTTGAAAGCATCAAATGCATCGGCATCAAGAACTTCTGCCCACATATAGCTATAGTAACCTGCAGTGTAACCACCACCCATTGTATGGCTGAAGTTGGTCATACGATAACGTGGAAGTATCTGTGAAGGTATTCCGCGTGCAGCTAAACCGGCAGCTTCAAAGTCCATTACATTTAGATTTTCAGGAATTTCAGTCAATACATGCAAATCCATATCGCTATACGATGCTGCAATATATTCAACTGTAGCAAAACCCTGACCATACTGTGCACTCTTCTGAATCTTCTCAACAAGTTCTGCCGGAATCACTTCACCGGTCTTATAATGTTTGGCATAAACTGCAAGCACTTCAGGTTCAAAAGCCCAATGTTCATTAACCTGTGATGGGAGTTCTACAAAATCGCGCTCTACACCACTTGCACTATTGTAACGGACATCACGCATAAAGCTATGCAGTGCATGACCAAATTCGTGGAACAGTGTCTCTACATTATCTATGCTCTGAAGTGCAGGACCATCACCGGTAGGAGCAGTCATATTGGTGCTGTTTACAACAATAGGAATTATACGTTCTTCACCATCGTAGCTTTGGCCACGGAATGATGTACACCAAGCACCTGCACGTTTGCTTTCGCGTGGATAGTTATCACTATAGAATATAGCCAATACAGTACCGTCTTTATCTATCACTTCGTATGCTTTAGCTGTAGGTTCGTATGCAGGAACATCGGCTGTAATCTCTTTGAATGTAACTCCATAAAGCTGTGTAGCAACATGGAATACACCCTTCATTACATTGTTGATTTCCATATATTCGCGAATCTCCTGTTCATCTACAGAATACTTTGCTCTTTTTGCCTTATCCAGGTAGTACATATAGTCCCAACCTGCAGGTTCAAAGTTTTTACCCTCTTTGCGTATCTCTGCACGAATATCATCCAATTCCTCTTTAGCCTTTGCTACTGCCGGTTCCCAAACCTGATCCAACAGTTCAAATACTGCTTCAGGAGTCTTTGCCATACGATCTTCAAGGACCATTTCTGCATAGTTGTTATAACCCATCAGTTTAGCCTTTTCCAAACGTAGAGTTACTAGCTGACGGCAAATCTCTTTGCTGTCATATTCATTACCGGTATTACCGCGGTTATAATAAGCATCGTAAACCTTTTTGCGCAAATCTCGGTTTTCACAATACTGCAATACAGGGTTACAACTTGGACGTTGCATATTGAACATCCATTTTCCGGGCTGACCATTATCGGCTGCCATCTTAGCAGCTGCATCAATATTTGCCTGTGGAAGTCCTTTCAATTCTTCCAGGCTATTGGCTACTACAAATGTATTATTTGTTTCATGCAACAAGTTCTGCGAAAAAGTAAGTTCAAGCATTGACAGCTGCTGATTCAATTCACGCAGTTTCTCTTTTTCTGTTTCACTTAACTCTGCTCCGCTGTTTACAAAACGCTTGTAGATATTCTCCAAAACTGTTTTCTCTTCCGGTGTCAGTTTAATGTTCTCTCTGTTATCGTACACCTTTTTAACACGTGCAAAAAGCTTTTCATTTAGGTTGATATCGTCACTGTGAGCAGACATAAGCGGAGATAGTTCTTTCTCCAAAGCTCTACTCTCTTCAGTAGAATTACTGCTGGTCAACGGACTGAAAGTTCCACGAACCTTGCGCAACAACTTTCCACTCTGATCCATTGCAACAATGGTATTCTGGAAAGTAGGTTCTTCCGGATTATTTATGATAGCCTCTATTTCGGCTTTCTGTTCTTCCATACCCAACAATATACCCTCACGGTAATTGTCTATTGTTATCTCTTCAAACGGGGCAATGCCATAAGGCGTTGTAAAATCGTTTAATAGCGGATTGTCAGACTGTTTCTGACCACAACCACAAGCAGCTATTGCCATAAATCCAATTAAAAATTTGTTTGTCAGTTTCATATAATACCTTTTAGTTAATATTTCATCCTCAAATCATTTTGCCATTCTCTTTTTTGTTCCAAACAGGATAGACAAAACCACCATCAGTCCAATCAATAACGGATAGTAGAGATGCGGTATAATCTCCATAGGGCTGATAGATGCCAGACCGGCTGCCATAAGCAGTTGTGCTCCGTATGGCAATACTCCTTGAATAAAACAAGAAGCAGTATCCATAAGCGATGCAGTTCTACGTGCAGCAATTCCACACTTACCAGATATATCTTTTGCTATAGGACCTGTTGTAAGTATTGCAATGGTGTTATTTGCCGTACATATATTTGTAAGGATAGTAAGCAAAACAATTGAAAATTCCGCTCTCCGTACAGACGATAATCCGGAAGACATAATTCCTATAAGATAATCAAAGCCTCCTAACTCTTTAATAATACTCATCAGTCCCGCTGCAGCCATAGTAACAGTAACCAATTCATACATAGAGCCTAAACCATTGCTGGCCGATGTAAAAACATCTGTAAGAGTAAAAGACCCGCATGCCATTCCCACTACATCAGTAGCAACAATACCCAAAAACAACACTTTAAGCACATCCATACCTGTTATTGCCAACACAATAACAAGCAGATATGGTATAATCTTAACCCACTCTATCTGTTCGGAAACCGGTATTTGTACCGTAATTTTATTGTAAAACACATAAATCAATATGGTTATTACAGCCATAGGCAACACCAATAAAAGGTTGGTCTTAAACTTTTCGTTCATTTTACACCCCTGAGTCTGTGTAGCTGCAATAGTTGTATCCGATATAAACGACAAATTATCACCAAAGAAAGCTCCACCAACTACAATTGCCAACAGCCAGGCCAACGTATCGGGAATTAACGATGAAATGCCTACCACTACCGGAGCCAAGGCTGCAATAGTACCCACCGATGTACCTATAGCCATAGATATAAAACAAGATGCCACAAAAAGCCCTACAGGGACAAATTCCGGTGGTACAATCTTCAATGTAAATGCCACAGTAGCATCTACAGCCCCCATATTCTTAGCCGATGTAGCAAATATACCGGCCAAAAAGAATATGCAAATCATATACAGAACACCGTTGCCAAGTAATCCCTGCGAAAACTTTTCCAGACGCTCTTTCCAGGAACAACCTTTCAGTAGAAACATTCCATATACTATGGCAAACATAAACGGAATAATAATGGATATGCTGTAGAAGTCTTTTGCTATTATTGACATTGTCAAATATGTTCCTAACAGCACCAGCACAGGCGACAATGCCAAAAGACCTTTCTTGTTATCTATCATATTCTTCATTTTTAACAGGCGCAAAATTAACATTTTATGCATAACTATGCAAACCACCCAATACAAAGTTAACTCCAAAGTAAGTCATCAAAACCGATAAGAATGCAACCACGCAAAACAGATGAAAATGGATTGGTTTTCTAAACCATTTCAATGATTGCACGTGTATGGCAGATGCATAAATCAGCATTGTAATCAAGGCCCAAACCTCTTTGGGATCCCATCCCCAATATCTGCCCCACGATACATTTGCCCAAATAGCGCCAATAAAAATACCCACTGTAAGCAGAAAGACTGCCGGGTAGAGTAATATTCGGCTTATTACACTCAAATACTCTATCTGTTCTGTAGCACCTCTATTTATAGAGTGTAATACTATTGCCGTTACCCCATTCATCATAGTAAATGCCAAAAGTGTATAAGCTACCATTATCAACATAACATGTATGCTTAACAATGGTGAATGCAGTACAGGCATAAGTTGGGTTATTTGTGGAGTAGATTCTCCCATCATAGCCACAAGTAATGCAAAACCGCATATCAGAAATCCAAACGGCATGGCATATCTGAATCGTTTAGAGAATACTATAGCAAACAACGAACAGCACCAAGCCATAAAGGTCATGGTTTCAAAACCATTTGATAGCGGCACATGACCACTAACCATAGCACGCAACACCACATTTAGGCTGATATATGCAAATAGCAGGCACATAGGGATAAACAATAGTCTGGAAATATTTCTGCGTATAGTTAACAGGTAAGCAGTCATTCCTATTACAATGCAGATTATTGCTATAGGTTTACCACGATGTACCTTGTTGTACAATAGCTCCGCATTGAACTTCAGATTATTGGGCAAAACCGTTTGTGCTACTTTTTGCTGTTCGCTTTTAATAGCTTCTACTAATTCTAATGCCCTATCATAATCTGCGGTGTTTAGCGCAACCGTTATCTGTTCTATAGTGCTATCTATAAATAAATTACTTCTGTCTGCTAATGAATACCATTCTATAGTGTTAATATCATCATTCATCATAGGAACAATATTCAACAGCATACCGGAACTGCAAAGCATTACCAGATTGTATTTTTCGGTAGCATTCTCTGCATTACGCCTGGTTTTTGCATCGGCACCTCTTAGCGCGGCAGATAGCTTGTAAACATCGCCATCCATAAAATCATTTATAGATGCGTATGCACCCTCTATTCCCAATATGGCACGTATATCTTTGCCTTTCACCTTTATTATTGGTTCATCCTGCCAATCCTCAAAATTGAAAAACATTTCGCATAGTAACTCTTCTGCCGACAAATCTCCATAGTTTACATCACCACAAAGTTTTGCCGTATAATCACGCGCCAGTGTCTGTAACGGTACTATCCTGTTATTGTGATAAACATATAGTTTCCCAAAACTATCTGCAAAATCGGTCGGGATATTAGCAGCTTTAGCCCCCACTCCAACAAAAAGCAGAAACACCAACGCACCATTTTTCAAGATAGGATTTTTAAGCAAACTTCTGAAAATACTCCCACGCTGAAAAAAGAAAAGAAGCATTGAAACAATAAGACATAGATAACCTAAGTATGTTATGGTAGTGCCAAACGGATCGAATGAAACAGATAGTGTAGTTCCGTTATTATCGGCATCATATCCCGACTGATAAAATCTATAGCCACGATACTTTAGAATATTGTTCATTGATATGGCTGCAGATAACCGCTTATCATCATCTTGAATAGTTACGTTGCTGATATAATCCATAGGGGCCAACGTACCCACATAATAACACAATTCAAAATCATCCAATACTATTTTGAATGGGAATTCACCCCTGTCACCATTAGACAATACAAAACAATGTGTTGCATTATCGCCTACACGTAAATGCAAGCTACCTTGCCTACCACAGATGTGGGTAGTAAGCGCACCCGCCAGAATAAGAACAAACGACAAGTGCAGCAAAAAAGTTATTTTCTGTTTGTGTATGCCTCTTTGCAACAGATAACATATAGCCGACAATGCCATCACTCCCCATAACACTATCATAATAGGCGAACTATATATGTATTGATGCACAAATGCACTACCATAGAATTTCTCCACTACCGTGGCAACCATAAGTAACACGGTTATCAGAATAATCAGTCCAAACGACGTATATTTCAATATTTTCTCCTTATTCATATAAAACACAAACTTACTGCTTTTCATTCATCATTCCATTCAAAAGAGTGCATTTTAACATATAATCCCTATCTTTACACCCACTTACAAAACAAAATACAATTATGATACGTAAATTATTGATTATAACAGTAACCCTATTGCTTAACGTATGTATGGCAATGGCTTCCGATTTTGATTTTATCTTCTCCGATTCCACTCTACGCATAGATTACATCTTCTCCGGCAATGCCGATGTACAAATGATATCTGTGAAAGAGATAAAAAAATCGCCTCATTGGGCTGGCAGACGCACCAACTTGCAGAGTGTTCCTTTAGATGGTAATGGCGATATAACCATATACGATGCCACTACTAACGACATCCTCTACAAAAACAGTTTTTCATCACTGTTCCAAGAGTGGTTATCTACTCCGGAAGCAACGGAAACCAACCGCAGTTTTGAATTTACACTATTGGTTCCAAAACCGCATCGCAAAGCTGTAGCAGAGGTGGTTCTGCGTAACAACAGGAACCAAGCAACAGCCACCCTCCGCCATACTATTATGCCCAATGATGTGCTTATTAAAGACATGTCGGCACAAAAACCTGAACCATACAAATATCTGCATAAGGCAGGTAATCCCAATGAATGTATAGATATAGCAATAGTGGCAGAAGGCTACACAAAAAAAGAGATGAAACTATTCTGTAAAGATGCCCAAACAGCAGCCGATGAAATACTTAGCTACGAACCTTTTTCACGTTATGCCGATAAGATCAATTTTGTGGCTGTAATGTGCCCGTCCATTGATACCGATGTAACTACCCCACAGGATAACAGTTGGAAACAGACTGCCATCAATTCCAATTTTATGACTTTCTATTCTCCCCGTTATCTTACCACCAACAGCATTCATACGCTTCACGACCGCTTAGCGAACATTCCGTATGAACATATCATAGTACTGGCAAACACCGATACTTACGGTGGTGGCGGCATTTACAATTCCCTAACACTTACCACTGCTCACCATGCAAGTTTTAAACCCGTGGTTGTTCACGAATTCGGTCACTCATTTGGAGGATTGGCCGATGAATATTTCTACGAATCAGGCGATGTTTTGGATGCAACATATTCGCTTAACCACGAACCATGGGAAGCCAACCTTACCACATTGGTGGATTTCAACTCCAAATGGGCAGATATGATGCCCGACGGCATTGAACGCCCCACCAAACCCACCGATGAACGTAAAGCCAACTACACAGTAGGATTATACGAAGGTGGCGGTTATCAAACCAAAGGTATCTACAGACCGGCTGTTGTTTGCCGTATGCGCGACAATGCTTCAGAACGCTTCTGCCCGGTCTGCGAACGCAACTTAGAGCGCGTTATCCTGCACCACCTCATTCCCCAAGAATAAGAAACTGCACTAACTTCAGTGCAGTTTTTATCATTTTTTGCACTAAACTCAGTGCATTTTTTTTCAAAATCTTGCACTAAACTCAGTGCAATTCACTATATTTGCCCCATAAATCAGCAAAATTGATATATGGAATCGTTATTACAATCGTATAGGACAAGACTTGACTTAACTCCGACTGATTATGTCAGAACATTTCACAATACTGTTAATTGGAACAACAGATTGATTGGTATATTAGGACAAAAAGGTGTTGGAAAATCCACTATGATACTCCAACATATTAAACTATTTGACAAAATAGAAGAGTCATTATATGTTCAAGCAGACGATTTCTATTTTGCAGAGAATAGAATTTACGACCTTGCACTACTATTTTTCCAACAGGGAGGCAAAAGAATCTATATAGATGAAATCCATAAATATCCGGGATGGGCAACAGAAATAAAAATGATATACGACCAGCTACCACTGCTTAGCGTAGTATATTCAGGCAGTTCTATTCTTGATTTAAAGAAAGGTACAAAAGCCGATTTAAGCAGAAGAACCATTGAATACTCTATGCCCATACTATCTTTCCGTGAATATCTGAACATTTCTCAAGGATGGAACCTAAAAGTCTCAACTTTAAGTGAAATTCTTGCGGGTAAAGTTGATTTTCCATACGGTGAACATAGACCTATAAAGTACTATCAAGAGTATCTGCGATGCGGATGTTATCCATATTTTACAGAAGAAGATTATCTAATAAAACTTAAACAAGCCATCAATGCAACTATAGAGGATGATATTCCAAAGTATGCTGAAATGACAGTTGCTGCTAGTGCAAAACTTAAGAAACTTATGTTAATGATAGCACGTTCTGTACCGTACAAGCCTCATTACACAACATTGGCAAGAGATCTTAATATAAGTAGAAATATTCTCCCCGATTACATTGAGTATTTAGAAAAATCAAGATTATTTAATGCATTGCGTAACAAATCCTTAGGAGATGGAATCTTACAAAAGGTAGAAAAATTATATTTGGACAATTCTAATATTATATACGCAATTGGTTTAGATGATTCAGACGAAGGAACAATAAGAGAAACTATGTTCTTAACATGGATGAAAGAATCACATTGTGTCTATTCTTCTGCTATTTCCGATTTTGAAATAGACAATATCACTTTCGAAGTAGGTGGAAGAAAAAAGAAAGGCAAACAGATAAAGGATGCAACCCAAGGTTACATTGTGAAAGATAACATTGAATATGTAGCCGGCAAAAACATCCCCATCTGGATGTTCGGTTTCATCTACTAACGCGAATTAATCCTTTTGATTCAACTGTCTTGCCAAATCCGGCGAGACAGTTGAACCAATATAACATATAGTTGCTGTAATTTACTCCGGTAAAACTATAGGGCGTGAATAGTGTAGCGGAGATTCTGATTATTGGGTGATGCGGACATCGAGTTGTGGGAATGGGAAGTGAATACCCTTTTCAGGTAGTTGTTTATATATCTTCTCGTTCAGACTATGATAAACACTCCAATACTCAGTGCTTGGCACCCATACACGAACCAACACATTCACAGCACTATCGCCAAGAGACGATAAAGCTATGTATGGAGGATTAGGGTCTTGTTCAATACGACTATCCGCATTAACTATATCAAGCAATGCAGCACGTGCCACATCATAATCATCGCCGTAAGATATAGTAACGTTTAAATCAATTCTACGACGTGTTTCGGCAGACGAATTATTGATTACGTTGTTTATAATATTGGAATTCGGAATTGTTATCTGTTTATTATCGGTGGTACTCATCAATGTATTAAACAACCTAATCTCTTTAACAGTACCTTCAAAACCCTGTGTCAAAATATAATCACCTACTTTAAACGGACGTAACAACATAATAAGTATTCCACCTGCAAAATTCTGGAAAGTGCCGCTGAGAGCCATACCTATAGCCACACCTGCCGATGCAAGCAGAGCCACGAATGATGATGTATCTACCCCCACCTTCTTTACTAGGGTAATTATAAGCACTACATATAAAGCACCCTTCACAAAGGAACGGATAAAACCGGCAAGCGAAATTTCAACCTCCTTGCGAACAAAAACCTTGTTTAATATCTTATCTATATATCTGATAATCCATCTGCCTACAAGAAATATCAGTATGGCAATGAATATATCCCAAGCAAAATCCGCCAAACTTTTCAATATAAATGAAAATGCATCTTCTACTGACATACCTTTAAGCATCTCTATAGTCTGTGTCACCTTTTCTGCAGCAATAGAATCGGCTGCCAAAATTTCCTCTTCCGATATTGCAGTTTGCGCAAATAAAAACTTCATCCTTATTTCAAATTTATTTTACAATTATAAATCCGCCATCACTTTGTAGAGTAACCTTGAATTCACCATCTTTCTTTATCTTCAAATCCGATTTCATAGGCTCTCTGCTCTTCTTATCATCTGAATAGAGTTTCACCACATCACCCTTTTGTAACATTGGAATATTCAATGTCAATTCTATAGGCTCTTTTTCTGCATTGATACCTGCTATGTACCACTTATCACCGCAACGACGTGCCAAAACCACATACTTACCCGGATAACCTGCTATGTACTGAGTTTCATCCCAAGTAGTTGGTACTTCACGCATAAAGTCCAGACTTACTATTGGCGCACCGTTTTCTTCCACCGGATTCAGGTTTTCAGGAGCGAGAGCAAAATTCTGAATAGGATTCTGGAATAAAACCGCAGTTGCCAATTCCGCACAATCGGTTGTCTTTCTTATTGTACCGCTTGTATTTCCTTTTGACAGACGTCTGTTCAGGAATGTTCCACCAAACTCCATACATCCCACAGTGTTACGTATAAACGGATGCAGAGTAGCGTTAAAAGCAGCCATATCACAAGCACGCTGACCAAACACCATATTTTCCGATGCCAATACGGCTTCGCTACCCACATAGTTTGGATACATACGCTCCCAGCCACGAGGTAATGTACAACCATGGAAAATAACCATCAGACCATTATCATCGGCATCACTCAATATGGCTTCATAGTGTGCCATTGTTACCTGTTTATCACCACCAAAGAAATCCACTTTAATACCCTTTACGCCAATCTTATTCATCCAGCGCATATACTCTTTACGCTTTATAGGATTGCTCATTATGTTTATGGGACCTTGCTCTATATCGTTCCAGTTACCACTTGAACTATACCATAAGAAGATCTCCACATTCTTTGAACGAGCATACTTAACCAACTCTTCTATTCCTTCTTTACCTATTTTTGTATCCCACCAATTATCTACTAAAGTGTATTGGAAGCCCATTTCAGAAGCCAAATCCACATATTTCTTCTGATCTTCCAGATTGATACTGTTATCCTGCCATACTATCCAGCTCCATGTACCTTTACCAAACTTATAGTCATGTTCTGTTTCATATAGCGGTTCAACATTATCCCACGGAGCTGTTGTCTCTACAATAGGCTCCAATGTAGAACCAACAGTAATTGTACGCCAAGGAGTAGCACCCGGAAGAGAAATAGCAGGTTCTACAGTACCATTGCCATTATTTTCTTCCATCATAGGATATTCTATAGTGTAAAGACCATCATCTTTCATATCGCTCAGACGTGAACCACAATAGTTGCTGCCTACACCTGTTTCACTTACCAACACCCAACCATCGTCACCTATTCTGAACAATCCCGGGAATGTATAGCCGTGACCATATTGAGATCTGTTTGTCATAGGAGCGTCTGCTCTATACTCCTCTTCATAGCTTGGTTTAGTGCGTTTCCAACCTATCATAGCATGACTTTGAGGGGTAAGGAAAGTAGTTGTATATGATGGAAAATCAAAACCTGTACTCTCTGACAACACTCTTACACTGCCTGTTTCACCCGATTTTGGCAGTTCATAACGGAAAGCCACATTATTATTGCTAATTCTAAATACAATACTGAAAGGTGTGTTTTTTGAATTCTTTAAATCCACTTTCTGTTCGTTTGCAACGTAATCAACTTTTGAAACCTTACTTCTGTTAAGCGAATAAGAGTTTTTAATTGTATTTGTTTTGCAACCTTCATACACCAACCCTTTAGTAAAATCTCCTGTATTGGTTACCAAACCTAACGGCGATTCGTCCAACATTATTTTACCATCATAACTAACAGAGTAACAAGCAATTCCTCCATCCAACTTAAAATTTACTATAGTCCTATTATCAGGACTTTTAAATGTAAGTTCCTGAGCAGATACAGCCATTACTATCAGCAATGTCAATAAAAACAGAAAAGATTTTTTCATAAAATAGTTAGTATTTTGTTCAACAATAATTTAGTTCTGTAAAAGTAGTAACAAATAAAGAGAATACAAAAAAAGTCTGCCACCTATTTTATGGCAGACCTTTAGATACTCTATTCTATCTTGAATTATTCTGCACTTGTTGCAAGCGGAGAAGCTTGTGTATATGTACGTGCAGCAAGTTCTTTATCCAACTGATACATTCCGTACTTATCGCCTTCAACTGATTCTGCTGCAAATATCATATCGCGCGCATTCTCCTCTTCTTCTATCTGTTCGTCAATAAACCATATCAGCATATTTGACGATGCAAAATCTCTGTCTTCTGCTGCTATGGCTGCCAAATTATTGATAAGGCTTGTAACCACCTTTTCGTGCTTCAATGTTTCCTGGAACATCTCCAAAACAGAATTCCACGCTACTGGCACCTCCTTGATAGGTTTTAGTTCCACTTTTTCATCTCTTGAATTCAGGTAGTTCATAAAGATTCTGGCATGATCCTGTTCTTCCTGCCACTGCACAAAAAACCAATTGGCAACCCCTTTATACCCTTTAGCTTCTGCATCCATAGACATGGATAAATATAAATAAGCTGACCACAACTCTGCATTTATCTGCTCATTAATAGCATTCTTTAATTTTTCGCTTAACATAATTCTAACTGTTTAATTGGTTAATAAAACTAATTTGTACTTCCTTTTTATGAATGCAAAGATAACAATGATAGTTTAATAAACAAATCTCATATTGCTTTCTTTCGCAAAATTTCACGTATCTTTACAGCCAAATAATAGAATGTTATTATGATATACTTTGATTCTGATTACATGGCGGGCGCACATCCTAAAGTGATGGAACGCCTTTTAGAGACAAACCATTTAAGCACAATTGGTTATGGTTGCGACGAATACACCAGACATGCAGCAGAACTTATACGCAATGCTTGCGGCCAACCCAATGCGAGAGTATATTTTCTTGTAGGTGGTACACAAACAAATGCCACTGTTATTGACGGGTTATTATCCAGACATCAGGGTGTATTGGCTGCAGAAAGCGCACACATCAATGTTCACGAAGCAGGAGCTATAGAGGCTACAGGACACAAAATCCTTACCTTACCACAATACGAAGGCAAAGTTTTGGCAAGTGATTTGAAAGAATATATAGACAATTTCTATAGCGACGACACCTACGAACACATGGTTGCACCCGGAATGTTGTATATTTCTTTTCCCACAGAATATGGGACTACATATAGTTATGAAGAGTTAACAAAATTAAGCGAAATATGCCACAATGCAAACATACCATTATACATAGATGGAGCAAGACTGGCATATGGACTTGCAGCAAAAGGAAACAATGTAACCCTAAAAGATATAGCACAACTAAGCGATGTATTCTATATAGGTGGAACAAAGGTTGGAGCACTATTTGGAGAGGCAGTAGTTATAACCAACCCTACACTGCTAAAGAACTTTTTCCCATTAATTAAACAACATGGGGCACTTCTTGCCAAAGGAAGACTATTAGGAGTGCAATTTGAGGCGCTTTTTGAGAACAATTTATACGAAGAGATAGGATTACAGGCAGTAGAGAAGGCTCTTCGCATTAGAAACCTATTCAGTTCTAAAGGATACAAAATTGTAGTAGATTCAACTACTAATCAGCAATTTATACGTTTACCAAACCAGATAATAGACAAATTGAAAGAGAATATCAGTTTTGAGCTATGGGGCCCACGTGGAAAAACCGAAACTGTGGTCCGTTTTGTCACCGGATGGGCAACAAGTCACACCGATATAGATACTTTAGCTTCAATTTTGAACAACCTGTAAACAATATTGTCCGAACTTAATCACACCCAAAGATTGTACTGACCCCAAAAGTTTGGACAGATTAATAAATAGATTTATAGGTAAAGAG
>CALFTK010000051.1 GCA_937916465.1 uncultured Bacteroidales bacterium
CATTTTCTTTTACAGATGGTTTAATTACTACATCTCCGTTTGATTTGTTAGAACAAGATGTTACAGTGAACAAAAGAAAAAAAGAATAAAGTCTAATAAATTTTTTCATAATTCAATATCTTAAATAGGTGAATTCAACTTACAAATGCAACCCGGGAAACAAACTCGTCGGTTATTTCACTAAAGTCAGTACTTTGGGGGATGTATTCCCATTATAGGTACTCTGTTCATAATTATATTTTTTAGTGCAATGTTAGTGTTTTTTTTTATACCTACATCACATAGGTAAAAAAATAATCATTGAACTATAAAAATTAACATAATTTTGTCTTTTCTGTTTCGGCAGATCTGGAGATCTGCCGGGACAAAAGCAAAATATCTACCGGAACAAAGTTATCTCCATGACATTCCTATATCCCAATGAACAGCATACAATGGTTTTGTCTGCTCAGGAGGCAGGTTAAATTCTTCTAGTATAAGTTGATAAGCTTGTGGAAAATCGTTAAGCCATTTTCCCACTGCTACCTCGAAAGTATCTGTGATGATATTGTAAAACACTCTTCCTCTTGGTTTATCTTGATAAGCTCCTAAAAATGGACCAATGCCGTCATTATGATACTTTTGGTTCTGAATCCTTACCCCTGTTTGCAGCCATCAATGCCATTACAGAAGCATAATCGTTTTCAGAAAATTCTTCAAGCTTAAATGAAGCATCAATATCTGTAATATCATTAGGTAGAGTAATTATTAAAGCAGCTACAGTTACAACTTCTGAATCAAAAAAATAATATATAAATTCGTTGTAAGATATTGTTCGTTGCCAAACTCCTTTTAATTTACCATCAAGAGCAGTTGGTTCACCTATGCCTATTTCAGGATGCATCAATATATCTCTAATAATCCCCTTTATCTTTTCAGCTTTTTCGGGATTTTTATTTTTTATTGCCTGATAGCATTTTAATGCATCTGGTGCAAACTCTAATTTCATAATTATAGTGAATCTATATCAACTTCAATACTTTGTCCGTTTTTCCAGTGTTCAATACCATTCGTTAAATTATCCGTAACAACTTGAGACGCTAAAACACTTTCTGTAGCTTTAATGGAATTATACTCCTCTAAAGAAATTAACACAGCTGCTGTATTACCTCTATTTATAATCAATGCACCATTGTCACTGATTATATTATCTATATACTTTTTAGCATTCGCTCTAAATTCAGATATTGTAGTTGTTGTCATGTCTATTTTCTAATTTGATTACAAAGGTACGTACAATATCTTGTACAAACAAATACTTTAATACTTTTTAGTCAGCCTCGCTGCAAAGGTTCATTGGGATCTCCTGTTCCCTTGAGGGGGACATAGATCTGCCGGAACGTAAAACCTATACATCAATTGCATTTAAAAGTTGAATATAGGGCTCATAAAAAGAACAACTATTTACAAACAATAATGCGCAAATTAGCATAGAATAGTTCAATATCTTACGGAAGTAAACCCGACAAATCGTACTCATAAATTTCTTCTCTAAAGGTTAATGCAAATAGTTTCTTTTGCAATTCGTCATATACAATATGACCAACTCTTCTGTCAAGTTTTATATTGGTAATAAAATTACCTCCCCAATCAAATATTATTATTTCAGTTTTTCTTTTATGCCTGTCCGGTTCGTTCATCGCTTCTTTGCCATGATTATATCCCAATATAACATAATCTTCTGCACAATGCGCAGCTCCTGTAAAATAATACTCACCGGTATCAACATAAGGTTCATCATCGAATGTAGCAGAACCTGTTTGATGTATGGCAAATGTTTTATCGTTATCCAAATCGAAAAATACCAAATAATCCAACCCTCTAAACATATTAACTATAATGTTCTTAGTAGGATGTTTTTTAATTGTACTATCATAAGGTATCTCTCTCTTTCGATCTTCTTCAACATAAACAACTCTTCTTAAGATCTTTAATTCCTTATCTTTTTTATCAGGTATTTTTACCGTATAAACTGACGGAACTTCTCTCATTTCTTCATCTGGCTTATACTTATTATATAGCAACTCAAATTTCTGATTTAAATCTTTGTTTAAAAAAACAGTAGGTCCATCACCTAATCCCATTACATCAACAGTATTAGATACTACGGTAGTTCCTTGTCTAATAGATTCTGTTATATTAACTTCTTTAACTAAATAAGGACCGTCATATAATGTTGCAAATACATCTCCTTCTTTTTCATACATCTGACAAACTGAAGCATGAAGTTCCTGGAATTCATTTCTTGCGCGTCCTTTTATACAGAATTCTCCTAAAGTATCAAGCGTATTGGTGTTGAAAACCATTAATTGAGCGGCCGGATTATAAGTAAGAACCAGTAAAAGAGTATCATACTCAAATATTGATTTTGCTCCAATAATTTCTGTAACAAATTTTCCTTCTACCTCTAAATCTTTATTAGAGAAATCAACATCTCTAACTTCAGGTATAAGGTTGGGTCTGTTATTGCAAGAAAATTGTAATGCAATTATAAATACAATTGCCAATACTTGTAAATTATTCCTCATAATTATTTTTATTAAGTTTGTGGATAATCATAATTAATCTTTTATCCCAAGAAAAGTCTATTTCCTGTCCATAACTTCTTTTAATGGCTTGTTTGTATGACAATAGATACTTTTCTCATTTGGCAAATGAATTTACAAATTCCGATAAATCGTATGCTATAATTTTTTCATCAAATATTCTATAACCATACAATATCTTATTTTTAGAATCGTAGGTATAGTCTTGTGCGAGTATATCCATTTTTACACCACCAAGATAATTTCCACTCCAATCAAATGCTAACAATTCTGCGGCCTTTATATTCCCATTTTTGATACTTTTTTTTCTATAGTCACCATTTGTAAAAAAGACAAGAAAATAGTCCTCTGCAGGTATCGATTCATAAAAATGTTCACAGTCAAATTCATAGACTCCATTAGTGATTTTATTTGGAATATATACTTCATCAAAAGTTGGACTACCATTCTGATGTATAGAATAGTATTTTTTGTTATCCAAATCTATAAAATGGATATAGTCCATTGTGTTCATACATTGTACGAAAATATTCTTTGTTGGGTGCTTGCATATATTGTTATTGTACCAAAACGTAGAATAAGCTTTATTTTCAAAATCCACTAAACGTCCATATATTTCAAGAACTTCTGAATCCTGCTCATCTATGATACTGAACGTAGGTGGATTAAATTCTTCTCTATTCAAACTGTAGTTGTGGTTGTTAAATACGAAGATTTTGGTTAATTCGTTGTTTATCCCATAGACATCTCCACATCCATACGGAATTTTATTGTTGATACCTTCAACAATTGTTTTCCCCTCTCTAATTGAAGCCGTAATGTTAATTTCTTTTATCACATATCCCCCTTCACCACGTACCATAACAATCACATCACCATTTCTTTGAAATGTTTGATTTGATAATTCATAAATAGAATTATTAGTAAATTCGTTTTTTGCACGCCCCTGTTGGCACAACATAGCCAATGGTTCCAATGTTCTTGTATCATAAACTTGCAATAGAGCTTCCGGGTTACTTGTTACAACCATCAAAAGTGTATCAAATACAGCAATACTTTTGCCTCCCATTAATTCAATATCAAGATACTCACCCTCTATAATATCACCGGTTTTGTTGATGAAATCAACCTCTATTGTTTCGAGAAGAAGAGGTGGCTTAAAAATAAATGAAGCAAAAATCGTCAATGGTAGAAAATGTAAAAGGGTAGCTGTTAAAATAAAATACTTTTTCATAAACCAATAGTTTATAATTTGTAAATAATAAAAATAGTTAGACATTCTCTTACTAAATATCAGTTGATTTAACGCATCCACTAATTGAAAGTATTACTACACTGTCTGCATTGTTGTAGAAGCGGAATGCCGCAAATGAAGTGAACGCGAACAGCAATGTATCAGAATCTGATGATGTAGTTTAGTCGTTTAAACGGAAATGGATTGGAAAAGTAATTTGTACATTTACTGCTTTTCCCTCATGTTTTCCTGGAGTCCATTTTGGCATACTTTTAAAAACTCGCTCAGCTTCTTCATTAAGTATAGGATATTCCCCTTTTGCTTTTACGTCGCTTATACTTCCATCTTTGCGTACAATAAAAGTTACCATTACTCTATCCTGAATCTTGTTCTCTTTTGCTGTACTTGGATATACTATGGTGCGTGATAAAAATTGCATCAATTCTGCAGTACCACCTGGATATTCAGGCATATCATCTGCTACCATTAAAACCTCTTGATTATCCTTTGCCATTTTCTTAAGTGTTGAACATTCACAAAATACAATGCTCATTAATGCTAATGTAAGGATCAGGTACAAATCTTTTAAGATTGTCCATTTGCTTGTTCTTTTTTTCTTCATCATTTTAAGGCGTTTTTTAGTTGAACATATATTGAAATTATTAGTTAAAGTATTTATCTTAAATCCTATAGCTTCTTCTACTATTCTTTCTTGGTATTCGTGTAGGTTATAGCCTCTATCTAAAACTAAACTATCTGCTTCATATTCGTGAGTGATTGATAGTTCTCGTTTAAGTAACCATATAAATGGGTTGTACCAGGTAATAATTGAATACAATTGGACTAATACTAAATCAAGAGAATGTTTCATCTTGATATGCGATTCTTCGTGTGCAATAACAATATCGGATCCTTTTTTATAATCTGTTTCAGATATTACAATATAATTTTTCCACGAAAAAGGTGATATATTTTGTCTGTGAACTGCAATGATGATATCGTCGTCTCTTTCTATTTTTTTACTCTCTTTAATCAGACGTTTAATGAATAGTACATCTTTTATCAGTTTTATTAGTAGAATTGCTACACCTACCAAATAGATAATCGAAATAAATTCTTTCCAGTTTATGATGTTTGGGTTGTTTGTGTTGGCCTGTGTAATATCAAAGGCAGGTAGATAGTGCGAAATACTATCTGAATATTCGGTAATTATACCGGTTGTGATATGTATTGATGGAATTATACTGGACAAACCAAGTATAGAAAGTAGTGTGATACGATTCTTTTTATGGAGTGTATCTTTGCTATCAATAAGTTTGTAACAGATATAGAATACTGTTACACATATAGACATCTTAAAGGTGTATAATAAAAATTCATTCATACCATTATTTATTGTTGATGTTTGATTCTTGTCTGATTAGAGTGATAAGATCTTCAATTTCTGATGCTGATAGTTTTTCCTCTTTTACAAAGAAGTTTACTAAACTTGATACAGAACCTCTGAAGATATTGTTCTTTACATTTTTCAAAGATTGGCTGACATATTCATTACGTTGTATGATAGGGTAGAAGCAATGTTGTCTGCCTATAGGCTCGCTCTGAACGTATCCTTTAGCCTTAAGTATTCGTAAGAATGTAAGTACTGTGTTGTATGCGGGTTTTGGATTAGGGAGTTGTTCCAATACTGCGTTGACAGTTCCCTTTTCTAAATCCCACAGAACATTCATTATTTGTAGTTCTGCACGAGTCAGTTCGTTACTCTTTTTCATATCTCTTAAAGTTTTAGTTGATTCTTGTACAAAGAAATAGTTTAATAGATGAATTTGCAACTAAACTTTTAAGAATTGAATCTGTTTAACCAAAGTTTAACTTTTATTATTAGTTGATAATATGTTCTTATTGCTTTTATAAAATAAGGTACGCGCGCGAGGTTATTGAGAAAAAGAAAACGGAGGGAAGTTGTGCTTCTCTCCGTTTCTTATCAACAGTTTTGTTGACGTTAATCTTTCTTATTCATTATGATATACAAAACAAGACCTACGATCATAAGACCCATAGCTGTTAATTGTACCCAGTTGTAGTTATTCCATCCGCAGAAATAGCTACAAATCAAAATGATGGCAGCAATGATAATGATAATTGCTCCAAGATATTTTTTGAAATCGTTCATAACTATATGATGTAATTGGTTATACTTCTTGTTGTAACTGCAAAGGAACAAATATTTCTTTGATTTATGAAATAGTTTCTATAAAAATAACTACTTCTTATGCTCTTTTTATTTGTTTGCTATCCTTTCCAATATATTTATAAGGTGTGTATATACCGGATTTACAGTTTCTATAAGTAATCTTTCCGATGGTGAATGAACACCTCGCAGTGTTGGTCCTATTGATATCATATCTAAGTAGGGATGGTCAGCAAGAAATAAACCACACTCTAAACCTGCGTGTATAGCACGCACTTTAGGCTCTTTACCAAATAGTTCGCGATATGAATCGACTGTGATTTTTAATAGTGGTGATTGTGGATTTGGTTTCCAACCGGGATATCCTTCGTTGTGGCTAACTTTTGCACCTGCAAGCAAGAATGTAGCTGCTACATTATCACGGACTGCAGTGAGTGCAGACATTACTGAACTTCTATGGCTGGCAACCATTTTTATTGTAGTATCTGTAGTTCTGACCGATGCCAAGTTACTTGATGTTTCTACCAATCCGGGCATATCCATGCTCATTGCATAGACTCCATTTACAACAGAATATAGTGAATAGATAAAGTTCTTTGTGGTTTGGCTGTCAATACAGGTTTTTACCTCTTCAGTAGATTCCATAATGAACTCCATATTGGGCTCTGTAATGTGATATTCAGATTGAACCTCTGAAGCAAATATGTTGAAATCAACACGTATATCCTCTTTGTATTTACCTGGAATGGCTACTGTTGCTGTAGCATCGCGTGGAATGGCATTATGCAGATTCCCACCATTGAAACTGCATAACTTTAAATTATACTTGTCTATAGTATTGTATAGGAATCTGGCAAGTATCTTGTTGGCATTAGCATAGCCTTTGTCTATGTCGTCGCCTGAATGACCGCCATGAAGTCTATCTACAGATAATTTCAAGAAGAAACTGTTCTCCGGAATGGATTCTGCATTGTAGTGGAATTCAATTTCCGATTTTATGCCACCTGCGCAACCTATGAATATTTCTCCTTCATCTTCTGAATCAAGATTTATAAGCATTTTGCCATTAATCATATCATCGCCAAGATTGGATGCTCCTGTCAATCCGGTCTCTTCTGATACAGTGAATAGTGCCTCTATTGGTCCATGTTTAAGTGTGCTGTCAGCCAGTACTGCCAACATCATTGCCATACCAATACCATCGTCTGCGCCAAGTGTGGTTCCTTTTGCTTTTAGCCAACCATCTTCAATATATGTTTGAATAGGTTGTTTCATAAAGTCGTGTATTAGTGCAGCGTCTTTTTCGCAAACCATATCTTGATGTGCTTGAAGAATAACTGTAGGACTCTTTTCGCATCCCTTTGCGGCAGCTTTGCATATAAGTATGTTACCTACATTGTCTTTTTTTGCCTTTAGGCCATGCGCCTTGGCGAAAGCCATAAGATAATCTCCAATTGCCTCTTCTTGTCCCGATGGGTGGGGAATTTTGCATATCTCTTGAAATATATCAAGAATGATATTTGTGTAGTCTTTGTTATCCATAATGCTAATATTTGTCAATTAATCGTCAAATTTAAGTTATTTGATGAAATAATCGAATAATTATTCGTCAAAGTTGTTTAACTTCGCGGTCGCAATGTGGAAATTGTTGTTAATAGTCGTTGTCATGCTATTGGTAGGAGTTGCTCTTCTATCTGTTAGTATATGGATAAAACCAAATGGAAAGTTTCCAAATATTCATGTTGGTAGCAATCCGGCAATGCGTAAACGCAAGATAGGTTGTGTTGAGGCTCAAGACAAGGCAGCAAGGCGTGAAAATAGATTGGCAGTAAAGGAAAGAAACAATAAATAATATAATTATGAAGTGTAATAAGATTTTTGTAACAGTTTTGGCAGTGTTTGCACTTTTATCATTTACTCAGTGTGCAAACAAACCTGCCGCAAATACAGTTAATGAGGGTACCGATACTCCTACATTCAATCAGGGTTTGAAGATTGCTTATGTTGACGTAGATTCGTTATTGTCAGCATATCTTTTTTATCAGGATTTGGCAGAACAGATGTTGAGAAAAGAAGAGAATAGTCGTCTGTTATTAACCGAAGAAGCTGAAAAATTGCAAAAAGAGATAGAAGATTTCAATAAGAAACTGCAGAATAATGTTTTCTCATCACAGGAACGTGTAAATCAGGAGCAGAATCGTTTGTTGAAGAAACAACAGGAATTTGAGGTGTTAGAGGCTAAACTCAGTAATGAACTGATGATAGAGAGCAATAAGAATGCTGAAAAGGTTAGCGAGGCTGTAAATTCATTCTTGAAAGAGTACAACAAGGATAAAGGTTTTAATCTTATATTAAGTAAGGCAAGCATTATGTTGGCTGACGAAAGTATGGATATTACTGCTGAAGTTATTGAAGGACTAAACGCGAATTACAAGCCTCAAGATTAATTTTGATATAATAGATATTAACCCCCCAAAAAGTTGTAGATAACTGTTGGGGGGTTACTTTATATTGATGCTTGTAATCAGAGTACACCTTTGGAACTTGGAAGTGTGTAATTCCAAATATCACGACGTACTGCCATCTTTAAAGCTCTTGCAAAAGCTTTGAAAATACCCTCTATTTTGTGGTGCTCATTATCTCCTTCTGCTTTGATGTTTAGGTTCATTTGAGCTGCGTCGCTTAGTGATTTAAAGAAGTGAAGGAACATTTCAGTTGGCATATCACCTATCATTTCGCGTTTGAATTCAGCATTCCAGATTAACCAAGGGCGTCCGCCAAAATCAAGTACAACCTGACTCATGCAATCATCCATTGGGAGTGCATATCCGTAGCGTTCTATACCGCGTTTATCACCAATAGCCTTTTTAAGACATTCTCCAATAACTATGCCTGTATCTTCAATAGTGTGGTGTTCATCTACATTAAGATCACCTTGAACACTTATGGATAGGTCTATTCCACCATGTTTGCCAATCTGTTCAAGCATGTGGTCGAAAAAGCCTATTCCGGTTGATATATTACATTCGCCTTTGCCGTCAAGATTTAGTGATACAGATATTTTTGTCTCTTTAGTTGAACGTTCTGCACTTGCGCTGCGTTCGCCGGCGAATATGAACTCTGTAACCTTCCACCAATCTGTAGTAGCCAAAACACATGTTTTCTGGAGCTCGTCCGGAAGATTTTCCGTTGTTTCCGATAGATAGATGGCTTTACAACCTAAATTCTTTGCAAGTTCAACATCGGTAGCTCTGTCACCTATTACAAAACTTTCCGACATATTGTATTCTTCTGTCAGGTATTTGGTAAACATACCTGTTCGAGGCTTGCGAGTAGGTGCATTATCTTGAGGAAAACTTCTGTCTATCAATATATCATTGAATGTAATACCTTCACCTTTGAGTGTCTTTATTATAAGATTGTGTGAAGGCCAGAATGTTTCTTCGGGAAAACTGTCTGTGCCAAGACCATCCTGATTGGTTGCCATTACAAATTCAAAATTGGTGTGCTCTTTCAAAAATGAAAGACTTTTGAATACTTTGGGTTTGAATTCAAGTTTGTTAAGTGAATCCAATTGGTAATCGATAGGTGGTTCAACTACAATTGTTCCATCTCTATCTATAAACAATACTCTCTTTTTCATAATGCAGGCATATTTTTCAGGCTCTCTATCAGAGTGTTATTTTCTTCCGGAGTGCCAATTGTTATTCTTAGTGAATTGCCACATAGGGATATGTGACTTCTGTTTCTTACAATAATACCATTGTCAACCAAATAGTTGTATATAGCAGTGGCATTTTTGACTTTTGCAAGGAAAAAGTTGGCATTTGAAGGATAGATTTGCAGGCAGATGTCCAGTTTGGAGAACATATCCATAAGTCGGCTACGTTCCGAAAGCAGTATCTTTACCCACTCTTCTATTCTGTTGTATTTTTCCAATTGTTCCAATGCTTTAGCTTGTGTGAGCAGATTAACGTTGTAAGGGTATTTGACTTTGTTCATCAGTGAAATAATTTCGGTCGATGTAAAAGCCATACCCAATCTGATACCTGCCATACCCCAAGCTTTTGAGAAGGTTTGCAATACCACCAGGTTAGGGTGTTTGTCTAACTCTTTTAACATAGATGTATTTCCGGAGAAATCTATGTATGCTTCATCTACAACAACTATTCCATTGAACCTCGTTATGATACTCTCTATATACTCTCTATTCAAATCATTACCGGTTGGGTTGTTGGGAGAACATAAAAATATCAATTTGGTGTTATTGTCGGTAGCTGCCAGAATCCTTTCTACATCAGGCTGAAAGTCTTGGTTCAGAAGCACCGGACGGTACTCTATATCGTTTGTATCGGCACACACTGCATACATACCGTAGGTAGGCTCTATTGCTACTACGTTGTCTATGCCCGGACGGCAGAAAATTCTGAATAGAACATCTATGGCTTCATCACTGCCGTTACCAAGAAATATTTTCTCTGTTTCAACCTGCTTTATTTGCGATATACGCTCTTTAAGTTGCCATTGCAAAGGGTCGGGATAGCGACCATAAGGGTTGTTGAATGGGTTTTCGTTTGCATCCAAAAAAACGTGCGCCTCTTTTCCCTTATATTCGTCTCTTGCCGATGAATATGGTTTCAGCTTGAGTATATTAGGTCTTACAAGTTCGTTTAATGATTTCATAACTGTCAGGCTTTTATTCTTATTGATACAGCATTCTTATGGGCATCAAGGCTTTCGCCGGCAGCCATTGTCTCAATTGTAGGGCCAAGTGTTTTCAGACCACTTTGGGTAATTTCCTGGAACGTTATTTTTCTTAGAAAACTATCCAAGTTTACTCCTGAATAGGCCTTTGCATATCCGCTTGTAGGTAATGTGTGATTTGTACCCGATGCGTAATCACCGGCACTTTCAGGAGAATATGGTCCTAAAAAGACAGAACCTGCATTTACTATGCGTTCTGCTATTTCCATATAGTTGTCTGTCTGAATTATTAGGTGCTCAGGGGCATATTCATTAGTCATTTTGATTATCTCTTCATCGTTATTGAGAAGTATAAGATGACTGTGTTTCAACGATTTTGCAGTTATCTCTTTTCGTGGTAACTGTTCCAATTGTTTTTTTACTTCAATCTCTACATTTTCAATCAGTGATGCTGATGTGGTGAGTAGTATTGATTGGCTATCGGTTCCGTGTTCGGCTTGCGATAATAAATCGGCAGCGATGAAGGCGGGGTTTGCGTTCTCGTCTGCAATTACTTCAACTTCTGATGGTCCGGCAGGCATGTCAATTGCAACATCTTTCAATGATACAATCTGTTTTGCTGCAGTAACGTATGGGTTACCGGGACCAAATATTTTTGATACTTTTGGAACGCTCTCTGTGCCATAAGCCATGGCAGCTATAGCTTGTGCACCACCTATTTTGAAAAATTTATTAACACCGGCTACTTGTGCTGCGTATAGTATAGCTGAATTAATGTTGCCATTTTTATCTGGTGGAGTACAGAGTACAATTTCGGAACAACCTGCTATCTTAGCAGGAATAGCCAGCATCAATACTGTAGAAAATAGTGGAGCACTACCTCCCGGAATGTATAGTCCTACGCTTGTTATAGCCACAGCCTTCTGCCAACAGGTTACACCTGTAGTGGTCTCTATTTTACGAAATTCCTGTTTTTGGGAACTGTGAAATTTGCGGATGTTTTCTGCTGCGCTCTCTATGGCCTCTTTAAGTTCTGTTGGAATGTTGTTGGCTGCATCTTTCAGCTCTTTGTCTGAAACTGATAATGATTCCAAACTAACCTTGTCGAACATCTTGCCATATTCATATAATGCATTGTCGCCTTCAGCCTTCACTCTGTCCAATATGGCCTGTACATTATCATACAAACCTGATACATTCAAAGCAGGGCGTTGCAGGATGTTCTTCCAACTATCTTCTTGAGGATATCTGTCGATAATCATAATATCATTTTCTCTATAGGGAGTACAAGAATACCTTCTGCTCCCAGTGATTTTAATTTTCCAATGATTTCCCAAAAACGTTTTTCGTCCAGTACAGTGTGTACAGAACTCCAATTCTCCTGAGCCAGTGGCATAACGGTAGGACTGTTTATGCCTGGCAGAACATCAATCACCTCTTTTAATTGAGAATTAGGAACGTTCATCATTACATATTTTTTGTTTTCAGCCGCCTTAACTGCATCGAAACGGAATAACAGTTCGTTCAGAATGGATAGTTTATCTTCATCCATATCCGGATTACCAATCAGAAGTGCTTCAGATTGCATAACAACTTCAACCTCTCTAAGATTGTTGCTGATAAGAGTAGAACCGGAACTGACAATGTCGAAAATTGCATCGGCCAAACCTATGCCTGGTGCTATTTCAACTGAACCGGCAATAACATGTGCTTCTGCGTCTATACCGTTTTTTGCAAAGAAAGTTTTAAGTATGTGAGGGTATGATGTGGCAATCTTTTTTCCTTTGAACCATTCAATGCCGGTGTAGTCTGTAGCATTTGGTATTGCTAAAGATAGGCGACACTTGCTAAATCCTAAACGCTTTATGATATTGGCATTCTCTGCTCTTTCAACGAATTCGTTTTCACCTACAATTCCTATATCGGCAACTCCACGAGCTACTGTTTGAGGTATATCATCATCTCTAAGGAATAATACCTCTATTGGAAAGTTGGCGGATTGTGCCAATAGTGTTCTTTTTGATAAACTCAGTTTAATTCCTGATTCTTGTAATAATGACATGGTCTCTTCGTAGAGACGACCTTTTGATTGTACTGCAATTCTTAACATCTGTATTCTATATTTTATTTGTTTCTTTTACATACAAAAATAGGCTCACCGCATAATCGGCAAGCCCAATATTATAAACACTACCATCAGCCTACCGATACTATCTGCAGGTATGATGATGGTGATATTTTACTGCTACTGAATTCATTTTTTGAATTTTTATGTCGCAAAGTTATTATCATATTTTTATAGATGCAAGACATTCAATCGTTTTTTTCAAATTTATACCTTTTGTACTTATATAAAATGAATTTTTATGTAAAATGATGATGGCATTGGTCAAAAATTACTACCTTTACATTATAAAACGGAATCCGATATGAAAGGAGATGTTATAGCCGGACCGGAACTTACTTCCAAAAAAGTGGTAGTTCTATTCATGGTGGCATTGTTGATATTGTTCCTTCTTTTTTTTGCGCGCAAGCCTGAAAGAAGAGAGCAACCGGTACAGGTCGTTAAATCTGATACTGTTGATTATCTATATATTTCACCATACGATTCTCTGTTTAGAGAAGCTGCAGACTCTATGTTTGATTGGACTCTGTTGGCAGCAATTGCCTATGTGGAGTCAAAATTTGATACATTGTCAGTATCGTCCCGAGGTGCAATAGGTCTAATGCAGATAATGCCTTCAACTTACAAATCTATGCTTCATAAGATGGGTGTTTGCGATTCATTATCGTCTGATACTCTCTGTTACAGTACAGAGATGAATATTAAGGCAGCTGTTTTTTATCTGCATAGCCTGAACAACCGTTTCCACTTTATTAATGAAAAGGAGAGGCTTAACTATATTTTAGGTAGTTATAATAGTGGCCCGGGTTACGTGTTTGATGCAATGCGTGTTGCGCGTAAAAGAGGGGTAAACCGATATAGTTGGAATTCGCTGTCAACAGTTCTTTCAAGAATGAATGAAGAGGAATACTATAGTGACAGTATATGTAAACTTGGATGTTTTGATGCTACTGAAACACTCAAGTATGTAAGAAATGTGCAAGACAAGTATAATGAATATAGAAGCAATGATTTGATGTATAGAGCCGCACACAGATTGTTGCAAAACCAGAAAGTAGATTAGAATGAGATATATCATAACTATAGACCAGCGTACTTCTTCGTCAAAGGCATTACTTTTTGATGAGGAGTTTAATTTGATAGATAGAAAAATTGTTCTTCATAAAAACTTCCATCCTAAAGAGGGGTGGGCAGAGGTTGATGCGGAAGAGATATACAATAACGTTCTTCAGGCAATATCTCAATTGGATTTGCCAAAAGAGAATGCTGAATTCTCAGTATCTATTGTTAATCAGCGTGAAACTAGTGTTATTTGGGATAAATCAACAGGCAAACCGGTTCATCGGGCAGTGCTTTGGCAGTGTAATAGAGGAGCAAAGTATTGTACGGAGTTGATAGACCAAGGGTATGAAACAACAATAAAAGAGCGTACAGGATTGTTTGTCGATCCATATTTTTCTGCAAGTGGCGCTCGTTGGATATTGGATAATGTAGAGAGTGTTAGGG
Organism: uncultured Bacteroidales bacterium; assembly: GCA_937916465.1. Classification (GTDB taxonomy): domain Bacteria; phylum Bacteroidota; class Bacteroidia; order Bacteroidales; family Bacteroidaceae; genus Colenecus. Next base: position 14,346 of record CALFTK010000051.1, read on the forward strand.
AACGTGCGGAAAGTGGTAACTTGCTTTTTGGAACTATAGATTCTTGGCTAATTTGGAAACTAACTAAAGGTAAGGTACATGCAACAGACTATTCCAACGCATCAAGAACAATGTTGTTCAATATTAATGAATTGGAATGGGATGTAGATTTGCTTAAATTGTTTAATATTCCAATCTCAATGATGCCGGAAGCGCGCCCTTCGGACAGCGTATTTGGATATACCGATTTGGATGGGATATTGAAAGAACCGGTAAAAATAGCCGGAGTGACCGGTAATTCTCATGGAGCTTTGGTTGGGCAGGGTTGTTTGGATAGCGGTATGGGAAAAACCACCTATGGAACAGGTTCGTCAGTAATGTTTAATATAGGTGAACAACCTATTTCTGCACCTAATGGTATGGTATGTTCTGTGGGTTATTCTCTATTTGATAAAACCTACTATGTATTGGAAGGCCATTCGCACGCATCGGGAGCCACAATTGATTGGTTGATTAACAATCTTAAACTTGTTGACAACATGGCTGAAATGAACGAAATAGTGAAAAATGTCCCGAATAATGGCGGTGTCTATTTTGTTCCGGCCTTTTCAGGTTTGGGTTCACCGTGGTGGGTGTCTGATGCAAAGGCTATGATAACCGGATTGACTCTGTCAACAACAAAAGAACATATTGCAAGAGCCGCATTTGAATCGGTTGCATATCAGGTAACCGATGTTGTGGAACTTGTTTCCAGAAATTTGGAAACGCCGCTTAATGTGCTTTGTGTGGATGGAGAAGTGGCCAGAAATGATTTTCTTGCACAGTTTCAAGCGGATATGTTAGGATTTCCGGTAAGACGTCTTGCATTGGAAGAAGCCTCAGGATTGGGGTCGGCCATTCTCAATTGTTGCGCTTTAGGTGTCTATACAACATTGGAACAGGTAAAATCATTGAGAAAGAACAGTGCGGTGTTCCAACCAATAATGAAACCAGAAGAGAGGAATATTTATCATCAAGGTTGGTTGCACAGTGTACATACACTGATTATGGGAACAAAGAGATAGATTAACCTATTTTGAATAGGCGTGCCATCTCTCTCTTGTCTTCGTTTTCTTTAATAGACTGTCGTTTGTCATACTGGTGCTTACCTTTGGCAAGTGCTATGACTAACTTAGCTAAACCTTTTTCGTTTATAAACAGACGGGTAGGAACAATAGTAAAACCGGGATTCTTGGTCTCTGCAGCAAGCTTTCGGAGTTCTTTTTTTGTGAGCAATAATTTTCTGTCTCTCTTGGCATTATGATTATTGTAAGAGCCGTAAAAATATTCCGCTATGTGCATATTTTTAACCCAAAGCTCTTTCCCTATGAAATAGCAATATGTGTCAACCAGACTGACCTTTGATTCTCTGATTGACTTGATTTCAGTACCGGTAAGAACTATACCGGCACTGAAAGTGTCAATTATTTCATAATCGAAGGTAGCCTTCTTATTCTTAATGTTGATATTTGTCTGTTTGCGTATTGCCATTGTTGTTTATGCTTTAGAAATCGTATGGAATACGTGTTGTAAGTGCTCCACCTTTTATTAGTGTTCCTTTCTTTATCCAGGTAATAGTGTCTTCATAGTGATACCACACTGAATCGTGTGTTGTAATTGATACATATATTGAATCAAGGTGTGCGTTATCAAAACTATTGAAGATTGAATCTCTCCATTCCTGTTCCTCTTCAGAAAATGTGGCCTTTCTTAATGTTGACATATCGCAACAGATTAAAGAACTAAATTCGGGATTCTTGTTTCTGTTGTTATTTGGAACATTCGCTGAAAGTCTCATAACTATTGTGTCAGATTTAATGTCAATTGGGTAAATGTAATATCTGACTTTGTTTGTTTCCTCTTTTGCAGGGTTAGTGATAGGCACAACATTTACAAAATGACCATTTGACCAGATTGCAGGATATTCAAATCGATGATCAATAGACCATTTGCCAAGTCTGAAATAGTGATTCAGAGTGTCTGAAGGAGCTACAGAATCAACGTTTGTAACTGTAATTTTAGTCATTTTGTTCATGTAGAATTTACCCATGTTTCCAATAGCATTCAATGTCATATCGGCTATTACTCTGTCACCATCTTTAACATTATAGGTACTTAAATCAGCTGAACTCTTGAAATTTTCAAACGCCAACTTTTCTCCTGTATAGTCAATAGAAAATTCTGCTTTATTGCCTTTGGCAACAACAGTGCCTAATCTGTAGAACTTTTCTGTATATGTAGAAGGTTCCAGGGGCTCGCAAGAAACCATAGTAAATAAAATGGTTCCTATACCAATCATTGTCTTTAAAAAATGTCTCTTCATACTTCTTAAAATCTTTCGTGTTATTTTATGGCGCAAAGGTAATACAAATAGCGAGAAAATTCAGTAACTTTGCAAACGATAACAGAAATAGTTTTTTATAAACATAATTTGTTCTATGATTTATTCTCACGAAGTTGAACACATGTGCGTGGTTCAGAAAGGACCAAAGCATGGACCTGCTCCAATTCCGGAGGAAGGTAAGTGGGTGAAAGCCAAAGAGATTAAGGATATCTCAGGTATGACTCACGGTATTGGTTGGTGTGCTCCTCAGCAGGGAGCTTGTAAACTGTCTTTAAATGTTAAAGATGGTGTAATTGAAGAGGCTCTGATTGAGACTATCGGTTGTTCCGGTATGACTCACTCTGCAGCTATGGCTGCCGAAATTCTTCAGGGTAAGACTCTTTTGGAAGCTCTTAATACTGACCTTGTTTGCGATGCTATCAATACTGCAATGCGTGAACTCTTCTTGCAGATTGTTTACGGACGTACACAGAGCGCTTTCTCAGAAGGTGGTCTTGTAATCGGTGCCGGTCTGGAAGATCTTGGTAAGGGCCTCCGCAGTCAGGTAGGTACTATGTACGGTACAAAGGCTAAGGGTGTTCGTTATCTTGAAATGGCTGAAGGTTATGTTAACCGTATCGCTCTTGACAAAGATGATCAGGTTTGCGGTTATGAGTTTATCAACCTCGGTAAATTTATGGATGAGATTAAGAAAGGAACTGACGCTAACGAAGCTTTGAAGAAGGTAACTTCTACATACGGTCGTTTCACAGAAGAGGCTGGCGCAGTTAAATTTATTGACCCACGTAACGAATAAGGAGACACAACTATGATTAGAGAAGTTAAATTCGAATCACAGGATCGTCGTATGAAGCAGATTCTTGCTGCTCTCAACGAACACGGAATCTCCTCAATTGAAGAGGCCAACCAGATTTGCGAAAAGTATGGTATCGATCCATATAAGGCTTGTGAAGAGACACAGCCAATTTGTTTTGAAAATGCTAAGTGGGCTTACGTTGTAGGTTGCGCTATTGCATTGGTAGAAGGTGAAAAGACAGGCGACAAGAGCGCTGTTAAGGCTGCCGAAAATATCGGTATAGGTTTGCAGGCTTTCTGTATTCCTGGTTCAGTTGCTGATGACCGTAAGGTAGGTCTTGGTCACGGTAACTTGGCAGCTCGTCTGCTTAGCGAAGAGACTCAGTGCTTTGCTTTCTTAGCAGGTCACGAATCTTTTGCTGCAGCAGAAGGTGCTATCAAAATTGCTGCTAAAGCTGACAAAGTACGTCAGGTGCCTCTACGCGTTATCTTGAACGGTCTTGGAAAAGATGCTGCTCAGATTATCAGCCGTATCAATGGCTTTACATACGTTCAGACAGAGTTTGATTACTATTCAGGTGAACTTAAAGAGGCTCAGAGAATTGCTTATAGCGATGGTCCTCGTGCAAAAGTGAACTGCTATGGTGCTGACGATGTTCGCGAAGGTGTAGCTGTTATGTGGAAAGAGGGCGTTGACGTATCTATCACAGGTAACTCAACAAACCCAACACGTTTCCAGCACCCGGTAGCCGGTACATATAAGAAAGAACGTGTATTGGCTGGCAAACCTTACTTCTCAGTTGCTTCAGGTGGTGGTACAGGTCGTACATTGCACCCAGATAACATGGCTGCAGGTCCTGCATCTTACGGTATGACCGACACTATGGGTCGTATGCACTCTGACGCTCAGTTTGCAGGTTCATCTTCAGTTCCTGCTCACGTTGAGATGATGGGCTTCCTTGGTATTGGTAACAACCCAATGGTAGGTTGTTCAGTAGCTTGCGCTGTTGACGTAGCTCAGGCTTTGAACAAGTAATCAATTAGATTTATAATACTACAAATCCCTGTAATTGAATAAATTGCAGGGATTTTTGTTCGCTTTATTTTGATTGGAAGGTGAATGTAAACAGTAAAGATTTCCCTCAAAAGAGGCAAGCCGATACAATGACAAAGCGCTTATCATTGACGACTCTTTTAAAGAACATCACCCCATTTCTATGAACTTCCTGCGCACATTTTTTTAAGAATTACCCGTATGCTCAATTCTTTGAATCAGATAGGTAATGGTATAGGTTTTTAACGCAGGAAGAATAATTGACCTCAATTAAGACTTTTAGGTGTAATTGCAGAACTTTTCTTGCCACTCACTCCGTAAGTCTTTTGTGCGACAAGTTTACACAATGAGCGGAGATAGTGCAGAACTTGCATTAGTTAAGTTGATGGAACTCTTTAATCACAGTAGCATAGCTATTACCAAACGCTATTTGGGATTAAGGCAAGAGGAGATTTTGTGGACTTATGATTGTCAGAGTTTCTGAGCCTTATGATAGCGACTTTTTTTGATAAGCAATCTTTTTATAGACCCTGTTTGAAAGTACTTGCATATCTGTAATTGATATTTTCTACTTTTTTTTATTTGATTAAATAAATACCTTTATTACTTTTGTGGTGCTTGACCAAACAGATCGAAAAACAGTCTGTAAGGGCAAGGACATTTTAGTAAAAAAGGTGTTATTGAAATTATCTTCGTCTCTCGAATCTCGCAAATTTGAAAAGACTGTGAAGATAGTGGCAGTAGCGCCACATCTGTTGCTTATATCAACTTTGCTATTAGTAGCAAGGCTATTGATATTGTCTGATGGGTGTGGGCTATTGTCTTATCCACAGTCGAGGCAATGCGAGAGCCAGAGAGATGGGGTGAGACAATAAGTTCCCACACCTTTTTAATTTTAAAAAGCTGACCTTGGGAGCAGGGAGGCATAAATTAATTATATGTATACAAATTACACTTTTGATGCGGACTTCGCAGCACATCTCATCAAAAAATTAAAAGAAATGTACAAATCGGATGGATCATCATTCATTAAAACTGGGGTCACCCTCCCATTTTTAGCATATGCTTACAAGCGCCTTAATAATGACAGGACTCCTTTTACAGAAGAATATTTATGGAATATTGTTACTTCACTGGAAAATGCAAATGACAAAAAGTTTTTATATCAATACTGTTCTGTTATAAGTGAAAGAGTAATTGCTTTGTTCTCAAATCTGTACGATGGTAAAATTAAAGAACAAGGATATTATACCCGCACTTCAAAATCTACCATCTTATATGACCCATTGGCGTTTGGAACTGCCCCTTCATCAAAAGAACTCTATGAGAAATATAATGAAATCCTGTTGAAAAATGCCTTCTCTCGGGTTTATAAGGAGTACAAATATGATTGGGATGTCGTTTCTGAGGAAGAAGAAGTTGCCATAAGTACAATCATAAATGAATACAAATCCAAACAACGTCCTTGCTAATTATTAGGAAGAATCGATCAATTGCATAAATAACTTTATATTTTACAATCAATGAAAACATTAAAAAAATTGCTGATGACAGTAGTGGTACTACTGTGCAGCACAGCGGTAAACGCTTATGACTTTGAAGTTGATGGCATTTATTACAACATTTTGTCGTTAGAAGATTTGACAGTTGAGGTTACAAGTGGAGGCAATAAATATAGTGGCGAAGTTATTATCCCTTCAACTATTACATACAAAACAAAGGTTTTAACCGTAACTGAAATTGGACTCGAAGCTTTCAAAAATTGCACCAATCTCATCTCCATTACCCTTCCCGCGGGCGTGACGAGCATAGGAAGTGATGCATTCATGTATTGCAACAACCTCGCTTCTATCAATATCCCCGAGGGCGTGACGAGCATTGAAAGTGGTGCTTTCGCAAGCTGCAAAAGCCTCACCTCCATCGCCCTTCCCGAGAGCGTGACGAGCATAGGAAGTGCTGCATTCGAGTATTGCAACAAACTCGCTTCTATCAATATCCCCGAGGGTGTTACTAGGATTGCATCTAGTACTTTCAAAGGTTGTGGACTCGACTCCATTACTATTCCCAAGGGTGTGGCGAGCATTGGTTATAGTGCATTTTATGGATGCGGTCGCTTAAAAGAACTTCGCTTAGAAGATGGAGAGTCCCCCCTTTATATAGATGACAACGGCACTTTTTATGGCTGTCCCTTGAATAATATTTATTTAGGCCGTAGCTTTTCTTATGAGAATTATGGATATGACGCATCTCCATTTTATAAAAAAGAAATAACATCATTAACAATAGGTTACTGCATAACAAACATTGAGACTAATGCATTTAGAGGGTGTAGTGGGAAGTTTATTAACATTTATTTAATGTGTGAAACTCCTCCATCTGTTGGGAGTGGTAATTTTAATGATGCTGACTATATTAACACAACTGTTTATGTGCCACAAGGAACTCTTGCCGTATATCAAGAAGCGGAAGAATGGAAGAATTTCTGGGATATCCAAGAGCACGAAGTTCCTGTTGCTCCAAACTTAGCAATAAAGAAATGTGCTACACCTTCTATCAGCTATGAGAAGGGTAAGCTGAACATCACATCAGAAACTGAGGGTGCGGAGTTTGTAACTGAAATCACCAACAGTGACATAACCAAACACTATGCCAGAACGATAGAGCTTGTAGTGACTTACAATGTAAATACATACGCGAAACTATCGGGCTATGCAAATTCAGATATGGCATACGCAACGCTGTGCTGGATTGAGAGTGACGATGCAAGTTCCGGCTTGACTCAAATAAAGAGTACTCCTGTACTTATAAAATCTCATGAAGGAAACATTTCTATAAGCGGAGTAAGGGCCGATACTGAAATTACCGTTTATGACATTAATGGTTATAAGGTGAGTGCAGCAGTTGCTAATGGCGATGAAGTTGTAATCAATACGTCACTAAGCAAGAATGATATAGCAATAATCCATATAGGCGACAAGGCTATGAAAATTGTCATGAGATAGCTTTAACAAGCATAGCAGTAACGACAAAAGCCAACCTACCAAATCAACGGTAAGTTGGCTTTCTTAATTCTAGAACCATCGCTTAGGCAAAAAGTAGCT
>CALFTK010000052.1 GCA_937916465.1 uncultured Bacteroidales bacterium
ACTCTTTACCTATAAATCTATTTATTAATCTGTCCAAACTTTTGGGGTCAGTACATATTTTGGTACAGCCTCCTTTTTATTTATCAATTTGTCAGAAAAAGTCTGCTTTTTTGATTGAAGTGTAACTAAAACTGTATATCTTTATGCCGAAATAGTGCAAAAAGTGCTATTTTTGATATGAAAATTAAAAACAGATTAACTGAAATGGAAAAGTTAGACACTCTGGATTATAAGATTCTGGGAATCATATCTCAGAATGCCAGGATTCCATTTAGGGACGTGGCTCAGCAGTGTGGAGTTTCTCGTGCTGCAATACATCAGCGAGTGCAGAAAATGATAGATGACGGTATAATTACCGGTTCCGGATATCACGTAGATCCAATAAAAATTGGTTATTCTACATGTACGTATGTGGGCTTGACTTTGGAAAAGGGCTCTATGTATAGAGATGTGGTTGCCGAATTGGATTGTATTCCTGAAGTTGTAGAAAGTCATTTTACAACCGGTAGATTTACCATGATGATTAAACTATATGCCAAAGACAATGCTCATTTGATGGAGCTTATTAATGGCGCTATTCAGGTTATTCCCGGTGTAGTAGCAACTGAGACTCTGATTTCTCTTGACGAGAGTATAAATAAGGCTGTTCCTATACTTGAAGAACTAATCTAAGTAAATTAAGTCTATGATGAACAAAAGGCAGATACTTGAAAACGAATATAGTAGGGCCTTTGATGGCGTGGAACTATTAAAAAAGCATGCGCCGTTAATAGGTATAAGCGGTAATTTTCGTGATGGCGATTGTACACTTGCTGCAGGCTATTATCGTTCTCTTGTAGAGGCCGGAGCCACTCCTGTCATTATACCGCCATATTCCGATATAGAGTTATTGGTGTCGCTGGTGAAAAAGTTAGATGGTGTGGTTCTTTCGGGAGGAGCCGATATAGATCCTGATTATCTGGAGGAATTGCCAATAGATGGCATAGACATTAACCCGGAAAGGGATAAACCTGAACTTATACTTATAAAGCTGCTGATAGACAGGCATGTTCCTATTTTAGGTATATGTAGAGGAATGCAGATGTTGTCTGCTGCTTTGGGCGGTAAACTGTATCAGGATATTTATACCCAGCATAATGTGGACTGTATTTGCCACAGCCAGAAAATTGCTCGTGGGCTTACTTCTCATTCTGTAAACATTCAAAAGGATACTTTGTTGTACTCCATTATGAATACCGATTGTTTGGATGTTAACTCTTTTCATCATCAGGCGGTAAAATCGGTACCGAAAGGATTTGTAGTTTCGGCTGTGGCGCAGGATGGGATAATAGAGGCTATGGAATCAGTGGATTATCAGCCCATTTTGGGAGTGCAGTGGCATCCTGAATGTATGTTGGCCGAAGGCAATAAGATTATGATGCCTCTTTTTGAATGGTTGGTAAACGAAGCGGCATTATATAGCAGGGCTAAAAAGTTTCATTCTTCATATCTAACTCTTGACAGCCATTGTGATTCGCCCATGTTCTTTGATTGCGGAGCACACTTCAATGTAAAGAACCCGGGAATAGAGGTTGAATATGCGTATGTTGGGGAAGATTCACCCGATGGTTCGGCAACATTTTTATACAATCCTTTGGTAGATATACATAAAATGGATGAAGGCGGTCTTGATGCCGTGTTTATGGTTGCTTATCTGCGCCAATTGGAACGCGATGCTGATTCTCTGAAAGCTGCAGCAACTAAAGCAGACCGTATTCTCAATTTGATAGTTGAACGTATATCGGAATGTAATGGTAAGGCTGCTATAGCCATACTGCCTGACCAACTGTATCAGAATAAGAGTGCAGGGGTGAAATCGGTTGTGCTGGGTATAGAGAATGGATATGCTATAGCAAAAGATATTAGCAATATTGCAAAATATAGAGACAAGGGTGTGGCCTATATGACTTTGTGCCACAATGGCGACAATGATATATGCGATTCAGCAAGAGGTAATATCGAACATAATGGTTTGTCTTCCTTTGGTAGGGAAGTAGTTGCCGAAATGAATAGAGTGGGTATGATGATAGATTTGTCCCATGCTTCGGAAAAGACGTTTTACGATGTTCTGGAGTGTAGCAATGTTCCGGTTATCTGTTCCCATTCATCAAGCAGGTTGTTATGTGACCATCCGCGTAATCTGACTGATAACCAGATGCGTGCTTTAGCGGCAAAAGGAGGTGTGGCACAGGTGTGTCTCTATTCCGGATTCTTGAAGAAGGGTGGTGGAGCAACAGTAGATGATGCAGTAAAGCACATAGTTCACATGGTAGATGTGATGGGTATAGACCACGTAGGTATAGGTTCCGATTTTGATGGTGGTGGAGGATTGCCCGGTTTGGAAGATGCTTCCCGGTTTAATTCTCTTACGCGAAGACTTATGCGTGAAGGCTTTTCTGATGATGATTTATCAAAAATCTGGGGCAGGAATTTTATCAGAGTCTGGAAACAAATAATAAAGCAGTAATACTTTTTAGGTACTACTGCTTTGCTTTTCTATTTTGGCGTTTCTCTTTTCTTTTCTGTTTCTGTTTTTCCTGCTCTTCAACCAGTTTGGCCATCTTTTCAGCACGCTCTTTATTTTTGTTGGTAATGGTCTTTTTCTTGTCGGCCTTTTGTACTGTGATAGCTTCCGGTTTCTGTTTATTCAGAGGCTCTGCCAATACATTCCACATCTCTGTTTCGTGATACCAATCCTGCTTTAAATCAAATGCTTTGTTTATGTAATATACATTCTCCGGTTGCCTTTTTTCTGCATATTCACCGGTATCCCATTTGCCATTCATATTGACATCGTCAATAAGACGTACATAATACTTTCCGGGAACAATAAAGAAAAAGTCAACTTTACCTTCGCTTACCCTGCTGCGTCTTATTAAATCGCCTTTATTGTCAAGCAGTTCTACAATGTACGAAGCTTTTGGATTCTGTATGTTTACAGTAAATGTGCTATATGTATCCAATGCCGCAAAAGAGAATTCGTGTTCTAATTTGTCATTGTGTAGTCCGTATATTCCTACAATTGATGCTGAATCTATAGCCAATTTGTATTTTTCTTCAGGTCGCCATTCCGCAAATACTTTATATTCGCGTATAAGCAGGCTGTCTTGTTCCATTTCAAAAGGAATCTTAACCCAAATGCTATCTTCAAATTTAAGAACTTTGACTGCAGTGTCAGTAAGAAAAGTAACCGGCTCTTTGAAGGAAAGTGTGTAAACTTCGTTCAAATTCATGGATGATTTACTATGTTCAACAGGTAAGAACTTAGTTTTGGGTATCATCAATCTGGCTATGCCTATTGAATCGCCATTGCGTTCCATTCTTTTCAAGTCCTTTTCAAACTTCTCTGCCTCTTCCTGAGCCCGTTTCTTTTCGTCCTGTACTATACGTGCTCTACTGCGTTTTGGAGTTAGCGAAAGAGTGTCTATATGGTCGGTTAAAAGACCATTTGTGTCGGTGGCCAAATATTGTAAACTGAATCTGAGAGTATCGTTATAATATATGGTTGAATCCTTCATCCAGAGTGTGATAGTATCGTATCTTGCAGTATGCTCTACTATGTAGGCATCTTTTTCGTTAAAGTTCAGTCCCTTGATAACAGGCATTGAATCTACCGGAATGGCAAACTGCAATTCTATCTTTTCGTGATTGCTACGGTCACTTTTAGAAAGATACTGTATGTTTGGTGTGGCATCGAATGCACGCAGAATGATGTTATCCGGCATAAATCTGGTGTATTCAACAATTTGAATTGTGTCTATTGAAGTTTTATCTTCATTCCAGATAGTATCTTCTCTATATGCGTCTGTTGATGATGGTACTATTATGGAGTCACTCCATGCTAATGTTTCGCTGCGTTGGGAGTAGTTAAAACTTTGGTCCATATCTTTCAACGCATAGATGCGATATTTACCCGGTTTTATGCCTCGAATTACAAAGTGGCCGCTACCATCGGTTCGCGATACGCGTTGGAACTGTTGGGTAGTAAAAGCAGAATCGGCCAGATTTGAGTATAGTCCCACCTGTATGCCCTTTATGGGTTCCAAATCGGCGGCATTTAGTACATAACCGGAAACTTCCATTGTATCTAACTGACTGCCTGTAGAGAAACTAAAACAGAAATCTCCCAATGGATTTCCTTCATTATTATCTACAATTCCGTCAGAAAAGTCTATAGTATATGTGGTGTTGGGTTGTAGAGAATCTATCAACTCAATCTGAATGTTCTTACCATTAACCTGTATTTCAGGCTGCTCTTTTTGTGGAGGCGATATAATTACCTTCTCACTTGCGTTTTCCAGTTTGATATATTCGTCAAAATCTATTCGTACAGTTCTGTTTTTTACATTTGTACCTTCAAAATCGGGGGTACTGCCTATTACTTTTGGTGGTATATCATCGTATGGACCTCCATCGGGAGTACCTACCGCTGCACAACCTATCAATGCAGCACCGATTGCTATGAACAGTGCTGCACTGACAATTATGCTTTTTATGTTTACTCTATTTTTCAAATCAATTGGAGTACTTTTTTAAAATTATGCAGGCGTTATGACCTCCAAATCCAAAGGTGTTGGAGAGAGCTGTATTAACTACCCTTTTTTGCGCCTTGTTAAATGTAAAATTCATGTTGTAATCAATATTTTCATCCTTGTCATCTTCCTGATGGTTGATAGTAGGAGGAACTATATTGTTCACAATAGATAATACACAGATAATGGCTTCAATTGCTCCGGCAGCACCAAGCAGATGTCCGGTCATTGATTTTGTGGCACTGATATTCATCTTGTATGAATGTTCTCCAAATACACTTTTTATGGCTTTACACTCTACAATATCACCCAAAGGTGTTGATGTACCGTGCATATTGATATAATCTATATCTGATGGGTTCATACCTGCATCTTCAAGAGCATTCTGCATAACTTTTGCAGCTCCTTTACCTTCCGGTTCGGGTGCGGTCATGTGGTATGCATCAGCAGATAATCCCCAACCGGCAACTTCTGCGTATATTTTTGCTCCTCGTGCAACTGCATGTTCGTACTCTTCCAATACTAAAATACCGGCTCCTTCGCCAAGTACAAATCCATCTCTACTTGCACTTAATGGTCTTGATGCGGTTTCAGGCGATTCGTTTCTGGTGGATAGAGCATGCATTACGTTGAAGCCACAAATGCCACTGTCTGTAACAGCAGCTTCAGTGCCACCGGTAATAATGATATCGGCCTTACCAAGACGTATTAAATTTATTGCATCAATTACTGCGTTTGTACCCGATGCACAAGCAGATGATGTTATGTAATTTGGTCCGGAAAATCCATACATTATTGATATATAACCGGCTGCCATGTCGCCAATAATGCGTGGAATAAAGAAAGGTGTTACCTTTAATTCCTGACCATTCTTTTTCTGTTCGTGTATGGTGTCAATTCCTTCTCCGAACGATTCTACACCACCTAAACCTACACCTAATACTACTCCAATTCTATCAAGGTTCTCTTTTTCCCTATCAATAGATGCGTCTTCTATGGCCTGTACAGCAGCTCCTATGGCAAAGTGTGCGTATTTGTCCACTTTGCGAGCCTCCTTTCTGTCCATATACAGAGAAAGGTCAAAGTTCTTGACCTCACATGCAAATTTTGTTTTTGTTAGAATAGTTTCGGTATCAAAATTGGTAATGGGAGCTGCCCCACTTTTGCCGTTAATTACACTATCCCAGAATTCCGGGATAGTGTTTCCTATTGGAGTAACGGCACCCAATCCTGTTATAACAACCCTTTTCAGTGTCATTACAGTTTAAGTGAACCGGTTGATTACTGCTGAACAGCTTCCTCAATCAAAGCGATAGCTTCACCTACGGTAGAGATAGTTTCTGCTTTGTCATCTGGAATAGAGATACCGAATTCCTTTTCGAATTCCATAATCAGTTCAACTGTATCGAGAGAATCTGCACCTAAATCACCTGCGAAGCTTGCTTCCGGAGTAACTTCTGATGCCTCAACACCAAGTTTGTCAACGATGATTGCCTGAATTCTCTCTGCAATTTGTGAATCTGCCATAATTGTATTATTTAAATTAATAAATTGTTAAATCGGTGCAAAGTAATTTTTTTTTATCCATTTTCCCAAAAAAACCAGAAAATAATTACCAGTTTAATACACACTTTAACTCTTGTTGTTTACTTTTTAATGTTAATTGGGGTTAATTATCTTGTCAATAGCTCTGAATTGTGTTGATAGTTCCGATATGTCGTTGTAAAATTCGGAATATGTGGCCTTTTTTTGCATCTCCTGTAAGACCCTGTGGTGTGCCTTGCGGAATGTATGCAGGTTGTTTATACATTTGGTTTTAATGTGCTTTGTTTCATTAATCTTTGCTTTAAGAGTCAGATATTTACGGTCATATAACTGGTCGGGTATTTTGCCTGCCATACTCATGGTATTCAGATATGATTTGTAATCTGTTTCAAGTCCACTCTCTTCATTTTCAATAAGTATCCTGATGTTATCATCTTTTAAAATGGTGATGAGTGCGTTGCAACACGATGATACAATGGTGTCGCAACTCTCTATCATCTCTTTCACCAGTTTGTATTGCCTTCTTTTGTAGATGTTTTCTGTTATATATCCACCGGTTTTTGCCACCTGTATGGAGTGGTCAAATTCAATTGGTTCGCCCCAACCAAGTGTGTTGTATGCTGTGATAAGTGAATCGGTATTTCTTCCTAACGAACGGAGTTCTACTCCGCTCTGTCTCCAGCGTGTTGGGCTGCTTAGTGATTGTAATGCCTTTACATAGCTGTCTAACACCTTACTATATAATACGGCTTTGGCTGCGCTCTTTTCCTCTTTTTGTTCAAAAGCTGCTATTGCATTCAGTTCTTTAATTCTATTGTCTGTGTCTGTAAGAGAGGCTACGTACATCAGACTGCGTTCGTGTCTTATTTCTGAAAGGTTGTTGAATATTGCTGTTGGTGTGGCCGAAATGCTGTCGCAACTGAATGCCAACGTGTTTATACGCTCCAGTTGGGCTTTGTTCATTGTGGCACAGCCTGAAACAAAGAGTACTAATACTAATGTCATTGTCAAGTTGGCTATAAGAGTAAGAATCCTTACGCACTCTTTTATTACACTCTCTGTTGTGTTTAAAACTTTAGGTAATCTGTTCAATTTCGTAACAAGTTCTCTTATGTTTTTGGATTGCAAAAGGGTTTCATTGCTGCTATTTTCAAAATTCCTGATTATCTGCTGTTCTATATCGAGTATAGCACTGCGTTCGGCTGCTTTGAGTGATAGTGCACTCTCTTCAAGCAGAATTCGTTCTTCGTTGCTGATTGCAGGGTCTGTTCTCTTTTCTTCTACTTCTTTTAACAGGTTTCTAATCTCTTTTAATGTTAAAGGGGCAGTATTGCCATTCAGGTTCTTTGTGCTCATATAAATGTTTTTAAAATTGGTTTTTGGTTGTGGCGCAAAAATACAAACATTTTCATAACTTTACGACCAAATACTAAACAATTATATTATGTCTATATTTTCTGTATCGGGTTTCAAGGCTTTTGTTGTGACATTGTTTGTATCTGCAGGTGTATCAGCCCAAGGTTCTGCAAATATTTCAAATGTATCAGCCCGCGAAACAACATCACTTGATGGTCAGTGGAAATCTATAGTAGATCCGTTTGAAAACGGGTATTACGATTATCGTCTAAACCCCACGGATGGTGGGTATGCACAGGATAGGACCTATTCATCCAAAACTTGGTTGCAGGAGTATGATTTTGAGACAGATAAACAACTGTTTGTGCCCGGTGACTGGAATACTCAGCGTCCGCAACTATACTACTATGAAGGAACAGTGTGGTATAGAAAACACTTTGAATATAATCTGGAGGCGGGAAAACGTCTTTTTGTCCATTTTGGAGCAGCAAACTATGAAACCATCGTGTGGCTGAATGGCAAAAGATTAGGCTCTCACATAGGCGGATTTACTCCGTTTTGCTTTGAAATAACCGATGGTTTGAAAAGCGGAACCAATAGTCTTGTGGTAAAGGTCGATAACAAGCGCAAGCCTGAAGCTGTTCCCACAGTAAATGCGGATTGGTGGAATTATGGTGGTATTACCAGACCGGTAAATCTTATAGAGACATCGGAAACATTTATACGTGATTACTATATTCAGCTTGATAAAAACGACAAGCGCACCATAGAGGGTTGGGTACAGATGGATGGTAAAGATGCGGCTAACAATGTAACCGTAGAAATTCCGGAACTAAAACTAAAGGTTGAACTATTGCCGAATCAGGATGGTTATGCCGAATTTTCAGTGAAAGCAAAACCCGAACTGTGGTCACCGGAGAATCCAAAACTGTATAGTGTGATACTGAAATCGGAACAGGACATGGTGCTGGATGAAATAGGTTTCCGAACAATTCGTACAGAAGGTAAAAAGATATTGTTAAATGATAAAGAGATATTCTGTCGCGGTGTAAGCATACACGAAGAGACTGCTTATGACAATACTCGCGCCTATTCAGCAGACCACGCCGATATACTTCTTAAGTGGGCTAAAGAGATGGGGTGTAACTTTGTACGTTTGGCCCATTATCCGCATAACGAAGAGATGGTAAAGGCTGCCGAACGAATGGGCTTGTTGGTATGGTCGGAAATTCCGGTCTATTGGACTATTCATTGGGATAATATCGATACCTATAAAAATGCTGAACAGCAACTTGCCGATATGATAAGCCGAGATAAGAATCGTTGCAATATAATAATCTGGTCAATTGCTAACGAAACTCCGTTAAGTGCTCCCAGACTTGATTTTCTGACTCGTCTTATTGATAAAACGCGTCAATTGGATGATGTGCGTTTAGTGGGTGCAGCCATGGAGAAGGTTGAAAAGGAACCGGGCGTAATGACTGTTGATGATCCATTAGGCGATTATCTTGATTTGATAAGTTTTAATCAGTATGTAGGATGGTATGACGGTGATGCGGAAAAGTGTGATAGGGTTAATTGGGTGTTTGATGCCGATAAGCCGGTCTTTATAAGTGAATTTGGCGGTGGCGCTTTATATGGAAGACATGGCGCTGTTAATGAAAGATTTACAGAAGAATATCAGGAGGATTTGTATAAACGCCAGGTGAATATGCTGAAACGAATACCCGGATTGGCCGGTACCACTCCGTGGATATTAAAGGATTTCCGTTCTCCGCGACGTCACGTGCCCGATATTCAAGACGATTTTAACAGAAAGGGATTGATTTCTGATAAAGGACAGAAGAAAAAAGCCTTTTATGTTATGAAAGCCTGGTACGACGAACTGAAAGAACAATACAAATGATTAACTAATAGTGGAGGTAATTGTGTTTACCTCCATTTTTTTACTGTGTGGATTGATAATCTATTGTATGAATATACCATCAATGCATAAAAGATGTTTATTTTAGGTCAATTTATTGATATTTGTGTTTGTAGATAGAGAAAAAATTGTATCTTTGTAGCCGGTAAACGAGGGTCTTTTTGAAAGCACCCTCTAAAAAATTGAATGTAAAACTTTTAACTTTATACAAGATGATAAATTTCGATTTGAACAAGTACGGCATTAACGGTACTACAGAAGTGGTTTACAATCCTTCATACGAAGTACTGTTTAATGAAGAGACAAAACCGGGTTTGGAAGGTTTTGAAAAGGGTCAAGTTACCGAGTTAGGAACAGTTAACGTAATGACAGGTGTTTATACCGGTCGTTCACCTAAGGACAAATACATCGTTATGGATGCTAAGTCAAAGGATACTGTTTGGTGGACATCAGAAGAATATAAGAACGATAATAAGCCTATTTCAGAAGCTGTATGGGCAGACTTGAAAGCAAAAGCTTTGAAACAGCTCTCAAACAAGCGTCTCTTTGTTGTTGACGGTTATTGCGGTACACACAAAGATACACGTATGAAGGTTCGTTTCATCATGGAGGTTGCTTGGCAGGCTCACTTTGTAACAAATATGTTTATCCGTCCTCAGAATCAGGCTGAGATGGATGCAGAACCAGATTTCGTAGTATATTGCGCAGCTAAAGCAAAGGTTGACAACTATCAGGAACTTGGTTTGAATTCAGAAACTGCAGTTGCTTTCAACATCACAAGCAAAGAGCAGGTTATCCTTAACACTTGGTACGGTGGTGAAATGAAGAAGGGTCTCTTCTCAATGATGAACTACTTCCTCCCATTGCAGGGTATCGCTTCTATGCACTGTTCAGCTAACACCGATATGAACGGTGAAAATACAGCTCTCTTCTTTGGTTTGTCAGGTACAGGTAAGACTACTCTTTCAACAGATCCAAAACGTCTGTTGATTGGTGATGACGAACACGGATGGGATGACGAAGGCGTATTCAACCTGGAAGGTGGTTGCTATGCTAAGGTTATCAACCTGGATAAGGAATCAGAACCAGATATCTACAACGCAATCCGTCGCGATGCTCTTCTTGAGAACGTAACTGTTGCAGAAGATGGTACTATCGATTTCGCTGATAAGAGCGTTACTGAAAACACTCGCGTTAGCTATCCTATCTATCATATCAATAAGATTGTACGTCCTTTGTCAGAAGGTCCTGCAGCAAAACAGGTTATCTTCCTGTCAGCCGATGCATTCGGTGTTCTTCCTCCGGTAAGCATCCTTACTCCAGAACAGACAAAGTACTACTTCCTGAGCGGTTTCACAGCTAAACTTGCTGGTACAGAACGTGGTATTACAGAACCAACTCCTACATTCTCAGCTTGCTTCGGTCAGGCTTTCTTGGAATTGCATCCTACAAAGTATGCAGAAGAATTGGTTAAGAAGATGGAACAGAGCGGTGCTAAGGCATATCTTGTAAACACCGGTTGGAATGGTACAGGTAAGCGTATCTCTATCCGCGACACACGTGGTATTATTGATGCTATCCTGAACGGTTCTATCGATAAAGCTCCTACAAAGCAGATTCCTTACTTCGATTTCGAAGTTCCTACAGTATTGGAAGGTGTTGATACAGGTATTCTGGATCCACGCGACACATACAAGTGCGCTTGCGAATGGGAAGAAAAGGCTAAGGATTTGGCTGGTCGTTTCATCAAGAACTTCAAGAAATACGAAGGTAACGAAGCCGGTAAGGCTCTTGTTGAAGCTGGTCCAAAACTCTAATGGATTTTCAAGTTTAACAATAGATACTCTATCCGGTGCATTATGCCGGATAGAGTTTCTTCTTTAATAAAAAAGGATAAGATGAAGAAGTTATTTGTGATGATTTTAGTTTGCTGTGCAACAATGTTTGCATGGGCTCAGTTCCCTATTGGAACCGACGTGAAACCATTTTTTATGTTGGAATCGGATTCAATAGCTGCAAAACGAATTGCGGAGGTAACTCCTTTGTTGGGTCTGACAGACAAACAGTCAGACAGAATGGTGGTGCTGTTTGGTCAGGAATTTGAAGAGCAGTGCCGTAATATACAGATGTCACTGATGTCTTCTGTTATGGGCAATCAGGAATCGGGTATAGATACTCTGTCAATAAAAAAGGTATTTGACGGTATCAGCGAGAAATATACAAACAGATATAGTAAAATTTTAGATGCCAATCAATTGGCTAAATGGACAGAAATGGAGAATAGTCGTAAACAGACCGAATTCAAGAATCTGTTAAACCGTATATTGGCAACTTTGAAGGACCTATTTTAAAATAATTTGAGTATGAAGATAGCTTTGATAGGTTATGGCAAGATGGGACACGAAATAGAGCGTATAGCTCTGCAGCGTGGTCATGATATAGTTTGCAAAATAGACATAGACAATCTTGCAGATTTTGATTCAGATGAATTTAAGAGTGCCGATGTAGCAATAGAATTTACTGCTCCAATTCAGGCATACAACAATATAAAGAAGGCATTTGCAGCCGGCGTAAAGGTGGTTAGCGGTAGCACAGGCTGGATGGCAGACCACGCGGAAGAGATGAAAGAACTTTGCAGCGATGGCAGCAATACTCTTTTCTGGTCAAGTAATTTCAGTTTAGGTGTGGCTCTGTTTTCAAAAGTGAATAAGTTTTTGGCTAACATTATGAACGGATATGATATGTATGATGTTACAATGTCTGAAACACATCATATTCATAAATTGGATGCTCCAAGTGGAACAGCCATTACTCTAGCAGAGGGTATTCTTGAAAATCTGGATCGTAAGAATAGCTGGACCAAAGGAACTCTGCTTGCTGCCGATAAATCATTAACCGGTTCATTGCAGTGTAATGCCGACGAACTGCGTATTGATTCAATCAGAGAGGGTGAAGTTCCTGGTATTCACGAAATATCTTACCAGTCTGATGCCGATACAATTACCATTGTTCATAATGCAAAGAATCGCAGTGGTTTTGCTTTGGGCGCAGTTATGGCAGCAGAATATACAGCACAGCACAGTGGTTTCCTTACTATGGACGATTTAATGGATTCGCTTTCAAAATAAAGGAGTAGTCAAAATGAAGAAGATTTCAGAAATACCGGCAAAACAGTGGGTAAAGATGTCTATAGCATTGCTGCTCTATCTGCTGTTCTTAGTGTGGGTAAAAAGCTGGTTGGGACTGATTGTAGTGCCGTTTATAATAGATGCATTTACTACACGTATCATTAAGTGGGACTGGTGGAAACAGTTGAAAAACAAAACTCTGTATTCAATAATGAGTTGGGTTGATGCCATTGTCTTTGCACTTGTGGCTGTCTATTTTGTTAACATCTTCTTCTTCCAAAATTATGCTATTCCATCTTCATCGCTTGAAAAGTCTCTGTTGGTGGGCGATCATCTCTATGTAAGTAAGGTGGCGTATGGTGTAAGAAAACCTATCACTCCATTAACTATGCCGCTTACACAGAATAAGATGCCTGTAACGGGCAAAAAGAGCTATTTGTCATGGCCACAGTGGGAATACGAACGCATTCCGGGTTTTGGAAAGATAGAGTTGAACGATATTGTGGTTTTCAACTATCCAAGTGGCGATACCTGTCTTACAGCACCACAATATCAGGCTGCCGATTTTTATGGTATGGTATATCAGATAGGCTCAGAACTTTGTAATCCTGTAAATCTGGATTCAATGAGTTTTGCAGAGCAGCAGCGTGTATATGATTTCTATTACAAAGTGGGTAGAAAATATATAAACGATCATCCTGAACAGTTTGGTAAAGTTATATCACATCCGGTAGATAGAAGAGAAAATTATGTAAAACGTTGTGTAGGATTACCCGGCCAGACATTGGAAATAAAGGATGGTATAGTATATCTGGATGGTAAGGCAAACAAGCAACCTGATAATGTTCAGACAAATTATGTGGTGGAACTTCTGCAACCTATTTCGGCAGAATTGCGTAAGGAAATCAGGTTAAGTCAGGAAGATTTACCGGAACAGATGAATCGTCCCGGAACACATATATTCCCGCTTACTCCTATGGCAGCAGAACTGCTTGCGTCAAACAAGGCTGTGGCACAATCTGTTGAAAAGTATGATTATCCATATTACGAATGGCTATATCCAATGAACCTGCATACAGGTTGGACAGTAGATAACTACGGTCCTATATGGATTCCGGCAAAAGGTGAAACTGTGCAGCTGACATTAGAAACCCTGCCATTGTACGAACGTGCCATAAAGGTATATGAGAATAATGACCTAAGAGTAAAGAATGGTGCTATCTACATAAATGGTGAAAAGGCAGAAAGTTATACATTTAAAATGGATTACTACTGGATGATGGGCGATAACCGTCAGAATAGTGCCGATTCACGTTTCTGGGGACCTGTTCCGGAAGACCATATTGTAGGACGTCCTGTATTTATCTGGCTTTCATTAGATAAGGACAAGAGTTTTGGACAGTTCGGTAAGATACGTTGGGACAGAATGTTCCGCAGTGTTAAGAATTATAATTGACAGATATGCCACTGTTATTGAGTTCGGCATATCTGCCCCCCATATCATTCTTCACCGCTATGTCAGAGAGTGGCGGTGAAGTTTTTATAGAACAGTTTGACAGCTACCATAAGCAGACCTTCCGTAACAGAGCTTTGATAGCTACAAGCAATGGTGTGCAGTCATTGACTATTCCTGTGGTAAAAAGTGAAGGTGGTAAAATGCTGATGAAGGATGTACGCATAAGCGACCATGGCGAATGGCGTCATCTGCATTGGAATGCTCTGGAAACGGCCTATATGAACAGTCCGTTTTTTATCTATTATCAGGACGATTTGCGCCCTTTCTACGAAAAACGCTATGAATTCCTTCTGGATTTTAATATGGAACTGACCCAAACCATTGCAGATTTAGTAGGAATGAAATGCAGTTTTAAAAGGACAGAAGAATTTGTGGCAGAACCTGTGGAAGTTACAGATATGCGTGCTGCAATTAAAGGCGCAACTATTCCTATGCCTGAAATAAAACCATATTATCAGGTATTTGCAAAAAAGAACGGTTTTATAAAGGATTTGAGTATTGTGGATTTACTCTTCAATATGGGCCCCGAAAGCATTCTGGCACTTAAAAACCGTTTGTAATCTTTTCTATTACGGTTTCAGGATTAATGCTGTTCAGGCACCTGTAATCTCCATAACGGCAAGGCTTTTTACCGTAAATTGAACAGGGACGGCAGGCTAAATCCGCCTGAATGGAATCGCTCTCTTTCTGACCATATCCTGCAAAACCGGCAGCAGGGTGGGTGGCTCCCCAAATGGAGACTACTCTTGTTCCGGCAACAGATGCCAGATGAGTGTTGGAAGAATCCATAGCCAGCATAACATCCAAATGGCTCATAAGAATAAGCTCTTCCTGCATATTCAACTGTCCGCCTACAATAGTTATTGATGGATATTTCTCAGTCCATGTCTTTATCTGCTCCTGTTCCTTTCCGTATGCAAAGAGAAAAATTTTTGTGTGGGCTTTTTTGCATAGTTCAGCCACCACTTTTTCCATCTTCTCTAATGGATAAATCTTGCCTTTGTGGGCAGCAAATGGTGCAATTCCTATCCAGTGGCACTCTTTCTTTCCTGTAAACTGCTCTATCTTTGACAAATCGCCCTTGTTATTGCCAAATATGGATTTGAATGTAATATTAAAGTTGAACCCCAATTTCTGCAGTACGCTTTTGTATTTTTCTGTGGTGGGAAGTTGGGGGGTAAGGTTCTTGCAAAACTTCCTGGTCAGTTTCTGTCTTTGCAGGCGCCTTTTCTTAATAGAACGCACTTTTGTTCCGCCATTCAGCGTAAATCTGGTAGCCAATATGTTTGTTCTCAATACACCATGCAGATTTGCCACAGCATCAAAGTTCTTCACTTTCAGCTCTTTGTACAGCTTGTTTATGCCTGCCATTCCGTTGTAATCATGTTTTAGGTCAACACCCATAAATGTTACATTTGCAGGAAGCATTGCAAATACAGGGGCAAATCTCTTCTGGCTGAGAACAGTAAACTGTGTATTGGGATATGCTTCTGCCACAGAATGCACAATAGGCAACATCATTACAACGTCGCCTATGGCAGAAAAACGTATAATCAGTACGTTCCTAGGAGTCTTTTTATTTGTTTGAACCATTTTGAGCGTAGAGTACAGGATTCAAAGAAGGATCGTTGTACATCTTCATCTGCTTATAGACCTTCATATACTTATTTCCGGCTTCCATATCGGCAAGCAGCATATCTATGGCGCTGGTCAGGTCTTTTTCCTGTTCAAGCAATACTGCAAGCTTTTCTGCACAACGTTTGCGCTGTTCTTCCGGACTGTCTTCTCTGTTAGCCTCAATACGCATGTGGTATATCTTCAGCTGGAGAATAGACAAACGGTCTATAGCCCATGCCGGGCTTTCAGTGTTGATGGTAGCGTCTGCTTTTATTTCAACATTTGCAAACTTCTGCAGGAAATAGCTGTCTATCATCTCAACCAAATCTGTACGTTCCTGGTTGGAACGGTCTATTCTGCGCTTAATCTGAAGAGCTTCTACAGGATCAATGGCAGGGTCTCTTATAATATCTTCCAAATGCCACTGAACAGTATCAATCCAGTTTTTAAGGTACAGGTAGAACTCTATGCTTTTTTCCTGGAAAGGGTTATTGATAGGTGTATCTACATTATCAAACTGGTGATAATCATTTATTGCCTGATTGAAAATCTCTATGCTCTGTTTGCAAAATGTCATAATCGTGCTGTTTTAATTATATAATGTGCAAACTTACACATTTTTTCTGTGAAGTGAATGATTCTTGTATAAATTCCTATCTCCACTCTCTGATTTTACTTATTGGCTTAAACTTTCAAACTATCTTTATCGAGCAGGAATTCATAAATGTTCATAAATACCACTCCGTTTTCGTTTTGATAGCGTTTTATCGGGTCTTCGGTAATTACAAACTTCTGAAAGTTATCCGATATATTCATCAGCGAGCGTAATTCCTGCTCTCGTTTCTCTTCGTTTGGCAACCGCAGTGCCGATTGTATATAGCAACGCTTACTGCCTTCGTTACATACAAAATCAACCTCCAATTGTTTGCGTTGGCTCTTGCCCTCTTCATTTTTGGTATTTACCACTACTACACCCACATCAACCAATAATTCACGAATACGAAGCTCATTATAGATAAGGTTCTCCATTAGGTGAGTTACTTCGTGCTGACGGAAGTTGATACGGGCATTACGCAAACCTAAATCGGCAAAGTAATACTTGGCTGGAGTGTCAATATATTTCTTCCCTTTTATATCGTAGCGTATAGACTTTTCTACCATAAATACCTCTTGCAGTATTTCAAGGTAGAAACTCACGGTATTGGGAGAGATGGAAACATTCTTTACCGACTTGAAGGTGTTTACCAACTTATTTGGGTTGATAAGACCACCGATTGAAGATGCAAGAATATTGATGAGTTCCTCCAATTCCCCTTCGTTCTTGATTTTATATCTATCCAATATATCGGTAATATATGTTTTCTTGAAGAGTGTTTGAAGATATTTTATTTTCTCTTCGTTAGTTTGCATGGTAGCTATCTTTGGAAGCCCTCCAAAGGTCATATACTCTTCCATTGCCTCCTCGCGGGAGCCATTGAATACGGAGAAATATTCGCTGAACGATAGCGGTGCAACCTTTATTTCATCGCCACGACCTCGAAATTCGGTAATGACATCGCTCGACAAAAACTTGGAGTTACTACCTGTCACATATACATCAACATTGGGTATTTTTAGATAGCTGTTCAATACATCTTCAAACTCATCCACCCATTGTACCTCATCAAGCATCACATAGTGTATTCCCTCTTTTGCTATGCGAGCATCAATGTATTCGAGCAAGGCATCAGGGTTTCGCAACTTCTTGTTACGACGGTCTTCTAAATCAACTTTGATTATATGCTCATCATCTACTCCCTGAGTTTTTAGATAATTACTAAACAAGTTGAAAAGCAAATACGACTTTCCACAACGACGGATTCCGGTTACAACCTTTATCATTCCGTTGTGCATACTCCTTATGAGTTTGTTTAGGTATAAATCACGCTTTATCTCCATAGCTTTGTTGAATATTATTGCGTATATACGCATTTTTGTTCAGCAAATATAATGGGTATTTAATAATCAGCAAAACAATCTTTGTTCAAATTAATAATAAAACACAACTGATTCAATTTTACTTGAACCGTAACTAATACTGATAGAGTTATGCCTAATAATGCTATTATTCCGATAAATATTAATATTATTGTGTCTGAATCAAACATTACACTGCTAACAAGCGATGAAAGACAGACTAAAGATATAAATGAGATTTGAATAACCTTTTGTACCATATATTCTTATCTCCACTCTCTGATTTTAAGCATATCGCCCTCTTTGTATAGTGTGTACTTGGTGCGTCCTGCAAGCTTAGCAGGTGTAATCTCCATTTCGCCAGTTTCTTGATTCCTTAAATTCTCTGCATCTTTTACATAATCCATAGAAAAATAATTAGAATCAAAATTAGTAGGCGATATGGCTACAGCATTGCCATCATAAACAAGTGTTGCAACATTCTTATTTACAATGACAATAATCATTTCACCAGATTCACTTCCGTAACCAAAGAACCAACCGGCAAAAATCAAGGCAAAACAGTCTTCGTTCAAATCTATCTTTCTAAAGTAGTTTGTGTCATTATCATCACCACTTAACCATTGGGTTGTGGTTAAGGGATCATAACCGAATCTTTTATATATGGTATTGCCATTGTTGTCTGTAATGGTAAACAATTCATAACGTTTTGTTTCATCTTCTATCCCCTGTCCTTTAATCTGAATAGTATAATTATAATTGCTATTTAGGGAACTAATAGAAAATGAATGATATGTATTTGGTGTGTATCCAACAGATTCTAATGAGTTTTCACTAGGCTGGTCATCTAATTCTATGAAGATACTTTTGGGAACAATATTCCCATTAGCCCATTCAAATAAATTTGTTTCTGAAATAACCTGCTGTGCATAGCATGATGACATAGATAAACACAGCATAGCCAACAATGATAAAAATAACTTTTTCTTCATAACTATCTATTTTTGGAATAAGTCATCCATTGTTAGCATACTCTGAATATGATTGGTATTTGAATTGGAAGTAACACCGTAAGAAGTTATCAGTGTCTGGTGAATAGACTTAGTTGTGCCGGTCTCTTCACGAAATAAATCCAGACGCTGTTGCATCTTTAATGTTTCCTCCTCTGTAAGATGATATAGGCTCTTGCTATATTTCATCTCACAAATATTAATTGTATCATCATTTCTGTCAATGAGCAAGTCAATTTGCGCTTCTTTGCGTGGCCATGCATGTGCGGTACTGATGACTGCGCTAAATCCGAGTGCTTTTTTAATTTGTTCAATGTGCTGTAGGCATACTCGTTCAAATGCAAGTCCGGCCCATGTGTTATGGAGCGGTGAATTATACATTGTTGTCCAGAAATGCTTGTCGCCATTATTGTTTTTCATCATAAATTGGAAGTAGAATAATGTGAAATTGTCTATAAGTTGATAAACAGAATCTTTCACTTTCTTTCCAATACATGTGTACTTCCTGATAAATCCACATTGTTCCAGTTCCTTTAAAGCCTTGTTGAATACACCCGAATCTTTTAATTTAGCTTTCTTGAGAATGTCATATCGTGTCAATCCAATTTTCTTTGTTGCTAAAGCTTGAATGATTGATATGTGTGTAGTTGGATTATTAAAAAGGGAAGCATATAGCGCATCATATTCCATTGTCATTTCACCATCTTCATCAAAAAACATGTGGTCAAAGTTCTGTGCTACACTTTGACCTTTCTTCATGAAACTCCAGTAATAAGGGATGCCACCTATTGCCATGTAGGCTTCCATTATATTCCTCTTTGTATAACCGAGATTTAAGCTTCTACTATAGTTTTCACATTCGCTTAGTGTAAATGGACGTAAGTGAATCTTCTTAGTAAGACGATTGTGAAGTCCCCCATAGTTCATGATGATGTTGTCTATTATCCATGATGTAGCGCTGCCGCATACTATCAATAGTATGTCGCGACGTGTTGTTGCCCAACCATTCCAAAAATGATCAAGAGCTCGTATAAAGTTTGAGCGGGGAGTGTCCATCCAAGGTAACTCATCTATAAATACTATCTTTTTGCCTTCAGGAAGGTTGCTTAGCCAATCTTCAAGCAGATGGAAGGCATCACTCCATGATTGCGGTAAAGCACTTTTCTTCATTCCTACATTATAAAGCGATTGCCTAAACTCCTTAAGCTGCTCTTTGAGAGGAGCGTTAAGTATTCCAGTATGCTGGAAAGCAAATTGATAGTTGAAAGTTTCACGTATCAGGTATGTTTTGCCAACTCTACGCCTACCATATATGGCAACAAACTCGGATGCATCTGAATTAAGTGCATCTAATAATTCTGTTTTTTCTTTTTCACGACCTATGAGCATGATTTGTAAATCTAGTGTATTAATTACAATGGCAAAGTTATTTTTTAATTTTGAATTACAACTTTGATTTGATGAAAAAATAGCTTGAAACCTTCGGAAATCTATTTATTTTGGCAAGATTTCCGAAGGTTTCAGTGTATTTTTAGCTGTAAATACGTTTTTTTGTTGATTAAAATCTACTTCATCATTACGCTCTCCCAGTCATTGCTCTCTTTGAGACTGCGTGTTGCGGCTAAGCAATTTATGCAGTGGGGTGATTATTTTTACGCACTGCAATATATAAAATTCCTATCTTCTATGCTGAATTCTGTGGAGATTTTTGGTGGGCTTTGTGGTACCTCCGCTGGGAATCGAACCCAAATTTAAAGTTTAGGAAACTTTCGTTCTATCCATTGAACTACAGAGGCAGAATTAAAATGTGAATATTCCGCCACGAAGATACTGCTTTTCTGTCATATTTTAGTAAGTTTGCTCAAAATTAAGATACAAACATTTAAAACTATACTGACAATAGATTATGCATAAGAGAATTTCAACTATTGCGCTTGCCCTGTGTGTAGCAGCAGGCATCAGTGCTAAAAACGAGAAACCAAGTTATCCTATACAGAATGTTCCTTTTACATCTGTAAAGGTAGTAGAGAATAGTTTCTGGGGCGAAAGGATACGCCAGAGTAGGGAAGTAACCATTCCTTTAGCATTCAGCAAATGCGAAGAGACAGACCGTTATACAAACTTTGAAAATGCAGCTGCTAAGATGGCAGAAACTGCGCGTGGAGACAATAGCAGTAATTATCGTCCTACTCAATTCCCGTTTGACGATACAGATGTTTACAAAACCATAGAAGGCGCAAGCTATCTGCTACAGACATTCCCCGATGCAGAACTTGAAGCATATATAGACAGTGTTTTGGATATAGTAGCAGCAGCGCAGGAACCCGATGGCTATCTATACACTGCACGTACTATGAACCCTGCTCATCCGCACGATTGGTCAGGTCCTACACGTTGGTCGGGCGAAGAGAGCGGTAGCCACGAACTCTACAATTTAGGACACATGGTAGAGGGCGCTATTGCGCATTATCAGGCTACAGGCAGCAGAAAGTTCCTGGATATAGCTATACGTTACGCAGATTGTGTATGCCGTGAAATAGGTTATGGTGAAGGTCAGAAGGTGGTCGTTCCTGGACATCAGATTCCGGAAATGGCATTGGCAAAGCTCTATCTGATTACAGGCGATAAGAAATATTTGGACGAAGCTAAGTTATTCCTAGACAATAAAGGTTATACAGCCAGAAAAGATCCGTATGACCAGTCACATAAACCGGTTCTGGAACAAGATGAAGCAGTGGGTCATGCAGTTCGTGCCGGCTATATGTATTCCGGTATGGCCGATGTTGCAGCTCTTACAGGCGATAAATCTTATATAGACGCCATAGACAGAATTTGGGATAATATGGTTGGTAAAAAGATGTATCTGACAGGCGGTATAGGTTCTACAGGTGCTAACGAAGGTTTTGCCGGAAACTATGAACTGCCAAATATGAACGGTTACTGCGAAACCTGTGCAGCTATTGCAAATGTTTATACCAACTACAGACTCTTCTTGCTACATGGCGATTCAAAGTATTTTGATGTTTTGGAGCGTGCTTTATATAACGGTGTAATAAGCGGTGTAAGTTTAGATGGTGGCGGATTCTTCTATCCAAACCCATTGGAATCACATGGTCAGCATCAGCGACAGGCTTGGTTTGGCTGCGCATGTTGCCCAAGTAATATCTGCCGTTTCATACCTTCTGTACCTGGCTATGTATATGCTTCCGATGATAGCAAAATCTACGTTAATCTGTTCGTGTCAAACACCTTGAATACAAAGGTTAATGGCAGAAATGTGGAGCTGACACAGACTACAAACTACCCTTGGGATGGCAATGTAGAGATAGCAGTAAACAAAGCACCGGCATCGGCCTTTGCTCTGAATATCCGAATTCCCGGTTGGGTAAGAAATCAGGTTGTACCAACAGATTTATACAGCTATGCCGATAACAAAAAGTTAGGCTATAAAATTACCGTTAATGGTCAGGAAGTAGAAAGTGAATTAGTAAATGGATACTTTGTAATAGATAGAAAGTGGAAGAAGGGCGATAAGGTAAATGTGGAATTCGATATGGAACCTCGAGTAGTAACAGCTCACCCGCAGGTACGTGAAGATAGGGGTAAGATAGCTATAGAGCGCGGTCCTATTGTATATTGCGCCGAGTGGGCAGATAACAACCATAATGTACTGAACACCGTTCTTCCTGCAAACGCAAAGTTCAGTGTGGTTTCATCTTCAATGCAGGTTGAAGGTAAAGAGTATAAGATGAATATGCTTGAAACTACTGCAAAAGAGAATTACACCGGTAATGTGCGTAACGCAAAAGAGGTTAAACTAAAACTTATACCATATTATGCTTGGGCGCACAGAGGCAACGGCAATATGTTGGTTTGGATGAACCGCGAATAAAACTTAATATGTCTATGTTCCGGCAGATCTCCAGATCTGCCGGGACATATAAACCTATAATCAATTGCACCTAAAAGTTGAATCTAGGTTCCAAAAATATAGTGCAAAATAATCGATATAATTTGCCAAATCGCATAAAAAATAGGAGATTTGGCTAATTATATGTTGTTTTTGAAGCTTAAACCTATAATCAATTGCACCTAAAAGTTGATTTTAGTTCTCTTACACAAATGCTAAGAAGAATATATAAAGATGTCGAGTCCTAGATCTCATAATCAACGATAATTAATGAAATTAATATAATAGTAAAACAAATTAATCTACTCATGCATTATAACGATAGGTGATGGCAAATAATAATTGGATTGTCTGTCTCATTCAAATTCTGTATTTCGGGATTTGTAAGACCTGTATGACTTGCTATATCTTTGGCTACAAATGCCGGCATAGTTCCAACTAACATATTATTTGAAATAATAAGATTTTGGCCAACAAAAGGAGCAGATGGAATACCTTCTGTACTTATACAATAATTATAAATAGTATTATCATCTAATTTGTCTATAAGCAAGAAATTACATATACCATATTCTTCTAAATACATAGGATATAATATGAGCAATGTGCTGTCTATTAGACCTACGGATTCAAAACATCTTACATATTCTTTATTCTTTGTGTTTTCTGCCATGTACATGATATCTTGAGTATTACTTAAAGAATACTTTTCTTTACTTTTGAAAGAATAATGAGCAAATATACTATGTTCTGAATTGGTGTATTTATATATGGTATGATCAAATGGCTTAAAATAGAAAAAACCATCATCCGTATGGCAGAAACTATTATTACCACTAGAGTAACTAATATTTACTTCAAAATCATCCCATTCTTTCAATACTCTTCCATCGTATGAAATTTCAACAAAATTCTTTAACGTGTTGTTGGAATAATTTGAACTCAATACAATAGAATGATCTGTTGTAATCATATCACAATAATAGTCGTTAAGCTCAATTTTATCTATAAAATTACCATCTTCTGAATATATGTTAATTGATTGGCTTGAACGCGATAACACATATATATTATCTTGATGAACATCAAAAGAAGAGATCTCAATATATTCACCATGACCTCGTCCTACATGAGAGACTTTTCCTAAAAACATACCATTTTTATCAAATACCAAAATAGCTTTTTTACCGTCTAAAATATAGTACTTATCATTGTATAACTTTATTTTCGAAATTTCAGAAATAAGACAATCGTCAGTTGTTTCCAATGGAGTAATACTATATGATTCAAACAGCCAGTCTATATTATCGTTTTGATACGGATCTACATAGTTGGAATCAATTTTATTTACACACGATGTTGCTATTATTAAACAATTTACAACAACTACAAATAGTTTCATATTTACTTATTTTTAGGAATGAATTAAATTCATTAGTGTTTTAGTTTCATCATTAATACAACTCCATTATCATCTGCAGAGAGTCCTTGACTTATGTTGTATAAATCAATTCCTTTACCCTTTATATTTTCAGGATTCACCTTCCAGATGTATTCACGAAGTTGATATAACTCAATTCCACTATGGTAAGACAACAGATAATCTTTATATACTATATTTTTTGTTCCACGAGGAGTTTGAAAAACAGTATTTGTTTTATCTGTTGAGAGTGATATAACCGAATTAGTATATTTATCAACAATGCAAAAATAAGGTGAAGTTCCCTTACGAAATTCTATAAAACGATATGTTGAACTCTCAGATATTTTATCTACGCCTAAAACACATTTATTGTATTCCGGGCGATCAATAATTGCAGCATTACCACGAATAGCTAAGCGGTTTGGCAGATTATAACGTCCAAAATCAATATTGTATTTCTGAGTTACTATACCATTTTCATAATGATATACGATATTCTTTGATGACACTAAATAGTCAACACTATTATTATTGAATGCAAAAAACGGTTGCCAATCACCTGAATCACGAAACATATCGATTGCTGAATATGGAATATATTTACCTACTTGATTACCTTCAAAATTATATTCAGAAAGCAAATATTTTCCGCCGGCAGCTACACCTCCCCAGACATCGCCTATAAGAATGCTGTTTTCAAGAGCCTGAATGCTTACACCACCTTGAGTTTCAAACTTATGTAGCATTTTACCAGTATAATCATAGCAAAGTACTTTACAAGAAATATTATCAAGTAACCACACCTTACCATCTTTTACACTTATGTCTGTCAGCTCAAAATACTCATCAGGACCTCGTCCTATTTTACAGATGCTATTAAGAAACTTTCCTTCTGTATTGAAAAAGAATACACTATGTGACATATTATCGGCCACTATCAACATATCGTCTTCATAGATTATTTTCAAAACTTCACCTATTAAACAATCATCAGTAGTTTCTAATACAACAGGATGGAAATATGTGGTATCCATAACAGCTGACCAATTAGTATGTTCAGTGGCTTTGTCAATATCAATCTGAATTAAACTCATATCATCATTAACATTATTGTCTGCACTCACATACACACTACCTATAAGCAAGAGGCAAAAACTTAAAGTTAAGAGTTTGATTTTTTTCATAATTTGTTTAAGCTATTGTAATTTAGATTGCTTTTGTTTTGCTCTTTAACCAATCTGAATCTTCTGTTGAAAGATACGGTTTCAAGGTGTCGAAAACAGTTTTGTTAAAGCTGTTCAGCCATTCGCGTTCTTCGTCTGTAAGTAGTTCAGGAATGATAGCGCCTGTGTCGAAATAGGTTCTGGTAATGGTTTCGAACTTTAACCATTTGCCAAATTCGTTTTCGCCTGCGGGAACGCAGATTATCATGTTTTCGTGACGTATGCCATGACTGCCTTCGCGATATACACCCGGTTCGTCAGAAGTTATCATACCCGGCATAAGCGGCTGGTCTTTCATATTCTGACGTATGGTTTGCGGACCTTCGTGTACTGAAAGCAGATTTCCTACGCCATGTCCTGTACCGTGTCCGTAGTTACGCATAGTAAGCCATAACGGACGTCTGCATACTGCATCCAAACGGCAGCCGGGAGTTCCTTCCGGGAATATGATGGTAGCCAAATTAATCATGGCTTTCATGTTCAGAGTATAGTCTGTTTTTTCCAGTTCTGTGGTTGGGCCCAATGGAATGGTGCGGGTAATATCGGTTGTACCGCAGTCGTAGTGAGCTCCGCTATCTACCAGATAGAGACCGCAAGGCTTCAGTGTTGCGTCTTTGCCCGGTTCGGTTGAATAGTGTGGAAGTGCTGCATTCTCTCCGTATGCTGAGATTGTATGGAAACTTTCATCAATAAAGCCAGGCTGTTCTGCGCGGAATTCGTGCAGTTTATCGGCTACATCGCATTCTGTTAGTGTAGTACCTGCTGCCATGGCATCTTCCAGCCAGTGGAAGAAACGTGTCTGTGCTATTCCGTCACGAATATATGCCTGTTTGAATCCCTCTTGTTCTACCTTGTTTTTAAGTGATTTTTCCAGCTCTACAGGCGATGTTCCGCATACTATATTCTCTTTGAAAGCTGCTTTAACAGCCAGTTCAAGTTCAAAGTTCAAGGTTTGTGGATCTATGAATATATTCCCGTCAGGTTGCAGATTTGTAATGTACTGCGCAACATCAGAATACGGTAGTACATCTATAGCATCGGCTGAAAATGCATCCGATACTTCCGGAGTAACTTTACTTGTCTCTACAAATAGCACTGCCTTTTCTGTATCTACCAGCAGATAAGAGATAACAAACGGGCAGTATGCAACATCGGCAGAACGTATGTTTAGTAACCAGGCTACCTGGTCCAAACAGGTGATAAGCATATAATTACATTCAGCATCGGCCATAAGCATTCGCAGCCATTGCAGTTTGTCCGATACGGGACGACCTGCAAATTTAACGTCGTGCAGCCAGATTTTTTCTAGTGGAAGTGATGGTCTGTCTGTCCAAATTTCGTTTAGATAGTCTGCTTTTGATTCTATCTTTCCGTTTGCAGATGCTATACACTCTTCAATCTCTGCAACAACGGCACTGCTCATACATAGTCCGTCTATGCCTACTGTTCCACCATTTGGCAGGTTGTTGCCCAGCCAACTGCACCACTCCGTGCTGTCAGGTTGTGAAACTTTGTGCAGTTCCACTCCGCTACCCTCTAATTCTTTGTTCGCCTGAATAAAATAGCGTGAATCGGTCCACAGACCTGCATGGTCCATAGTTACTATTACTGTACCGGCTGAACCTGTAAAACCGCTTATAAAGGCTCTCTGACGCCATCTTTCCGGTGTATATTCGCTGTTGTGAGGATCTGAACCACTTATAATTGCTGCACTCCAACCCCACTGTTGCATATAATTACGCAAGTTTTCTATTCTTTCTTTTACTGTCATAATGATAAATTTTTACCAAAGTTACAAAAGTGGTTGATATAAAAAAAGAATTAGTCCTCAATTTGAAGACTAATTCTAAGTTATATATGTTTTAAGTATAGTTACTTAACCTCCCAAATGTCGTTGGTTTCAAGCAGTTCGGCAAATGTGTGGTACTTCTTCTGCTGTTTTACCTCTTCTATCTGCTGATGAACAGCATCGTTGTAGGTAGGAGCATCAACATCGCGTATTACACCAAGTGCTACAGGGAAATCCGGGCCTTCCATCATAGCGAGTTTCAGTTGCAGTGTGCAATCTTCACAATGTGCATCGTGTACCAGAATATCTTTTTCGGTTATTCCGTTTTCGCCCAGTTTTACAACTTTCAGTCCAAAACCTTCCTGCATCAAACCAAATTCATTGTTTTCACCAAACAACATTGGTTCTCCATGCTTTAGGTAGATGGCGTTTTTGGCACGTCCCTCTTTTGTATAAACATCAGCGTGTGTACCGTCATTAAAGATTACGCAGTTCTGAAGCACCTCTGTAACAGACGCACCTTTATGTTTTGCAGCTGCCTTTAGAACATCTACACAACCGGGAGCATCTACAGCTACGCAGCGTGCAAAGAAGTGTCCGCGTGCGCCAAAGCAGAGTTCTGCGGGGCGGAATGGATCTTCTACTGTGCCGTATGGTGATGATTTACTTACAAAACCACGTACCGATGTAGGTGAATACTGACCTTTGGTAAGACCATATACGCGGTTATTCAGAAGAATCATATTCAGGTCTATGTTACGACGCATTGCATGTATAAAGTGGTTACCACCTATAGCCAATCCATCGCCATCACCTGAAATCTGCCAAATGGTTAAATCGGGATTTGCCACTTTTGCACCTGTTGCAATAGCTGCGGCACGGCCATGTATGGTGTGAAAACCGTAGGTGTTCATATAGTATGGCAATCTTGAAGAGCAACCTATACCTGATATTACAGCGGTGTTATGTGGGGCTACGCCTATTTCTGCCATTGCTTTGTGCAGTGCTGCAAGTAGAGCATGGTCACCACAGCCCGGACACCAACGTGGTTGTCCTGCTTTGAAATCCTGTGCAGTATATTTACATTCGTTTGCCATATCTTATTTCTTTATAAGTTCTGTAAAATAGTTTACTAAAGTAGAGGTTGCAAAAGGCTGTCCTTTAACTTCGTTGAACTGTTCCAACTTAATACCCTCTATCTTCATTCTCAAATATGCAGCTAACTGTCCAAGGTTCTGTTCTGCCACAACTACCTTCTTGTACTTTTTAAGTACTTCTGCAGTATTTTTTGGCAGCGGATTCAGGTACTTGAAGTGTGCTAATGCTGCTTTGTTGCCGTTTGCGTTCATTTCGTTAACCGCTGACAGCAGATGACCGTATGTGCCACCAAAACCAACGACCAACAGGTCT
Organism: uncultured Bacteroidales bacterium; assembly: GCA_937916465.1. Classification (GTDB taxonomy): domain Bacteria; phylum Bacteroidota; class Bacteroidia; order Bacteroidales; family Bacteroidaceae; genus Colenecus. The sequence goes on from CALFTK010000052.1 coordinate 28,379, forward strand.
GCATCAGGGTTGCCCTCTACAACTAAATCGGGCACTTTAATATTATCTACCTTTGCCTGACGTGTCAATGTCATCTGATGGTGATTTTCAGGGTCGTTTGATATAGCACCTGTTGCTGCGCTCTTTTCCAAACCGCCTATGCGATGCATAAAGCCCTCTGTTCCTGGAATTGCCCAATAGCGTGCGCCTGTTTCAGGATTACGCATGTATGGTGTCCAGTTACCTGCCATATCGGGAGTTACAAATGGTGCTTTTATTTCAGGATATTCGTCCAGATTTGGCAGTTTCCATGCTGCTGAACCGTTTGCTATAAATGCGTCGGTAAGAAGTACAACCGGTGTCATATATTCCAATGCTATTTTTGCTGCCTGATAAGCTGCATCAAAACAGTCTGTAGGAGTGGTTGCAGCAATAACAGGCATTGGACTTTCGCCGTTTCTTCCAAACAGTACTTGAAGCAGGTCTGTCTGTTCGCTCTTGGTTGGGAGACCTGTTGACGGACCGCCACGTTGAACATCTATAACAACCAATGGAAGTTCTGCTATAACAGCCAGATTCATGGCTTCGCTCTTTAGGCAGATACCGGGTCCCGATGTGGTGGTTACTGCCAATGCACCTGCGTATGAAGCTCCCAATGCAGAAGCGCAACCTGCTATTTCATCTTCACACTGAACGGTGATAACACCCAGTGATTTCTGTTTGGAAAGTTCGTGCAGAATATCTGTAGCAGGTGTAATAGGATATGAACCTAAATATAGCTGCAATCCTGATTTTTCTGCCGCTGCAATAAGACCGTATGCGGTAGCTTTGTTACCGTTAATGTCCATATAACGGCCTTTCTCTTTTGCGTCAGATTCTATGCGATAAACTGTAGCTCCGTTAGCAGCTACATTATGGCCGTAGTTGTAACCGTCATTAAGTATTTTAATGTTTGCCTCTGCAATAGCAGGTTTCTTGGCAAATTTAGATCTCAACATATCTTCTGCCAGTGAGAGCTTACGGTCAAACAACCAGCATACCAATCCTACAGCAAAAATATTTCTACATTTCAGGATAGATTTGTTGTCCATACCGCTATCTTTCAGACTCTCTTTACACATAGTAGAGATAGGAGCCTGGATAACTGTATTTTTAATACCCATCTCTTCGAATGGGTTATCTGTCTTAAATTCAGCTTTTTCAAGGTCTTTTGCACCAAATGCATCGGTATCTACAATGATTACTGCGTCCGATGCACAGAACTTGTACTGTGTTTTTAGAGCTGCCGGATTCATAGCTACCAGCACGTTGCACTTGTCGCCCGGTGTAAATACCTTGTCGGCGCCTATATGTACCTGAAAACCTGAAACACCAGTCAGCGAGCCTTGCGGAGCGCGGATGTCAGCCGGATAATCCGGAAATGTACAGATACTGTTGCCTACAGTAGCCGATACTGTAGAGAAGATATTTCCTGCAAGTTGCATTCCATCTCCTGAGTCACCTGAAAAGCGTACTACTACCTGATCTAATTCTTTTACAGTCATAATATCTATATAGTTGAATATTTTTTCATTTTTGACGTTGCAAAATTACTAAAATAATTCATTTCTTGTATCATATTTTGCATATTTTATACGAAAAACTCTGAAAATATTGTATATATGAATAAATATGCAAATAATTATACATTATTTCAAAGAAGATGAAAGCAGTATAATAAAATAAGGTGGTACACCTTTATAAGTGCACCACCTTATGCATATATGTTTTTACTCTTATTCAAGGCGAATTATATAGGATTGTGGCCTATAGTTTATCGATCTGTGTAATTCCATCTCAATTTTTTCGTGGCATAGGGTTCCTTTCAGTACCGGTCTGATAATATCTTCTTCAGGAATATCCGAACTATTATGCAATGGCCATTCTGTATCGGAAATGTGTGGGAATACAATCTGGAAGTATGTAGTTACGTGGTCTCCGCCTCTGTTGAAATCGACATCGGTTTCTACACCTTCGTATCTTATGGCTTTTAATTCTTTGCCGTTAGGGAAGGTCAGGGTGAAATCACTGCCTACGTGTCCTTTGAATGAATGTGGTTCCATTATGGACATCTGCATATAGAGAGTGGTTTCTGTAGATGAGAATTCAGCTCTTTCAATGCTTAATACATCTAACATATCGTGTTCGCCTTTAAATTTGAATATGTAGTGACCGGTTACTAATGAAGATACAGGCTGTTCTATGTTCTTGTATTCACTGGAAACTTCCAATCCTTTAATAACCAAACTGTTGTCACTGCTATCGTAGATATCTACCGATGCAACGTCGGCAGGGATAGGTTCAAAGGTTAATATTTCGTTAAATGATCCTGCAATAGGAGCCCAATAATATACATCTTCAAAACCATCTATACCTTTGTAGCCTGTCTGTTTATAGGTTTTACCACCTGCCCTCAATTCAAGACCGTTTTTTCCGGTAATCCATAAGTCATTGCCCTGCGTAGCTTTTACACCAAGTACAAATTCCTTGTCGTTTGAAATTACTTGAGTAGGATTAAAGAATAACGAGTTTGTGTTGTATTGTGTAAGGGGATGGTCTATTCTTTCTCTATCATTATCAGTTGAATAATTGGAAGCAGAAAGTTCTTCTTTGCGTAGTTTTATAATTTCTGTTGCACTATGTTTAGGATATGTTTTGTTCCAGTCGCTGTTTTGTGGTATGAGTGTTATGTAGTTTGGATAGTTGGTAAATCTGGTCATATCGTGGTCTGTTGTAATAAGAGATACCTGACCTATGCCCGATTTCCAAGCTGTTTCTGCCATCTGTTGCACATCAGAATATGGCATGTCTTTCGGGAATATAGCTATGCCGTGACCATCGAACATTGAAATCCATTCTTTCATCATTTTTAAATCACCAATTATAGAGATGTTTTTATGTGATTTAGGAGATGATATTCCAATCATAATGTTGTTTCCACTCCTAATGCTATTCTGATCATTGCAATTCAATTCAAATTTATAATATCCGTCTCCTTCGTCGTAGATGTAGGCTCGTCTGTATTCAGGCATAGTCATACTCTGAAACATATCATCGTTGTTCGCAACTGCCACTTTTATACCGGCTTTTTTGAGCTGTTTTGCCAATGGCATTACGCTACTTAGTTTTGTACTTTCGTCTTCTATTCTAATTGACATTCTGGTGGTGTTGTAACCTTTGTACTTTTTAAGATACTTGGCAACCTTTTTTAATGGCATAGTAGCTTCTACACCGTCGAATGTAAGCACTTTGGCGCTGCCATCTTCATATATCCACATCTTACTGTCTTCAAATTCTGGATAACCATCTTGTTGCGCAAAAGCAGATAAAGATGTAAAAAATGCAAGAGTTAATACCAATGCATTAAACTTGTTTTTTATAAAGAACTGTCTCATAATAAATGTAATTAAGTTTGTTGATTTGCAATTATAAGAATAAATTTTCAAAACGTGTGCAAATAAATTTGAGATTTATCACAAAAAATAAGTGTTACAAAAAAACGCTCCCAGAATTTGGGAGCGTTTTCTATATAATCAATGTGTTGATTATTTCTTTCTGATAATGCTGTATGCTGTAGGAGCAGCAATAAAGATTGATGAACAAGTACCGAATACAACACCAAGTATCATTGCAAATGCAAAGCTACGAATGCTGTCACCACCCAAGAAGAAGATAGCCAAAAGAACTATCAAAGTACTTAGTGATGTGTTGATGGTACGTGCTAAAGTTGTATTGATAGCATCGTTGAACAACTGTTTCTTATCACGTTTTGGATATAGGTGAGTATATTCACGAATACGGTCAAATACAACCACCTTATCGTTGATAGAATAACCAATAGCTGTCAGAATAGCACCTATAAATGTCTGGTCAATCTCAAGTGAGAATGGCATCCATCCCCAACATATTGAATAGAGACCCATTATAAATAAGGTGTCCAGTCCTAATGCTACGATAGCACCTACTGAGTAAGCAACATTTCTAAATCTTAACAAAATGTATAGGAAGATTGCAACAAGCGCTAAAATTACAGAGATGATAGCACCCTTTGTAATATCTTCGGCAATACTTGGACCTACCTTTTGTGAACTGATGATAGAACCACCTGCACGGTTGTCTCTGTCTATGAATGTAGCCAAATCAAGATCTGCACTTAATTTTCCTGCTGCTTTCAAAGAAGTGAACAAGAATTCTTCAATTTCAGCATCAATGTTTTCGGAATCTTCCTCAATACGATAGTTGGTACTTACGCGGATGGTTTTGTGATCTGTACCAAGAGCAATAGCGCTTACATTATCTTCTGTAATAACTCCTTCCAAAATATTGCGAACTTCTTCCGGTTCAACAGGCTGTTCAAACTGAATAACAAAGTTTCTACCACCGGTAAAGTCAATACTCTTGCTAAGACCGCGTGTCAGCATAAATGCCAGACAAACAACTGCAAAAATACCGAATACTATAGACGATTTCTTTGAAATCTCCATAAACTTGATTTTTGTGTTCTGCATCAAATTCTTTGAGATACCTGTTGTGAATGTAAGGTTCTGCAACTTACCCTTTCCAAGATAGTGTTCGTAAACAATTCTTGTCAGGAATACAGCTGTAAAGAATGAACAGATAATACCGATGATAAGTGTGGTAGCGAAACCACGGATAGGACCTGTACCAAAATAGAACAGGATAATACCGGTGATGATAGATGTGAAGTTTGAGTCGAAGATAGCTGAGAAAGCATTCTTGTAACCATCTGCAATAGCAGAAGCAACACTCTTGCCGGCTTTCAACTCTTCTTTTGTACGTTCGTAGATAAGCACGTTAGCATCCACTGCCATACCTAATGTAAGTACAATACCTGCAATACCTGACATGGTAAGAGCTGCCTGGAATGATGTGAGGATACCCAATGTGAAGAACAGGTTACATAGCAAAGCACCGTTAGCAATCATACCCGGAACCAGTCCGTACATAGCGCACATGTAAATCATCAATACGATGAATGCTACTATAAATGACATGAAACCCTGTCTGATTGATTCCTGACCAAGTGAAGGACCTACTATGTCTTCCTGTACGATTTTTGCAGGAGCAGGCATTTTACCTGATTCAAGTACGTTAGCCAAGTCTTGTGTATCTTCTACAGTGAATGAACCTGTAATCTGTGAATTACCACCTGTGATTTCGTTTTCTACATTTGGAGCACTATATACGTATCCGTCCAAAACAATGGCGATGTCGCGGTTTACATTCTGTTTTGTCAGTTTAGCCCATTCGCGTGCACCCTCAGTATTCATTGTCATGCTAACAGAAGGTCTTCCGTGCATATCAAAATCTGCCGATGAATTTGAAACAGCTTCACCGGTCATTGCTGCCTGACCATTTTTGTTTGTAACCTTAAGAGCATATAGTTCGTAGTACTGTTCTTTGCTGTCAATAGCTTTGACACCCCAAGCAAGTTTCAAATCTCTTGGGAGAAGAGTCTTAACATCTTCTGATGTCAACATTTTGTTAACAGCTGCAGTGTCATTGTAGTGGCTTATACCCAATACGCAACGATTTTCACCTGTAGGATTAAGTCTTGATAGCAATGGATTGGTTTTCTTTAGTTCTTCTAACTGAGTAGCAGTAAGATTGCTGTTTTCTCCGTTGCCCAAAAGAGCTGCTAAATCGCTTTCGGTTTCTTCTGTTTCTTCTGTTGTATTTTCTTCTGTAGCAGGAACTTCCTTAGCAGTATCTTCTGTTGAAGCTATCTCTGCAAGACGACGATCTATAGCATAAAGTGCGTCTGCCAATTCTGAATAATCGTATGTTTCCCAGAATTCAAGGTTTGCAGAACCCTGAAGAAGCTTTCTTACACGCTCCGGTTCTTTAATACCCGGAAGTTCAACCATGATACGACCCTGCTTGCCTTCCAATTCCTGAATGTTTGGCTGAGCAACACCGAAACGGTCAATACGAGTGCGGAGTACGTTGAATGAGTTGTCAATGGCATTTTCAACCTCTTCTTTTACAACTTCAATTACAGTTTCGTTAGAACTCTGTACGTTGATACGGTCTTTTAACTGTGAAGTTGCAAAGAATGCATTTAATTTACCATTAGGAACAATCTGATTATACTGTGAGGCAAAAATATCAACGAAATTTTCCTGGCTGCTTACTGAAATTTTTTTGGCAGCAGCAAGTGCAGCGTTGAAGTTTGCATCTGTAGTGTTGTTTGCAAGGGCCTTAACAACATCTGGAACAGAAACTTCCAAAATAACGTTCATACCGCCTTTCAGGTCAAGACCCAGGCCAATCTGCATCTCACGGCACTCTTTGTATGAATAAATACCTAACCAGACCTTTTCATTCATTACGGAGTCCAGGTAGGCCTGTTCACCCATTGGACTTTCGGCGGCTCTCTTCTCTATGCCGCGGGTTCTGAAGGTAAAGGAGAGGTAGAAGAGACAGATAACTGTCAATGCTACTGCAAGCACCTTTACGAATCCTTTGTTTTGCATACTTATTTTGTTTTTAATTATTATTTGTCTATCACAAAAACAAGCTCAAAAACCAACGATTTTCAAGCCCGTTAATTACAAGGGTGCAAATATATAGAAATATTTCCTTTTTACACCTTATAAGGTAGAGATTTGTTGAAAAAAAAGGAGAAATGTAAAAAAATGGTTCTAATTAAGTGTTAAGATTGCGCATATTGGGTAATGGTCGGAATCTTTAATGTTCTTGTCTATCCAGCACTTATTCGCTTTGATGTTATGGCTTGCAAAAATGTGGTCTATTCTATAGTACAGATGATGTTTGTGGTATGAAATTCCCGGACCGATACCACTATTTGAATGAACATCAATAAGTTCTTTCTCCAATAGTTTGTGTGTATATGATAATGGGGTGTCATTTAAATCGCCACATACTATGGTGTATTGAGCATTTTCTGCTTTTATTTTGTCAGAAATTATTTCAGCTTGTGTGGCTCTTGCCTTACATGATGTGATGAGCTTTTTTACCACTGTTTTAGGACCTGAAATTTTCTCTTTTTCAGTGGGGTCGTTAAAGAATTCCCAATACTTGTCAATATTCTCTTCACTTAACCTGTTTGATTCCAAATGGCAGTTGTAAAGTGCTATTGTATCGCTATTTACTACAATTCTACAATATAGGTAACTATTGCCCGTATCTCCTTCAAATCCTATACCTTCAGAATATACTATAGGGTATTTGGACAGACACGCAATATTGCCTATGGAAGAATAGACGTAATATGGGTATTCGGGTAAGAAATTTTTATCTTTATTCTTTTGGGCTATTAAGGTAATCAATGCCTCTTGCAAACAGATAATGTCAGCTTCTTGCGATGTTATATATGACAATAATGGGTTGGTTTTTCCCCAATCGTTGTTAACCTTTGTACCAAATCCTTCAGTGTTGTAGGATATGATTTTTAAATCAGACTCTTTTGGGGAATAGTTTCCGGCCTTGAAATTTAATGGAAAATAATCCAAACAGGGGCCTGAACATAAAACTATTGTTACTAAGGACACTAAAGAACCTTTAATCCAAAACAGTATCCAGAAAATGATAAACAAAATGTTGATAATAAGAATAATAGGAAAAGCAAGTCCCGATAATGATGTTAATGGCATATCTCCCTTAGGAGCTGTCAAAGAACCATAACTGCACACTATAAGAATTATGGCAGCAATAATGTTGATCAACAATATCAGTGATATTACTATTTTGCCTATCAGTTTCATTATTAATCTTTCTTTTTACTAAACAGTTTGTCTAACAGTACTGCAATGGAGGTTATAGGTTTTGTAATGTCGGTGCCATGTCTATGGCTTTTTACAAACAGAAAACCTAACAAACCTGCACCCAAATGAGCAAAATCGGTTGCAGGATTTATATTAGGTATAAGAGCAATGTCTGTTACTATAAGAGTGATAGCAAGATATTTGATAGGAATAAATCCTATAAGAGGTATTTTTTGCATGTAATTTGGAGCCCTAAATGCAGTGGCAGATGCAATGGCAATTACTGCTGTCGATGTTCCGGGCATAGTCCAAAGAAAATCTTTGGTTTGAAGACCCGGAAACAGGTTGAATACAAGTGTGAAAAATATCATTCCTGAAAACGCACCTAATACATACACGCCACGTAATTGGCTATTTGTATAGAGCGACTGAAATCTTTGTCCAAACCAATACAGTGTGAACATATTGAACAGCAGATGCCACACTCCATAACTGGTAAACATGTAGGTTGCTATTGTCCATGGTCTTGCTAAAAAATCACCAAGATTCCAGCTCCATTCAAAGTTGTGATTCCAAGTGGCGTTATTCGTTAACCCTAACAGAATAAAAATGACTTTTACAACTGCTATGGCAATGAATACCCCAATATTTATCAGGATTAATCGGGTAAGAGTGTCACCATAACGGAACTTTTCTTTAATATCTGAAATGAATGTCTCCATACTTCTTTCTATTGTTTTTCCAATACAATATTAAAAGATAGCCAAACAACATTCCGCCTAAATGGGCAAAATGAGCTACGTTGTCTCCGGGGTTGTTGCTTAAACCAAGTACCAATTCCAATACTATGTAACCTATTATAAGCCACTTGGCTTTTATGGGGAATGGAAAAGGCATAATAAAGATAGGATTATTTGGGAATGTCATTCCGTATCCAAGCAGAATACCATAAACTGCACCCGATGCACCTACTGTAAGCATCATATTGAGATATTGGTCCATCATAATAATTCTACCTGCCATATTCACAGAATCATAATTTGCCAATGTGAGTGAATAGTGTGCCCACTGAACAAGTTCCTGTGTAATACCGGCTCCTATTCCGCATACCAGATAAAATACCAGGAATTTCTTAGGTCCCCAAATATTTTCCAGTACACGACCAAACATCCATACTGCAAACATATTGAAAAATATGTGTTGGAAACCGTCGTGCAGAAACATGTAGGTTACAAGTTGGTATATTCTGAAATCGGATGCCTTAAAGAAGTGGAGTCCGAATAGAGAGTGGACGTCTATACCATATTTTTGAAATGCCAATGTGCCCATATAAAACAGCACATTGATAATAAGCAGGTTTTTTGTAACAGTTGGAATATTGTTCATAGCCATTTATTTAGTACGAAGCGCAAAGGTAATCTTTTTTTTAGTAACTTCGCGGCGCAAAAATCAGTATATGAAAATAGAAGAGATAATGGTAAGTATGGTAGTGCAGGCTATAAAGGCCCTGTATAACCAGGATGTTGACCCCGCTTTGGTGCAACTTCAAAAAACAAAAAAAGAGTTTCAGGGACACTTCACAGTGGTTGTTTTCCCATTTTTGAAGATGTCAAAAAAGAGTCCGGAAATGACTGCTTCCGAAATTGGAGTATGGCTTCAGAAGAACATGCCGACAGTGAGTTCTTATAACGTAATTAAAGGTTTTTTGAATATTGTTATATCAATACCGGTATGGTTGCGTGTGCTTACTGACATAAATTCTGATGAAAAATATGGTTTTACAGAACCAACTGATAATTCTCCGCTTGTGATGATAGAATATTCATCGCCAAACACCAACAAACCTCTTCATTTAGGTCATGTAAGAAACAATCTTTTGGGTGCTGCTTTGGCAAATATTATGGCTGCAAGCGGTGCAAAGGTTGTTAAGACCAATATTGTAAATGATCGTGGCATCCATATATGCAAATCAATGCTGGCTTGGCAGAAATGGGGCAATGGCGCTACTCCGGAATCGACAGGTAAAAAGGGTGACCATTTGATAGGCGATTACTATGTAGAATTTGATAAACATTATCGCGCAGAAGTCAAGTCATTGTTGCCTAAAAACTACGATGAATTGGACGAAAAAGCACAAGAAGCGGCTAAAACAGCAGCTGAACAGCAGTCTCCTTTAATGAAAGAGGCGCACGATATGTTGGTGCGTTGGGAACAGGGCGATGCTGAAGTTCGACAGCTTTGGAAAATGATGAATGATTGGGTTTATGCCGGCTTTGATGAAACATACAAACGTTTAGGTGTAAGCTTTGATAAGATATACTACGAATCTGAAACATATCTGGAGGGTAAAGAAAAGGTAATGGAGGGTCTGGAAAAGGGATTCTTCTTTAAGAAGGAAGATGGTTCTGTCTGGGCTGACCTTGCAGCAGAAGGACTTGATCAGAAACTGTTGCTTCGCAGTGATGGAACATCGGTTTATATGACTCAGGATATTGGTACTGCAAAATTGCGTTTCCAGGATTATCCTATTGATAAAATGATATATGTAGTAGGTAATGAACAGAACTATCATTTCCAGGTATTGTCTATTCTGCTTGACAAACTCGGTTTCAAGTGGGGTAAGGACTTGGTTCATTTCTCATACGGTATGGTTGAACTTCCGGAAGGAAAAATGAAGAGCCGTGAAGGTACAGTGGTGGATGCCGATGATTTGATGGACGAAATGATAGAGAATGCCCGCGTTACATCCGATGAACTTGGTAAATTGAATGGTCTTTCAAAAGAGGAAATTGATGATACAATGCGCATAGTAGGTATGGGTGCGTTAAAATACTTTATTCTAAAGGTTGATGCCAGAAAGAATATGACTTTCAATCCGAAAGAGTCTATTGATTTCAATGGAAATACAGGACCTTTTATTCAATATACATACGCACGTATCCGCTCTATATTGCGTAAGGCCGCAGAAGATGGACTGAATGTAAGCAATCGTCTTTTCTCTGACGATATAATGATATCCGATAAGGAGATTGCAATTATTCAGTTACTGTCAGAATTTAAGGATGTTATTGCTCAGGCTGCTTCTGATTATAATCCATCAGTAATAGCTAATTACTGTTATGATTTGGCTAAAGAGTTTAATCAGTTCTATCACGATTTCAGTGTGTTGCGTGAACCTGAACAGGGATTGAAGATGTTCCGTTTGATGCTTACTGAAAACGTTGGTAAGATTTTGAGACTTGGTACAGGACTGTTAGGTATAGAGGTCCCGGAACGTATGTAATCTAAAGAGTAGTTCCTTATGTCTTCTTCCGATAGTAAATATTACGTTGTTTGGATAGGTCTTAATCCGGGCATATATAATAGTTGGGAGGAGTGCCGGAATCAGGTAGAAGGTTGGAAAGGGGCTATTTATAAAGGATTTAAGACAAAAGAACAGGCAGAGGAGGCGCTTATGTCGCCTCCTGAACTGTATATAGAGAAAAGGGAAACCTCTATCGAAAAGGTTTCCAAGAAAAAGAAGATAGAATTGCCTCCGGAGGTAATAAGAGAAGCTATGGCTGTTGATGCTGCATGCAGTGGGAATCCCGGTCAGATGGAATATAGAGGGGTATATCTGGGTGATATGCAACAGAAGTTCCATTACGGTCCTATAAAGGGAACAAACAACATAGGTGAATTTTTAGCTATTGTACACTGTCTGGCACTTTACAAACAGCGTGGGCTTGATTGGCCACTCTACAGTGATAGCAGAAATGCCATTCTGTGGGTGCGCCAGAAAAAGTGTAAGACAAAACTGGAACGTAATGAATCTACGGAGACAGTTTTTCAACGTATAGAGGCTGCCGAGCGTTGGCTGCAACAAAATAGTTTTAGAAATCCCATAATCAAATGGGAAACCGATAAGTGGGGTGAAATTCCGGCAGATTTTGGAAGAAAATAGGATAATATGTACAAACGTTTATTATACTTGTTCAGGTATTGGATAACGCTAATGGCGATATTCATTGTGGAGAAACCGCTCTTTATGCTTTATGCGTCCAATCAGAACGGAACGCTCTCACTGCGTGATTATGTAGATGTAATGTACCATGCTCTTCCTGTTGATTTGTCTTGTGCAGGATATTTTCTTGTCATTCCTCTGCTTTTGATTATTCTCTCTATATGGTGGAATAACTTACCACTGCGTGCCATAATGCGTGTTTACAATATAGTGCTTGCCATAACTTTGGCTCTTGCCTTTGTAAGCGATGCTGCGCTCTATCCTTTTTGGGGATTTAAGTTGGATTCATCGGTATTTTTTTATCTGAAATCGCCACAAGAGGCAATGGCAAGTGTTTCTATATGGTTTGTATTAGTTGCAGTTATGCTAATATCGTTGTTAGTCTGGGTTATAACCAAACTTTTGAATAATACATATTGCAAACTTAATAAGGTTAAGAGATTGTTTCCTGTTACAATGTTCTTTGTATTGCTTATGGCTCCGCTGTTTCTGTCTATGCGCGGCGGTTTGAAAGAATCTACCATGAATATTGGTAAGGTCTATTACAGTACAAATCAGTTCCTGAATCATTCGGCAGTAAATCCTGTTTTTAGTGTGTTGAGTTCTATGAGCAAATCGGGTGATTTTTCGGAACAGTACAACTATTTTGCAGAAGAAAAACGTGCAGAACTTGCCGATAGTCTGTTCAACGTGTCTGACTCAGAGACTTTACAACTTTTGAATACAGACAGACCAAATATTCTTATTGTATTAATGGAGGGCTTTGGTGGAGATTTCCTCAGCTCTATAAGCGGTCTTCAAGATGTGGCGCCAAATTTAGATTCACTTGCTATGCAAGGAGTCTTTTTCAGTAATTGTTATGCCGGTAGCTTTAGAACTGATAGAGGAATAGTATGTGCATTGAATGGCCATCCCGGGTTGCCATCGGAATCTATAATGAAGATGCCAAACAAGAGTAGAAACCTGCCTTCGCTAGCGAAAAAGTTCGTTGAAATGGGCTATTCTACAGATTTCTTCTATGGTGGCGATATAAACTTTACCAATATGCAGAGCTATCTGTGGAGTAACGGCTATCAGTCAATAACAGCCGATACCGATTTCTCTGCGGCAGAGCGTCAGACAAACGCATGGGGTGTGAATGATGATATTACTTTCAGCGCATTGCTTGAAAAACTGAAGAATAGCGAAGATAGTTTGTGGCACACTACATTCCTTACTTTAAGCAGTCACGAACCTTTTCAGGTTCCAAGCAACCGTTTTGAAGATGATATTTGCAATTCGTTTGCCTATACCGATAGTTGTATAGGTGCTTTTGTGGATTCTTTGAAACAGACTGCTCTGTGGGAAGATTTGCTGTTGGTGCTTATGCCTGATCATGGTTTTTGCTATCCGCGTACAGGTTTTAAGAGTGCTCCGCACGTACATCACATACCTGTAATATGGACAGGCGGTGCTGTAAAACAGCCTGTTAAAATTGACAAATTGATGAATCAGACCGATGTGGCGGCTACTCTGCTGGCACAGATGAATATTGACCATTCGGATTTTCTATTCAGCAGAAATGTGCTTTCGGATGGGTATGATGACCGTTTTGCTTTCTATACTTTTGTAAATGGATTCTGCTATATTGACAGTACAGGGACAACAATTTATGACCATACTGCAGGTAAGGTTATGCAGAATATAGGTGGTAATGAGCAAACTGCTGTACGCAGAGAAGAACGCGGTAAGGCGATATTGCAGACACTCTATGATGATTTGGATGCGCGTTGATGTTTCTCTTCCATTCGTTTCAGATATTTCTGATACCCTTCCCAGGTGCGTTTCCATCTGTTATGACTCCATAGCCAGTTGGCAGGATTGTTTTTGATGGTTCTCTCCAAACGTCTGATATAGTCTTCTGTAATTGCAAAATCAGGCTGATTGGCACTATCTTCGAACATTGTATTTATTATACAACGGTAATACCCGCGTTTTACGCGTACAACTTCTGCATAAATGACAGCTAAATCAAGTTTTCTCGCTATTCTTTCAGCACCGGTAAATATCGGGGTGTTGTGATTCAGAAAATCGGTCCAATAGTGTATGTTGCGCATCAAAGGTACCTGGTCTGCTATCATTCCTACTATAAACTGTTTGCCCTCTTGCTTATACAATATAAGCTGTCTGAGAACTTTCTCCATAGGAATACTTTCAGCACCATACGCACCTCTTATTTTCAGTATAACATCATTCATTACACTATTTTCCAAAACGTGGTAAACCTGAGCTACAGTGTATTGCGGCATTAGTTGGGTAGGTAGGGTAGATACCCATTCCCAGTTTGCGCTGTGTCCCATGTATGCCATGACGGAACGTCCCTCTTCAAAAACCTTGTATATTTTTTCCAGACCGTGGAACTCCATGTGGCGTTTCATCCATCGTGGGCTCATACTGCATGCCTTTATGCTTTCAAATGCTACATCGAAGAAGTTTCTGTAGAATTTCATCTCCAATAAAAGTAACTCTTTATGACTTTTGTCAGGAAACGATGACTTTAAATTTTTCTGTACAATCTTTTTCCTGTAGCGCAATGGTGGTATAAGAAAACATAGAAGCACCAATATATCGGAAATCAGATGCATAAGACAGAGAGGTATTAGCGAAAAGAGCCAAATTACCACGTATGTTATAGAAACCGCTATTCTCTTTGCCATAAATAATATATGAAAATGCCGATATACTTTTGTTAAACTATCTCTTTGTGTACAAAAGTAGTGCATTTTTTGAAGTTTGCCACTTGCCAAATCAATATATTTCAGTTTTATAGTTTTCTTGTTGCGGCTTTTTTTCTATCTTCGCAAAATAATTATACAAAAAATATGAAGGGACTTTTCGTTTTTTTACGTCGTTTTGTTTCCCCTTACAAGAGGAATTTGGTGCTGTCAGTGTTGTTTAATCTGCTCTCTGCAATACTCAATGTGTTCTCGTTTGCGCTCATTGTGCCTATTCTGGAGCTGTTATTTAAGATAAATAAGACAGATTATGTGTTGATAGAGGCGACGGAAAAGGGTTTTTTAGGACTGCCGGATTTTAGCGTTTTAAAGAACAATTTTTACTATTATGTGAACGAAGCTATATCACAATATGGAGCATCTACAACACTGCTGATTCTTGGTTTGGTACTTGTATTTATAACATTCTTCAAAACCGGATGCTATTTTGCATCAACAGCAGTAATGGTGCCGCTACGTACCGGTATTGTTAAGGATATTCGTGTTCAGGTTTACAAAAAGGTGGTATCTCTGCCTATGGGATTCTTTTCCAAAGAGCGTAAGGGTGATATAATAACACGTATGAGTGGTGATGTAACAGAGGTAGAAGTTTCAATAGCCAGTTCGCTCGATATGCTTATTAAGAATCCGATTCTGATTGTTGTATATTTTGGCACATTGATAGCAATAAGTTGGCAGTTAACTCTGTTTTCCGTTCTGATTGTACCGGTAATAGTATGGATTATGGGTACTATAGGACGTAAACTCAAACAGAAATCGCTTGAAGTTCAATCGCGTTGGAGTGATACTATGTCACAACTTGAAGAGACTCTTGGCGGACTTCGCGTAATAAAAGCATTTCTGGCAGAAAAGAAGATGGTTGACCGTTTTGAACAGAGCAGTGCCAGACTGCGTTCCTCCACTATACGCGTAAATATGCGTCAAGCGCTTGCCCACCCTGTCAGCGAATTTATGGGTACAGCATTGATAGTGGTGGTGCTCTGGTTTGGCGGATCGCTTATACTTAGTGAACATGCATCCATTGAGGCTCCTACCTTTATATACTATATTGCCATTCTATACAGCTTGTTGAATCCTATTAAGGAACTTTCAAAGGCAAGTTATGCTATACCAAAGGGTATGGCTTCAGTGGAGCGTATAGATAAGATTCTGTTGGCTGAAAACAAGATTACCGATGCTCCACAAGCAGTTGTGCAACCGGCAATGACCGATAAGATTGAGTACAAGAATGTCTCTTTCTCGTACGAAGAGGGCAGAGAGGTACTTCACGAAATCAACTTGACGGTTCCAAAGGGCAAAACTGTTGCTCTGGTTGGGCAATCGGGTTCAGGTAAATCCACTTTGGTAGATCTGTTGCCCAGATTCTACGATGTGAACGAGGGAAGTATTATGATAGATGGAGTAGATGTTCGCAATATGACACTATCATCTTTGCGTGGTATGATGGGTAATGTAAATCAGGAGGCAATTCTGTTTAATGATACTTTCTACAACAATATTACATTTGGTGTGAAGGATGCTACAGAAGAGCAGGTTATAGCAGCTGCAAAAATTGCTAATGCGCACGATTTCATTATGGAAACTGAAAATGGCTATCAGACTAACATAGGTGATCGTGGCTGTCTGCTTTCAGGAGGTCAGCGCCAACGTATAAGTATAGCTCGTGCTATTCTAAAGAATCCGCCTATATTGATTCTTGACGAAGCCACAAGTGCTTTAGATACAGAATCGGAGCGTCTGGTTCAGGAGGCTTTGGAACGTCTTATGAAGGATAGAACAACTATAGCCATAGCGCACAGACTATCTACAATCAAGAGTGCCGATGAAATTTGTGTTATGCACGAAGGCAGGATAGTTGAACGTGGTACGCACGAAGAACTTCTGGCACTCAATGGCTATTATAAACGTTTGAATGATATGCAACAATTATAATTTCAGAATATATGGTAAAAATAGGTACACCACTAACCCCAGTAGCAAAGAAGGCTTTGCTGTGCGGTTCCGGCGAATTAGGTAAAGAGGTTGCAATAGAACTACAGCGTTATGGAGTTGAAGTTATTGCATTAGACCGTTATGAAAATGCTCCGGCAATGCAGATTGCCCACCGTTCATACGTGCTCTCAATGTTAGATGGCGTTCGTTTGCGTCAGATTATTGAACAGGAGAAACCGGATATGATAATACCCGAAGTAGAAGCAATAGCTACTCCTACATTAATTGAATTGGAGAAAGAGGGTTATAATGTAATTCCAACAGCCCAGGCTACATTCCTTACAATGAATCGTAAAGGAATCCGTCAACTGGCAGCTGAAAAGTTGGGACTTCCTACATCTAATTATAAATTTGCTGCTACTCGTGAAGAGTTTGATCAGGCTATTAAGGAGATAGGAACCCCATGTGTGGTAAAACCTATTATGAGTTCTTCGGGACACGGACAGAGTGTATGTAAAACTCCTGCCGATGCAGACAAGTGTTGGCAATATGCTCAGGAAGGTGGTCGTGCCGGTCAGGGTGAAGTTATAGTAGAAGGTTTTGTAAAGTTTGATTACGAAATTACACTTCTAACAGTTCGTCATTGTGGCGGAACATCTTTCTTGAATCCTATAGGACATCATCAGGTGGATGGTGATTACCGTGAATCATGGCAAGCGCAGCCAATGAGTGATAAAGCTCTTGCTGCTGCACAGGATATAGCCAAGAAGATTACTGATGCCTTAGGCGGTTATGGTATTTTTGGAGTGGAGATGTTTATTTGCGGCGACGATGTGTTGTTTAGTGAAGTATCGCCTCGTCCACACGATACCGGTATGGTAACTATGATTTCACAGGACCTTTCAGAATTTGCGTTGCATGCAAGAGCAATATTGGGTCTTCCTATCCCAAAAATAAACTTCTATGGTCCATCTGCTTCAAAAGCTATAGTGGTGGAAGGTGATGGTACTCAGGTTGTGTTTGAAAATCTGGAAGAGGTTCTTGCAGAAGAAGATGTTCAGATAAGAATATTTGGTAAACCATTTGTAAAAGGACACCGTCGTATGGGTGTTATATTGGCTAAGGATGAAACCGTAGAAAAGGCTTTGGCTAAAGCAGAACGTGCGTATGCTAAACTAAATGTTAAGGTTGTGGGCTAATAACCAGTTCCTTTTCATTTATTCGCTCCATATATTGTTGGATAACTGCTTTTAGTTCTTCGGTAAGCGAATAAGCAATATCAGGATATCGGTCTTTAAGATTCTCTTTAAGGCCGGTATCTGTTTTATAGTTGTACATAGCCATCAATTCGTTGCCATCAAAGTGGACAACATAATCGCCCTTAATATATTGGAAGATGCCGTTTATATAATTGGCTGCAAATGTATCTTCATCTTTAGTAGTCAACAGATTCTGCCCGAAACAGATAAATGGCTTGTCATATCCCAAATAACCCAAAATGGTAGGCAGTATATCTGTTTGTTGTGCTATGCAATTTCGTTCGCCTTTCAGTTTGCCGGACGGATCATAGAAAATAATTGGAACTCTGAATTTGCCTACCTCTGTCTGGTATTCGGGATATTCCGATTGGTTTGTATGGTCGGCAGTAAATACAAACAGTGTGTTGTTGAACCAATCTTGCTGTTTGGCTTTTTCAAAGAATAGGCGCAATCCGTTATCGGAATATCTTATGCATTTATGAATGGGTAGGGTGCCTTCCTGAAATTTGCCTTCGCACCATTTCGGTATGGCAAATGGATGGTGTGAAGATGCTGTGAATATGGATGATACAAATGGCTGCTGAAAACTGCCCATTTTATGGCAGAAATATTGAAGATAGTCTTCGTCCCAAATTGCCCAGATACCATCGAACTTTGTCATGCCGCCAAATTCAGGCTCCTGGTTGAACTCTGTCAGACCAAAATAGTCAGTGTATCCTATACTTCTTGAATACGATTTGAACCCCATGGAACTGTTATCAGCTCCATGAAAGAATGCAGAATAGTAACCTTTTTTAGCCAGTTCTTCTGCAAGTCCGCTGACGTTTTTGTTTATCAATGTGGGTGTGAGTACAAAATTTTCTACAAACATTGGAATACCGGATAGGATGGATGGCATGGCATCGATACTTTTTCTTCCATTTGCAAAAGAATATGTAAAGGTTAGGCTCTCTTCTATAAGCGAATCCAAGAATGGGGTATAACTAACAAAATTTGGTTTGTCTTTATTAAGCGCACCAATATATTCTGTTCCAAAACTTTCAAGAATAAAGACCACTACGTTCTTTGGGGTAAAAACAGCGTTGGAATCGGGTGTTATTACTCCACTAAACCTTCTGTTCAGTTCCTCTTCTGAATAGTATTTCGGGGTTTCCATCTGTTTTTTGTCGAGTGTGCGTACAAAACAGAATGGGGTATTAAGTACTGCTACGGCTTCTACCGGTCTGTTTACATATTGGTTTGCGTTACTTAGTGTAATGGGATGACTGCTGGTCCATCCTCCACGCATACCTACCACACTTAGGGTTCCCATTAGCAGGAATGAAAGTGTTCGCACTATGTAGTACGCTAATGTGTGATTAAATACGATAGTCTTTGGTCTGCGTATAGTTTTTACCAGAAAGGCAATTAGTAAAATGCCTAACAGTGTAATATACCAGCTATTGATAATCTCTTTGAAAATAATCTGCCCAAGATTGGTTTCGTTAGCAAATTCCTTGAATACACTGATAGTGGTACGTTTGCCCGAAAACTGATAATAGACGGTGTCGGCCAGATTCATCACTATGCCAATTGAACAGCAGACAATCAGCACCCAGCGAATTACCTTATAATATTGTTCCCTCTCTTTGAAGTGTAGTGGCAGTAGGGTAAGAAATGTGTATATGATACTTAAATACATTATGGCTGCTGTGTCAAATCGCAAGCTGCCTTTGAACATATTCAACAACAGTTCTTGAGTAAGATAACCGTCGTATAATTCCCAATTGTACCAAACAAATGCCACTCGGCATATCATAAAGCAGATATAGACCATAAGCAGATTCCACAGAAGTGTTATCAGTGGCGTGCCTAAAACTGCTTTTATGAACTCTTTCATCTTACGTTATTTTTAATCTCAGTTGGGTCTATGTCAATGTAGTTGTTTGTGGTCTGACAAGCTTTTGTGGCAAAAGTTATGCCATATTTTATTATTCTCTTCCACAAATCCAGTGATACACAGTCTATACTATTGGCGTAAATATCTTCTGCTATCAGACTATATGCAATTCCTGCATTGAAATTATCGCCTGCTCCTATGGTACTGACCACATGATCTATTTTGGTCGATTCCACCGATAAATATTGACCTTTTGCTATCAGCTCTACACCATGAGCACCATGTGTCATTATAAGTGTATCGCAATGCGGTGCAATATATTCGTTGTATATTTTCCATATATCTTTTTCGCCATAGAGAATGTCAAAATCTTCATCACTGCCGCGTACTATGTCGGCCAACACGTAGTTCTCTTTGAAGGTGCTGTAAAGCGACTCTTTTTCGTCTTTATGGTTGGCGCGGAAATTCAGATCGTAGTAGAGTAGGGAACCGCACTTTTTTGCGTGTTTAAGAAAACCGCCTACCTGTTTTCGTAGAACAGGGTTCAGTGCGTAGTAGGAGCCAAAAAGTACTATGTCATTGCTGTTCATTTCCGGTAGGTCGAACTCCAGACGTATATTTGGATAATCTTTATAGAAACTGTAGTCGGCGTTGCTGTTCTTATCTAAAAAAGCCAATGAAATGGCGGTTTTTTTACCTTCGTAACAAGAAAGATAACGGGTATCAACTCCGTTTTTTTCCATAGTCTCTTTAATAATCATGCCTACACGGTCACTGCCTACTTCGCTTATCTGGGTACAATTAATCCCCAATTTGCCAAGTGTCATCAGTCCGTTGAATACCGACCCACCCGGCACTCCTGCTATAGGTTTGCCATCTTTGAAGATGATGTCATATATGGTTTCGCCTATACCGAATACTCGTCTCATAACAATTTTTTTGAACGTTGACCCAAATAGCCTCCGTGGTGTCTTTTATTATATTCTTCTACAGTAAAACCTATCTGTTTCATAGTCTCTACTACCAAAATGTCACCTATGACATTCATTACAGTTGTGCTGGTAGTGGGGGCAAGTCCCAAAGCACACACCTCTTCGGGAGAACCTGTCAGTAGGACTACGTTGGCCAATTTTGCCAATTGACTGTTTTTATTACCGGTAATCACAATGAATTTTATAGTGGAATCAAGTTCTTTGCTTAACTCAATCAATTCAAGTATTTCTCTGGTTTTGCCGGAGTTTGATATGAGAAGAAACAGATCGTTCTTTTGAACTACTCCCAAATCACCATGTTGTGCTTCGCTTGGGTGTAGGAATACGGCCGGTGTTCCGGTAGAGCAAAATGTGGTAGCCATATTCATAGCTATTTGTCCGGCTTTACCCATACCACTGGTAATAAGTTTGCCGTTCTTTTTGTGAACATATTCTACTATAAGATTGACTGCCTCTTTATACTCATCGTCAACCGGAATATTTAGTATTGCTTTCGCTTCGTGTTCAATTATTTTTTTTATAGAATCTTCCATAAAATCAAAACTCTTTTACAGATTACATCTTTGGCAAAAGTACTAAATATATTTAGAATAGATATGTTAATTTGGATAAAGAATGTTGTTATCTGCAAAATCTCTTTATAAATGGAATAGATTTTAGCGGTAAATCTTTCTTAATAGTATAAACCATATATATAATTAGTAGGATGGTGTTTATTCCAATTCTGACAGCAATGTGTTCTCCTTTTATGAGAATGGAAATACCCCATAATATAGCTGCAAGAGTAATGTATTTCAAAATGTCTTTGATAGGATACTTTACAGGTGCATAGTGTTGCCCTACGAAATATGACATAAGCATACACACACCATAACCTGCAAACCCGCCCCATGCACAAGCTATGTATCCATATTTTGGAACAAATATAACGTTAATGGCTATAAGAACAGCGCATCCAATAAAAGAGAATATTCCTCCCCACCAGGTTTTGTCTATCAGTTTATACCAAAATGAGAGATTAAAATAGACTCCCATAAAAATTTCAGCAATCATTACAATAGGTATAACTTTGGCACCGGCTCTATAGTTAGGTCCTAATATTAAAAGCAGAATGTCCAAATAGAATACAACAGCAAGGAATGCCAATATTGCAAAAATCAGGAAATATTTCATTGTATCGGCATACATCCTGTTCTTTTCATCTGTGTTCTCTTTTGATGAACTGAATACCATTGGTTCGTATGCGTATCTGAAGGCCTGAATAAGCATGGACATTATCATGGCAATCTTTACTGCTGCCCCATATTCACCTAATTGTGCTTTGCCTATATCTCCGGGAACCAGATGTGGATAGAGCATTTTATCTGCCACTTGGTTTAAGATACCTGCCAGTCCCAATATGAGTAGTGGGAAAGTGTATGCAAGCATCTCTCTGAAAAGCTTTGTGTTAAAACCATATTTCAGATTTTTAAGTTCAGGAATAAAGGCAAATAATGAAACGGTTGAACATATCAGATTGATAATTACTACATAAGTGACCAAATTTGATGGATTAAACCAGTTCTTGAACAATATGGATTCTTGATAGAAATTTGGTACAAAACGAAGTATCAATATATTTAGCAGTATGTTTAAAATAATGATTGATAGTTTGATGCTGGCAAACTTAATAGGTCTTTTCTTTAGTCTTAAGTATGAAAATATTATGGACTGAAAGGAATCAAGAGCTACAACTATTGACATTATCCTTATATATTCAGGATGATTGTTGAATCCTATTGCAATTGATATGGGCTCTGTAAATAACCAGCAAAGCAAAGCAAAGATAAATGACAATCCTCCAACAAAAATTAGAGAAGTTGAGAATACTTTTTCCGGATGTTCGCCCTCTTTGTTGGCGAAACGGAACATTGTGGTCTCCATACCGAATGTAAGAAAGACTAATAGAAAGGCTGTCCAAGCGTAAATAGAGGTGATGTTTCCGTATTCGGCCTGTTCCGTTAATGCACGAGTATATAAAGGCGTAAGCAGGTAATTAATAAATCTACCCACAATGCTGCTAACACCATATATTGCCGTGTCTTTGGCCAGTGAGGCCATTCTGTTTGCCATAAATCTTCTTGTTTCTGCAAATTTACAAAATAATGTTGAAATGATAGTTTTGCATCTATTAATAAAAGAATAGTAGTACCGGTGAATATCAGGTACATTATGAAAAACCGGCATATTCGCCTGTCAGATGTATAAGAAACCTTGGTATGGGTGCTCCATCCGCTGAAAATATTATTACAGCAGGGAGCAACTATCCTAAAGATAATCATTTTTCAAAACTACTTTTACAGGGAAAGAGCGATTGTAGAAATTCCACCATACGTTTGCGGTCGTTATCGGTGGCATTTTCGCCATCGTTCATGCATATCATAAACGGGTTGTATTTTTTCAGTACGGAATTGTAGTTTGCTGTTTCAACAGGAATACAGCGCGAATACGAACCATATTTTCCGCTGAAGAATGCCTTTATCTTGCTACCAAAGCCTTTGAATCGGTCGTATCGTCCTACTTTATGCAATTTGCCTTTGCCGGTTGCAATCATATAGTAACCAATATAGCTTCTGTGCATATCGGAATTGTTGCGGAATCTACTATAAGCGGTCTTGTTCCATTGATTTCTCATAATGCTTGCCCCTTCTTTGTATATGCTCTTTGTATATGCATCAAAACAGTGGTGGGGAGCATATTTCATGCTTACGCCGAATAGAGATTCAATAAGATTCTGCATTCTTGCCAATTTTATGGCATAGTTGCCTTTTTTGTGGGCTTTCTTCCTGTTGAATTTATGCCCATTCAGATAGATGTTTATTCTGCCATCGTTATGGAAGAACTCTTCTCTATAGACATAATCGGTAAACAACATATCATCATTGCCCAAAATGAAGTGTTCACTTAAATTTGGTATGTTATGTATGCAACTCTCTATTGCTGTGCTATTGAATGTGGGCAGAGCATCAGCAGGCATTATTTCGGAATGGAATACCATCTCAATTTTTGGATTTGATGTGTCTAACCATTTAGGAACTTGCCCGTTTGTGACAATAAATATTTTGTTTATCCAAGGTACATACTTCTCTACGGAACGGAGCGAATATTTTAGCTCATCGTTCTCTATCCAACGGGCTTCGGAATTGTTCCTGACAGTATCGGTCGATACATTGCTCATATATCGCTTTCGTTCTGCATGCCAATCAGGATCATTTCCATCAACCCAGGTATAGACTAAATCTACCGGAAAATCAAGTGCTGGATTGGCGTTGAATTTCCATCTCCAAACAGAAATTGCATCAAATAGTCGTAAAGAACGTATGTTCCCTTTTTCCTTTATCTTCCAAATAGTTATACCTGCTACCGCTTTATGTTTGACGGTGATGTTCTGGTATTTGGCTGGAATGGATATGTTGTTTTGAAGCGCGTAATCGGTCATAGCCTTATGTGCTCTGTATTTCTGCAACTGTTTGGCTTCAGTCTGTTTTGATTTGACAGTGGAACTGCTGTTTAAAACATATCTATAAAACAGATCTGGCACAGTAACCAATCTGTTGCTTTCGCAGATGGCACGGAATACAAACATGACATCTTCATATTGGACCCCTTCGGCAAATTTCAGATCTATACGCTCCAGCATTTCTCGGCGATACAGCTTGTTTACAGGGTGAAATTCCGGAGGGCATTTGCATATTTGAAGTTTTTGTTCCGTTGTAGTGGCTGAAATGCTCTTCTTGAAATCTATTACAATGCGGTTTCCTGAGGGTTTCTCTTTTATTATTCCGCAAACAGCAATATCGGCATCATTGGTTTTGGCTGTTTTGTAAAGAAGTTCAAAATAATTCTTTGGAATATAGTCATCGCTGTCTATCATTCCTATATATTCACCTTTGGCAATTGCCATAGCCGCGTTGCGGGCTTTGCCCTGTCTGCCATTCTGCTGGTTTATGATAATTATTCGATTATCTTTGCTTGCCCATTCCTGCAGTACTGCCAAAGAGTTGTCGGTGGAACCATCGTTTACGCATATAATCTCTATCTCAGCAAGAGTCTGTCCTACCACACTGTTTAAACAGCGCGGCAACAGCGTTTCTGTATTGAAAACAGGAATTATTATGCTTACTTTTGGTTCCATAATATATTATTGTTGGAACTTGTCCGGTTTGTTATATGCAAGTGACAGGTCTATCATACTGCCAAACAGTAAATCTGATTCGGGCAGTCGCTTTGTGTCGTAACCGCTTGCCGGGAAGAAGGTCATTTCACCAAAGTATATTCTGCCATTTACGTTATAGAAATCTACTCGGACAAACGGATGTCCCTCTGATAGTTGTGATGCCAATTCAAACATTTTGTCTATGTTTTCAGGTTTTGGCAAGGTAAATCCTTCAGGTGCCTCTTTTCCTCTTTTGTTGTAGCGTTTCAAGTTCCACTCTTTATCAAAAAAGTAGAATTTTGGAGCTCCAATCTGTCTGTCTATACATAGTAAAACAGCATCGACATGACCATTGTAGCAGTAGAATTTGTAATCTACAAGATTGTCGCCTAAATACTCTTCGGCAAAGATGCGTTTTTGAACATTTTTATAGGGCCACTCTCTATAGATTCTGTTGAGATCTGTTTTTAGAGATTGGTTAAGCCTGTTTATGGTATCGTTTATGTTTAATTTGTCTTTGTCTTTGCAAATTATAACACCTTTATTGCCACCGCTGTGGTTCGTTTTAATGACACATTGTTTTGGTAGTTTGGCAAAGTCAATCTCTTTGGTGCTGTTCCAAATATCAATTATGGGTATAACATATTCGGAACCTAATCTGTTTGCTATATAATCTTTTACGGTTATCTTATCTACAATGGTGGTGTATTCCGGGTTCCTGTTGTAGAGTTTCAACCATTGTAATTTCTCATTCATGGTAACGGGGTTGTCCAGATTGAGCTTCCGCCCAGTCTCTATTTTATACATCAGCTCTACAAATAGTTTGTCGGGAATAATAGGGCTGAATCTTCTCAATAAATTTCGTCGCATTAAACTACTGTTTTATTATAAAATTGCACTCTTTATATCTTCAATCGTTACTTCATCTTTTCCCAAAAGGTACTGTATGGTTCTGGCACGGCTTCTGAAATCAATATTCAAAAGTGCCGAAGCTAATGCTAAGATACCTTCTTGGATAGATGTGTCCAATCCTAATATTTTACCAATCGATATGTACATTCCCAACCCCATTGGTACATCTTCCAATAGATATCTGTGGTTTACAGACGAAGGACCTTTGTTTGAAGAATCAGCAAATGATCTGAATACAGTAAGAGCATCTATATCCAGATTCTCTTCGTTTCTCCATTTTGCAGCTTCAAAATAGTCTAATGGGTTACATCCAAAAGCCTGGAGCATCTTGTTCTTTTCAACATCGAAAGCCTTTATTACGTTTATGACAGAATCAGTAAAAGCCTCCTTATACATCCAGAATTCTCCATTGCTGTATTCTATTCTGGATGCAGAAAAGAGTATTCCTATAGGATGGACAATCATATTTGGATTATGTAGGGCCGATTCCAATATGTTCTCTCTAAGGTAGTGAGTATTGGGAAAACAGGTGGATAGTTTTGCCAGAACGTTGTTTTCTTCTCTCTTTGGCCATACTGATATGGCATTTCTTGGATTGTAAAAACTAACTCTTACATAGTCGGAATTCATTATTCTTCCATTGTAGGCTGTTGTTTCCCATTCGCTGTATATAACACTCTTTTTGACATATTTCCTAAATATAAGACTTCCTAAATAGCCGGGAATCAAACATATAATCTGACCATCTTTCGTATGTGGAGCAATAAGTTTGGCTATATCTTCGTGTTGTATAGTGGTGGTCATTACCATAATTATATCTGCAAACGATATGGCTTTTTCCACATCTCTGGTAATGATTTCAGGCGTAACGAAAAAACGGTTTTCACTATTGGTGCTGTCCAATACATTGTAGCCTTTTTCTGATACTATTTTGTCAAAAAAACGGCTATTAGTTGCAGAAGTTTTCAGTAGAGCAACTCTATGCCCAAATTCAATCAGTTTTGCAGCATGAATCAATCCTGCATTGCCACAGCCAACTATGGTTATCTTCATATTATAATATTCAGTAAAATGTTTGAAAGACAAAAGTCGGAATATTTATTGATATCTGCTAACATATTATAATAAATGTATGGAACAGACTGAAGCTATATGGGGTAACTATTGTATCTTACAATGAAATTTACTACATTTGCCCCAATTTACTTATTTATACGTTTTTAAAAGATGAACATTGTAACAAAAGAGATCCAGCTTCCTGATGGAAGAATTGTTAAGCTGGAGACCGGGAAACTGGCAAAACAAGCCGATGGAGCAGTTATGCTGACTTGCGGTAAGACTATGCTTCTGGCCACTGTATGTGCCGCTAAAGATGCAGTTCCCGGAACAGATTTTATGCCTTTACAGGTAGAGTACAGAGAGAAATATGCAGCAATCGGACGCTATCCGGGTGGCTTTACAAAACGCGAAGGCCGTCCTTCTGATTACGAGATCCTAACTTGCCGTCTGGTTGACCGCGCTCTGCGTCCGCTCTTCCCAGATAACTATCATGCAGAAGTTTATGTAAATATCATACTCTATTCGGCTGATGGCGAACAGATGCCTGATGCATTTGCAGGTTTGGCAGCATCAGCTGCTCTTGCAGTGTCAGACATCCCATTCCAGGGTCCTATTTCGGAAGTTCGTGTAGCTCGCATAGATGGAGAATATGTAATCAATCCAACTTTCAAACAGCTTGAAGAGGCCGATATGGATGTTATGGTAGCTGCTACCTATGACAACATTATGATGGTAGAGGGCGAAATGAAAGAGGTTTCAGAAGCCGATCTGCTTGGCGCAATGAAGGCTGCCCACGAAGAGATTAAGAAGCACTGTCAGGTTCAGATGGAACTTACAGAAGCAGTGGGTAAGGTAGAAAAACGTGAATATTGCCACGAAGTTAATGATGAAGAACTTCGTCAGGCTGTAAAAGATGCTTGCTATCAGAAATCATACGAACTGGCTGCAGCAGGTAATACAGATAAACATTCACGTCAGGAGAACTTTGATGCTGTACGCGATGAATTCAAAGCTGCATACAATGAAGCTCATGCCGATATGGACGAAGCAGAGTTGGCTGAAAAGAATGCTTTGATAGACCGTTACTATCACGATGTAGAGCGCGATGCTATGCGTCGTTGTATTTTGGATGAAGGTAAACGTTTGGATGGCCGCCAGACAACAGAAATCCGTCCAATTTGGTGTGAAGCAGGTTATCTGCCCGGTCCTCACGGTTCTTCAGTATTTACTCGCGGTGAAACACAGGCTCTCTGCTCTGTAACATTGGGTACTAAGGATGATGAAAAGATGGTGGACGATGTGCTTGACCAGCACGATGAACGTTTCTTGTTGCACTATAACTTCCCTCCATTCTGTACAGGTGAAGCCAAGGCTCAGCGCAGCACAGGTCGTCGTGAAATAGGTCACGGACATTTGGCATGGCGTGCTTTGAAAGGCCAGATTCCTGCAGATTATCCATATTGCGTTCGCGTAGTATCAGATATTCTGGAATCTAACGGTTCTTCTTCAATGGCTACAGTTTGTGCCGGTACATTGGCACTTATGGATGCAGGTGTTAAGATTGCAAATCCTGTTTCAGGTATTGCAATGGGTCTTATCAAGAATCCGGGTGAAGATAAATATGCTGTTCTTAGCGATATTCTTGGTGATGAAGATCATTTGGGCGATATGGACTTTAAGACAACCGGAACTGTAAAGGGTCTTACTGCAACACAGATGGATATCAAGTGTGATGGTCTTTCATATGAAATTCTGGAAAAGGCATTGGCACAGGCAAAAGCAGGTCGCGAACATATACTTGGTAAGATTCAGGAATGTCTTGCTGAACCACGTCCTGATTTGAAACCACATGCTCCTCGCATTGAAACAATGATAATTCCTAAAGACTTTATCGGTGCTGTAATAGGCCCGGGCGGTAAGATTATTCAGGGAATGCAGGAAGAGACCGGTGCAAACATCAGCATAGAAGAGATAGATGGCGTAGGTAGAATAGAAATTGCCGCAACTAACAAAGAGAGTATTGATGCTGCTATAGCAAAGATTCGTGCTATTGTTGCTGTTCCTGAAGTAGGCGAAGTATATGAAGGAACTGTACGCAGCGTAATGCCTTACGGTCTGTTTGTGGAATTTATGCCTGGTAAAGATGGCTTGCTACATATTTCAGAAATTGATTGGAAACGTTACGAGACAATAGAACAGACCGAAATCAAGGAGGGCGATAAGATTCAGGTTAAACTTATCGATATTGACCAGAAGACCGGTAAGTTCAAATTGTCACGCAGAGTTTTGATTGAAAAACCGGAAGGTTATCAGGAGAGACCACAGCGTGCGCCACGTGGACCACGTCCGGAAAGAGGCGAAGGCGGAAATCATCATCATAACAACAATAGAAATAATGAAGAGAAGTAATTTATTGCTTCTGCTATCAGTATTTATTATGACTGTGGCCTGTCAACAGCAAGTTGACAGGTTCACTGTTGACGGTGTAATACTGGAGGCAAATGAAAAAACGCTCTATTTTGACAGGGTTGGTGCAGATAAAACACTAACTGTAGATTCTGTGGTATTGGATGAAGAGGGACAATTCAGTTTTTCACATCCGGGTTCAACAGATTGTTTTGAGTTTTATCGTTTGCGCATAGATGGGCAGTTTGTTAATCTGGTGGTAGATTCTACTGAAACCATTTCTGTCTATGCTTCTCTGCCTTCTATGGCTGTGTCGTACAGAGTAGAAGGTTCGGATAATTGCAATAGACTTAAAGAACTGGTGATGGAACAGATAGGAATTACACAGGAAATAAACAAAATGTTACAGGGCTTTAATGGTCTTGAAGTAGGTGTGATGAATGACCGACTTCAGGAAAAAATGGATGTATTCAAAACAAAGATTAAAAATGAATATGTTCTTTCCAATCCGTCATCTCCTTCTGCATATTACGCGCTGTTTATGACCGTTAAAGGCAATCAGCTCTTTAATGCACAGGCTAATCGTCAGGATGCCAAATGTTTTGCATCGGTAGCTACTCAGATGGATTTACTCTATCCTGATGCAGTCAGAACAAAACATCTGCACAATATTGCAATGAAAGGTATGACCATGACTGCACCGGCAAAACCGGCTTCGGAAGAGACTCTGGCTCGATTTGAGAATATGCTGGTTGAATCGGGTATAATAGATATAAAATTGCCCGATTATCGTGGTGTAGAACAAAAGCTTTCCGATTTAAAGGGGCAGGTTGTGCTTTTGGATTTTACTCTCTTTAAGAGCGATTTTTCAGCAGGCTATAACCTATTACTTAGGAATCTATATGATAAATATGGTAAAGATGGTTTTACCATTTATCAGGTCTCATTAGACAGTGATGAACATTTCTGGATAACAGGTGCAGCCAATCTTCCTTGGACTTGTGTGCGCGATGAAAACGGTGTAAATTCTCAGGTTGCTGCAAGTTACAGAGTGGTAGCATTGCCATCGGCTTTCCTTATAAATAAAGAAGGTGAACTGGTGGAAAGATTGCAAGCAATGGAAGGACTTGAAGAGAAGATTGAAAAGTTGTTAAAGTAAAATGTTTGGCTAAAAAGTTGCAGATATAGAATAAACGTTCTATCTTTGCGTAGAAGCAAACAAGATTATTTAGAAGGGTTCCAACATTAACCGTAGGAGTGTTGGAATTCTTTTTTCATCTTTTTTTAGAGTGTAAACAAATAAAAATTGAATCAGATATGGCTTATATGTCGGAAGATGGCTACAAGAAATTGGTAGCCGAATTACAGTACTTAGAGAATGTACGTCGTCCTGAAGTTATTCAGCAGATAGCTGAGGCTCGCGATAAAGGCGATTTGTCAGAGAATGCAGAGTATGATGCTGCTAAGGAGGCACAGGCAATGCTTGAATCAAAGATTGCACAACTGAAGTTGCAGATAGCCGATGCAAAGTTGATAGATGAATCTATGATAGATACATCTACTGTGCAGATTTTGACTAAAGTGAAACTTCGCAACACAAAGAACAATGCAGTAGTGACATATACTATTGTTCCTGAAAGTGAAGCAGACCTTAAGGCAGGTAAAATTTCCTGTAACACTCCAATAGCAAAAGGTTTGCTGGGTAAAAGTGTAGGCGAAGTTGCGGAGATTACAATTCCAAGTGGAAAGATTGGTTTTGAAATATTGGAAATAACCATTTAATAGTAGTATTATGACAATCTTCAGTAGAATTATTGCAGGCGAAATACCATGCCATAAGATAGCAGAAACCGAAAATTGTTTTGCGTTTCTTGATATCAGCCCTTTGGCAAAAGGACATACTTTGGTTGTGCCTAAACGCGAAGTGGATTATATCTTTGATTTGACAGATCAGGAACTTACTGAGTTGCATCTTTTTGCAAAGAAGATAGCAATTGCTCAGAAAAAAGCAATCCCATGTTTGCGTATAGGTCAGGCTGTGTTGGGTTTGGAGGTGCCTCATGCACATATACATCTTGTTCCTTTGCAGAGCGAGAAAGATTTGCAGTTTAGCAATCCTCGTCTGAAACTTTCTGACGAAGAGTATGCCGAAATAGCAAATGCTATTAAAAATGAATTATAATAATCTAAAACAGTAGAATATGAAAATCAAATCTATCATTTTGGCATTGGTTGCAATGGTAACTTTTGCTTCTTGTGGTGTATTGGGTGGCATGGCCGGTGGTAATTCAGAAGCGTCAAAAAGCGGAAATGCTTCAGGTGTTGCATTAAGAAACCTCTACACAACATATCAGTCAACAGGTAAGATTGATATGACTAATATCGGCACAATGATGCAGATGGCTTCTTTGGTTAATGGTGTTCAGTCACTTAAAACTACTACAGACAAATCTGCTTTCTATGCAGATTTCCTGACCGGTCTTATTACAGGCTCAAATAACCTTGTTAATAAGAATAATTCTACGAATGTGATGGGTGCTTTGACTACAATGTCAAATCTTGATCTGTCGGCTATAACAAACGCTGCTGCAAACCACAATAATGCTGCAACATCTACAGGTGTATTGGGTACCGCTGCAAATATTGCTGCAGCATCTGAATCTGTATCATCTGCAGTGTCATCACTGAATAGTATCTTCAGCTTGTTTGGAAATTAATTCTAAAATCTCTGTATTATGTTTTGGTCGTTAAGTTCAGATATTAAGGCTCTTGGTAAGCCAAATAGAAAGTATAAGTTTCACAATACTTGTATTCTTAAGAGCCAGGATAATAAAGATGAGAATAATTCTCAAGCAAAAGAGAAGTAAGAGTGAAATAAATAAAGGGATACAGAATTTTTTCTGCGTCCCTTATTTTTTCTTAGAAATTATAAATTCCGGAACATATTCAAGAGCTATATCTTCCATTATAAATTTGATTGAGTCACTTTCTATGGGAGTTTGGATGTTGTAGCAACCTACGTATGTCACTAATAATCTATTTTTGCTATTATCAATAGTTAAACTAAAAGTCCCATCCTTATCTGAGAGAAAAAGTGATTTCTTCTTTCCTGATTTATTTATTTCTGATATAAATGCTTGTTGTAATGGAGTACCATCTTTATACAACACTACACCTTTAATAATATCTCCTGATTTGGGATTTTTGTTTCCTAGAAATTCAATTTTGCCTGTTTCTGATTTTAGATGATTTGTACCGTTGCTATTAAATACCTTTGTTGTGTTGCAACTTATATAAGTCAAACTCCATATTAATAATATGATAACTCTTGAATCTTGCTTTCTAATTGCTTTCATAATTTAATCACTTGAATATGTTAGTTTGACAAAGATACTAGTTTTCTTATAATCACGGGGCTATTGCAAAATTCATTTGCCGAGATAATAAACGAACTATCGGTTTTGAGCTTCA
>CALFTK010000053.1 GCA_937916465.1 uncultured Bacteroidales bacterium
ATTGCCGCCGAGGAGGCTGCGATCGGGAAACTGCAAAAGAGTCGCAAGACGACCGAGGCGCGAGCCCGTCGCTTGGCGCGTCAGATTGCCCAACGCAACCAACTGCTCAACGAGACCGAACGCGAGGCCTCACGCCTGGAAAAGGAGGTGAAACGGTCGAATGTCGTAGCCGACAGCCTGCAACAGGCTTTGGATCACAATCGCACACAATACAACGAGCTGGCACGCGAAGCGTATCGCAACTATCGCCAGCAGAACTATATCAGCTACATCCTCTCGTCGCACAACTTCGCGGAGGTGGCACGACGCCTTACGATGATACGCGAGATGGCCTCGCTTCGTGAACGCAAATTGCGGGAAATCAATGAATTAAAAGCAAATGTAGAGGCAGAAAAACAGCGACTCGATTTGCGCCAAAAGGAGCTTGACTCCGTATCGCAACGCGTCGAAGGACAAAAGAAACGCCTGCAACGCGACGCCACGGCGGCCAAGCAAGAGATCCGCAAGATGACCAACAAGGAGAAGCAGGCCCTGCAACGCAAAATGGAGCAGGAGGAGCAACTCTCGGTGGCCATCAGCGAGCTGCGCAAGCTCACGAAGGGCAACAAGGAGGGAGCTTCGTTCTCGGCGCGCACGCAGAACCTGAACCTGCCCGTGGTGAGTGGTCGCGTGAAGCGCTACAAGGGCAACATGGCCGAAATCACAGGCGCAAAGGGGGCCGCCGTGCGCTCGATCTACGAGGGCAAGGTGGTCGATATCAAGCGCAACCGCATCACGGCAAAATACGAGGTTTTTGTGGCGCATGGCGAGTACATCACCTCCTACGTCAACCTCGGCTCGGTAAGCGTTGAAAAGGGTCAAAAAGTGGCTAAAAACGGGACTTTGGGCACGGTGGGTGCCGCCGTCAATGTAACCACGATGGAGACCGAATACAAGATCGTTTTCGGCATCTATTCGCCCAACCCCAAGGAGACGATGTCGGCCGCCAACTGTTTCAAAAAATAGCAAGCTATGGCAGTAAAATACTATACTTTTTACTCCAATTATACCTCCTATTCAAGTCCATACGACATTGCAAATATGCCGCTTTCCAAAAAAGAAAACGGTAGATTTGTTGCCGCTGAATTCGATGCCGTCAGAACTCTTGCAAGGAAAAGCAACGGTGTTTTGAATTATTACGTTGCCGATGATAATCCCAAGTGGCAAAAGAAGCTTGCGGAATACGGACTCATTCAAAGTGAGTGGCGAATGATGGAAAAGCTGAATTCCGAAGAAGGCGGACTCAGCAAGTTCTTCGGTGATTTCAAAACATCAGACCACTTAGTTGATAGACTTTTGATTCCCACGATTGAAAGTAAACTGAACCAAACACATAGCAAAGAGGATAACTCTTTAGGCACAATGTTGCTTTCGTATGCAAATCAATACACCAAACCCTTCAATGAAATTTCGGGGGTTATTACCGAGCTCAAGGGCGCGTTTGCTTGCGCGGCGCGCATATTCGAGTTTATCGACGAAGAGGAGCAAGCTTCCGACGAAGGCAAGGAAATCTTCTTCAAGCTCATTTGGAGAAATAACATAATCAAGAAACCAGCCTGGACCAAAGAATCCAAGCGTAGTATTTTCTCTCATATCTTTAAACCATGCCTCTGACCACTGACCTACAGGTTCCGTATATCCTTCCTCAACAAACATTTTTGCCTGCTCAACCCACTTTCTGACACTGGCATCAATATTTACTTTACCGTCAACAATCCAAGGTTCCTTCATCTGACTGCCAAACACATGGTATGTACTTTCAGGACACGAAATGATTTTATAGCCTTTTCCCGCACATTCAGCCGCAGCGTTTTCAAAACTCTTCCAGTCTTTTAAAAGATTCTGAATTTTTGCAGGATCATCAGTTCCAAAAACATCATATGCAATTGAACGTTTGTAAATAAATGCTCCAGGACAACACTGCCATGTCAAAGCCTTTATTTTTCCATTCTTATCAGACAACAAAACCATAATTGCATCATTTTTTACAGTTAAATGTAAATCATTATACATCTCTTGATTATAGTCTATATTAATAGGATAATCAAAATTATGATTCTGTATTTTAAACGATAGATTTTCCAGTTCGTTTCTCTTAGGTGTAATCAACATCATTATTTCTATTTGGTTACACAATGAATCCCTTATATAATCATTAACAACCTCATAATTATACAAATAATCCAGATAACATGTAGAACATTTAGTAGAGTCGATCCAAATAACCATTCTATCTTTATCTATCTTATGAGTTTCTGTTTTAGCCAATGTATTGTAATTATTGTCATATCTCAACATGGTGTCTGGTAAAACAAGATTCATTCCTGCAATGTTTACTATCTCATTATTGTTATTTAGATTATTATTCTTACAAGAATTAGTTAAAACAAAAATTACGTAAAGAATGCTCAACCAATATTTATTCATATTATTCCTTCATTCTTATTTTTATAAACACTCGATCATTTTCATCCAAATCATTTTCACTAATAAAGCGATCCATTTGCTCATAAAAATCAAACAATTTGCCTTCCAACTGATTTCTATATGCAGTTAAAGTTCTATACAAAGAATAACCTACAGATGAATATATGTATGTTTCATCTGAATATAATGATGTGGCAGAGTGGACAACATGCTTCCAAAGTTCTATCTCTTCTATTTCTGACACATTATTACCTGTATCTATTAACATAGGATTAGATAAGTTATATAATTTATCATTAGTTTTGTCAATCAATACACTATGTAAACAATCATTAACAGAGTATCTAAAAGCCACATACCTTTTTGTTTCACACAGACGCTCAAACACAGATGCATAACCACTTGTAATTATTTGCATCATTATAGTCATAGCATCTTCTCTAATATCCAATTCCTTTAATTGAATAGGATTCTCCGTTTGAAAATGATATATGGAATTTAAGTTTGCGCCTTGCACTGAATAATAATTATAATCCAATGGTAACATAAACTTAAGTGTATCATTATAAATACTTACCAATGATTTGTGTCCTGAATGCTGATTCCATCCATATAAATATTTAGGTAGCTTTAACAACTTATTCATCAAATTAAAATGACTATCATATACTGCAACATAATAC
Organism: uncultured Bacteroidales bacterium; assembly: GCA_937916465.1. GTDB lineage: Bacteria > Bacteroidota > Bacteroidia > Bacteroidales > Bacteroidaceae > Colenecus. The sequence goes on from CALFTK010000053.1 coordinate 3,150, forward strand.
TTATCTTTTCTAGAGATCCCTTCCATTGATACAGCCATATATCCTCCTTGTATTGGAAACACTTCATCTGCAAATATGTCATTTGTTGATATAACATCTATGGTTTTACCTTCTAAGTTATATACATTTATACAGGAATAAACTTGATCATATACAAATACAGAATCGTTTCTAACGTAGATATTTCCAACATTCATACATTCACCATATCCTCTTCCTCTAATATTTCTAGAGAATAATTTTTCTCCATAGTTATCATAACAAATTAATTGGTAGGTTTGCTTATTAAAGAACACACATAAGTTATCAGATATATATGTTTTTGGATAAGACATATGTATCCAATCTTCATCAACAGTTAAATCCAATATTTCTATACTCTCTATACAACTAATATAATCCGGACTATCTTCTGTAGATAATACTATACTGTAATTGTTTTCAAAATCTACACTTTTATGATTACATGAAGCAAGTAATTGTATAGACATAAAAAGTATTACCAAATCTTTCCTTTTCATACAAAAAAACATTAAGTAATGGAATGGCAAAAATTTGCCATTCCATTGTATTTTTAAGATATTCTAATTGGAGTTGTACTATCACCTATTACCATCCAAGTACCAACTTGACAAATATTACAAACCTCATAACTTTTTTTTGCGCCCACACATTCATATATAAAAACATATACTTTAGGTGCGTGTTTTTTGTTTGACGCAGATGCTTTACCAGTAATACCATTTGCTGCAGCTGTAATTTGAGTATCCCATTCATCCATCGATAATAACGTAGAACTAGGTTTTAAGTAATGTTGATAATTTACTCCTTCGCCATAAGTTAATGACTCAACATCTAAAGAATATGCGTTAATATCCTTCTGAAACATACCATTAGATATGGTTACAATACAACTAATAATTACTACAATAAAAATTTGTGATAAATAGATTTTCTTCATAATAAATACATGTTTTTTGATAATAAAAATAAAAAAATAACAAACATTCCTTTTCCTTTCATAATAATGACACTAAACTGCTGTTTTTACATTTAAGTTCATACTAAATTCATTGATACTAGAGATTCTACAAATTTCCTGCCTTGCAAGGGCCTAAAACTTTTTACGTGTTCCTCATAGTGTTGCAAAGTTATGACAAATATTACAAACCTCATAATTTTTTGGTAAATTATTTTAGATTTTGTTGTTTTATGAATTCGGCAATGCCTTTTGATGCCCCCATCTGTATGTGTTGAACTTTGCTTTGTGAATTCCAACGAACAGATGCGGGATCTACCAAATAGATAGGAATATCAGGTGGTGCACAACTGGTCAAACCCGCTGCAGGATAGACATTAAGACTGGTACCAACAACCAACATTATATCTGCATTGGAACAGATTTCGGCAGCTATCTCTATATTTGGTACTGATTCGCCAAACCATACTATATATGGACGCAGAGGGCTTCCGTCGGGAGCCTCTTCTCCGTATTCTACCTCTAAATGGTCTGCATCAAGTTCTATTATCTGTGATTCATCATTAGGGTTATCGGAACTGGTTACTTTCATTAGTTCACCATGCAGATGCAACACATTACTGCTTCCTGCACGTTCATGCAGATTGTCAACATTCTGGGTTATTATATACACATCATAGAACTCTTCCAGTAATGCCAAAAGGGTATGTCCGTGGCAAGGCTCTACATTTTGCAATTCCTTTCTGCGGATATTGTAAAATTCAGTCACCATCTCCGGATCTCGCAACCACCCTTCGGGCGTTGCTACATCTTCTACGTTATATCTGTCCCACAAGCCTCCATTATCGCGAAAGGTGCTTATTCCGCTTTCAGCACTCATTCCGGCGCCTGTCAGAACAACCAATCTCTTCTTTTCCATAGTTATTTTATTTTTCTATTTCACCTTGCCAGCTAATTATACCACCATCCAGTTCTGTTACTGTATAACCGCTGTTTACCAACTGGTCCGCAGCGAGTTTACTGCGACGTCCACTGCGGCAATATACTGCAACAGGAATTTTTTTATCCAACTTTTTTATCTGCTCTGCAAAACCGGTACCATTAACATCAATGTTTACTGCCCCGGGCAAATGTCCTTCACTAAATTCATCCGGTGTACGTACATCTACTATCTGTATCTTATTCGTATTTTGAATTATCGCAGCAAACTTACCGGCATCAACAGAATTGTATCCTATCTTTTGGCTACACGAAACCATCATCAATATAGCTATTACTATGTAAATTACTTTTTTCATTTTTCAAGGATTTATAAATCCACTTTACTAACATCCTGTTCCATCTATTCTGCAAGCAGCACCTTCTGCATAATCTACTTCCTGCAGTTGCAGCCCTTCCATTTCAAACTGTATGCTACCATCTTCCATCAGGAAACAAGGTATGCCCACAGAACCACTTTTCTTTATTTCTTCAAATTCTGAACGACTGTCACGAATGCGCAAAAACTCTTTCAAATTTTTCACATGTTCGCCTATGTCAATTATCTGAAAACGATTATCTGTTTCAGCAACCTTTTTTATCTGTGCGCAATCCGGACAGGTTTGCATTACATATACCTTTATCATATTATCGTAATATTATTTTAGAAATCCTTTTGCCGATAACCACTGCATGAATAGAGTGTTCCACTGTTCTGTGGTAGTCTGTCCCGAAGACGACATAAGTGCATACGGACCTCTTCCATCTCCAAACAGATGAATCTCAGCATTGCCACCGGCTTTTTTCCACTCTAAAAAGAGTCCTAAAACTCCTGCCGCTACGTTAGGATGTTCTGCACGCGACATTATCAACAATGGAGGAGCTTGTTCCGGTACAGTTACAGGCATTAGTGATGGTCCGTAGTTTGTACATAAGAATGATGGTTTTGCATCTTCATCTTTAGCCATCATTGTAGCTGCCAATGCTACTCCGCCACCGGCTGAAAAACCCATATAGCCCACTTTTTTGGTATCGATATTCCATTCTTCTGATTTCTGACGCACTAACTTTATGGCTGCAATAGCATCGCGGGCTGCACATTCCAAAACAGAATCGCCCTCCGGATAGTGTAATGGATTTGCATCTGCTTTTGGGAAATGGTCTATTGCTGTTACATCTACCATTGGTCCCATCTGTACACCTTGTGGTGGACGAGTGTTATTTAGGCGATACTTCAGTCCTATTGCCGCTATGCCCTGTGCGTTTAGTATTTCTGCCATCTGCTCCACATCAGTAGTCCAAGAAAGAGCGCGCAGCCCTCCACCAGGACACAATATCACTGCACATCCGTTTGCTTTATCGGCTGCAGGAAGGTACACCTCTACCGACGGCTGAACTTGACCTGTAATATCTTTCAGACCATTTCTGTCAGATACATTTTCATTTACATTACTTACTTCTGATGCGGTTGACAGCACAATTTTCTGCTGTGCCATAAGCGGCATTGTATTTACCGCCATAATTATTACCAATAGTGATTTTAACTTCAAATACACTTGTCTATTCATATCGTTTATATTTTAGTTTTCCTCTATTTGAACTATACCCTTTTCTGCTATCACTCTTTTGGGAATCTTTTTTACCACCTCATTATAACTGTGACATATTAGGGTACGAATAAGTTTATCAGGCAATGCACCATATAGATTGAGCTGATTCCAATACTTTTTGTTCATGTGCCAAGCAGGAGTTATGTCCATGTAGTTTTCACGCAATTCTATAGCACGTTCCGGATTACATTTCAGTACAAACCACTCAGTATTTTCCAAATCTATCATTGCAAAAATTTTCCCTGCTATACGGAATGCCAATGTTGTTTCGTCAAACGGAAAATCTTCAGTAGTTTGAGGCAATGACAAACAGTACTCCCTTACACTCTCAATATTCATCCCTTAAATTTATTTTTTGCAAATATACGTTTAAGTGAGCGAGAAATATGAAGCTTGCTTCAATATTTTTCAAAGCGAACGTTAGTATATTATTCAAATATACGTTTAAGTGAGCGAGAAAGTTGAGCAAGCGAATGGGTGAAAATTTATTTTCACACGCAATGAGCGCAGCCAACTTCGCTAAAAGCAAATATGAAGCTCGCTTCAATATTTTTCACCGCGAACGTTAGTATATTACCCAGCTTTCATTATCTTCGCAAAAACAAATAAAAACGTAGATTATGAAAAGACGATTTGTAACAATGGTATGTGCTGTGGCTGCTATGCTTATAATATGCCCGGCCCTTTCAGCACAAGAGAGTTCAAAAGATTATATAGAGGTAATAGGAAAAGCAGAAAAGAAGGTTAAACCGGATGAAATTAAACTGCATATTGTAATAGACGAAAACGACATTGCAAAAAACAGGACTCTCAATAATCTGGAAAAGAACATAATCAAGTCTTTGGAATCTTTGGGTATAGACGTACAGAAGAATCTCAATGTAGTTGATTTAAGTAGCAATCTACAGAAATTTCTTTTAAAGAAAGACGATACCCAAATGAGAAAAGAGTATGATCTGAAGACAACATCGGCCAGCCAGGCTGCACAAGTAATGATAGAATTGGGTAAACTTGGAGTATCCAAAATAACCGTAAGTTCAGTAGATTGTTCAAATATTGAAGAACAGAGAAGAGAGGTTAGCATTATGGCTATAAAAGATGCAAAAGCACGTGCAACAGAACTTACAACTGCAATAGGTCAAGAGATAGGTAAAGCAATTTACATATACGAACAGGACCTTGGATATGCTCGTCCTACAGTTAGATTGATGAAGAATGCAGCCGTAAGAGAAGAATCTGTGGAAGACGCCGCATACGTATCTAATCTGGAATTTGAAGACATCACAGTAGAAGGTCGTGTAATTGTAAGATTTGAACTTAAATAATGGTCATCACATCGGTAATAGACAATGAAAGCAGATGTAAACTTGCTGCAGAGCATGGTTTATCACTTCATATTGCCCTAAAAAATGGTATTAACATTCTATTCGATACAGGCAAAAGTGAATTGTTTGCTTCCAACTCTTCCCTTTTAGGAATTGATATTACCAATGTAGATATTGCCGTTATCAGCCACGGACACTATGATCATGGTGGTGGTTTGGGGCATTTTCTAAAGCTGAATAGCAAAGCACCGGTTTATATTCACAGCAAAGCTTTTCAACCGCACTATTCACTAAAAGAAGAGGGACTCAAATATATTGGACTGGACACATCAATACAAAACAGTCCACGTCTGATTTTTTGCAACGGCATTACAACAATCCATCCGGAAGTGATTGTTTTTTCAGATGTTGAAAAAAAGTATCAGCAACCTTTAGGAAACAGGTTGCTGTTTGGACCACAACAAGATGAAAACGACACATTTACAGACGAACAAAATCTGATTATTACAGAGGGTAGCAACCATATTCTTATAGCAGGTTGTGCTCACAGAGGCATACTGAATATTTTAGAGAGTGCCACAAAAATAATAGGAAATCCCCCTACCCATGTATTTGCCGGAATGCATCTAATAAAGAGTGGTCTTGCTCCGGAAGAAGAAAGAGTATCAATCTGTTCATTAGCAGAACAATTAATGGAATACAAGGGGACTATGTTCTACACAATGCACTGTACCGGAATGGAACAATTCTGCACACTTAGGGAGAAGATGAAAAGACAGATAGAGTATTTATCAAGTGGAAAAATTATAGAGTTATGATTACAGAAACCGATATAAAGAGGTTTGAAAAAACCTTTGATTACCTAAAACAGGTCCCATACGACATAAGTAAAGAGACACTATACACCGCATTGGAATTATATAACGGCTATAATCCTGATAATGCCGATAGTTTCAAAACCTGTTTTGACACTAAAGTATATAACCACTATATCTCTACAGGAAAAATAGATACTATAGAGGAAGAGTCACTATCGCGTATGCTACATGATCACAGCATACACACTGCACTTAAAGGATTCTTCAAAACGCACAACAAACAGCATTGCATAGGCATTATGGGAGGTCACGCACTGCAAAGAACAGACTATATGTATAAAAAGATTGTTCTGCTAAGCAAACGTCTTACAGAACTTGGCTTTTATATGCTTAGCGGTGGTGGTCCGGGTGCAATGGAAGCCACACATTTAGGAGCCTGGATGGCTGGATATAGCAATACCGATGTAGAAGAGGCGCTGCAAATACTTTCGGCTGCACCATCATATAAAAACAGCAATTGGCTGGCTACTGCATTTAGTGTTATAAACAACTATCCACAAACTAAATATGTCAGTTTAGGTATTCCAACATGGCTCTACGGACATGAACCATCCACCCCATTTGCCACACATATAGCCAAATTCTTTGAAAACAGCATAAGAGAAGACAATATTCTGACTTTGGCTTTTGGTGGAATTATCTATACACCGGGCAGTGCGGGTACTATGCAAGAGATATTCCAGGATGCAGTGCAAAACCACTACCTCTCATTTGGAATCTCCAGTCCAATGATTTTTATGGGAAAAGAGGCTTGGACCCAACAAATGCCTATCTTTCCGCTACTTCAAGAGTTACAGGCATGCAATAAATACAAGAACCTGTTGCTTGCCCTATCTGACGATATTGAAGAGATTATTGACAAACTAATGAAATTCAGAAATCACATAGAACAAACTATGAGTTAATCCATAACCTCTATGTAAAAACTGACAGGACGAAACCCATCGTTACAGGATATCATTGCGGAATGTGGATTCTGCATCCATCCGTCATAGAAATTCCCGCCCCCGGCAGCCAGTTCTTCTACAAATGGTTGCATAGATATCCATGCACTGTCACACATACCTTCCGGTTTGCAACCATCATCTGAAATAAAGGTCTGCCCCAACTGCATATCACAAGCATGCTCTATAGGATTCTCATACTCTTTCATCAAATCCCTATAACACGCCATCCGCTTAACTGTGATTTTTACACTTTTCTTTTCCATACTTATCTGCAAACTTACTAAATTTTTACGCAACATTTAATGTTATAGAACATTTACTCTGCACAAGTCGGGCAAAAGAGAGAAAAAACATTCCTTTCCATAATTGTTTTTTCACTGTTTTCAACTAATTTTGTATAATTCTAAAAATCATTGTAGATGAAGATTAAATCAGATTACAAGCTTCGCGAAATTGCAGGCGAAACTATTATTGTCAATCAAGGTACTGCCAGCATTAATATGACAAAAATCATATCATTAAATGCTTCTGCACGTATGCTGTATGAAACATTGGCAGAAAAAGAGTTTTCTGTAGAAGATGCTGCACAAGTTTTGATTAGCACATACGGTATAAGCAATGAGCTGGCGCAGAAAGATGCAGATAACTGGATAAACGATCTAAAAAATTGCGGAGTAATAGAATGAAAACAGTTCCATTGCCATACCACGTACAGATGCTCTTTGCACTGCTTAGAGCATCACTGAACGAAACCACTCCGGAAATATCCTATTTTCAGAATAGTACGGAAAAAGAGTGGAAGGATTGTTACCATTTGGCAGCAAAACAAGGGGTGATGGCATTGGCTTGGGATGGTGTAGCAAAACTTCCAAAGGATATGCAGCCACCATTGTCCATTAAAATTACTTGGGCAACCGGTGTAGAGAGATACGAACAGAAATACAATCGCTATTGCGAAACTATAGTACAACTTTCAGAATTTTACAAACAGCATGGTATCTCCACTATGCAGATTAAGGGTGTGGGGTTCTCTACGCTATACCCTATTCCATCGCACAGAGAGGGTGGCGACATTGATATCTTTACCTACTCTGCTGCTCCCGATGACCTCTCCCATAAGGAGGCTAATTGTTTGGCAGATACTTTAATTCAGGAACAAGGTATAGAGGTAGATACAAGCTATCCTAAACACAGTCATTTTTACTACAACAATATACCTGTAGAGAACCATAAGACTTTTGTTAATGTAAATAGCTACAAGACAGCACAGTTAATAGAAGAAACACTTATCAAGTGTATGAACCCTAAAGAAACTATTTTAGCTACGGGCAAAATACTTACTCCATCACCGGAGTTTAACTCTCTCTTTATTGCCTGTCACGCTTTTCAGCATTATGGCAGCGGTTTGGCTCTGCATCATCTGTGTGATTGGGCCATAATACTCAAGAACTATGGTTTACTTATTCCAAATGAGATACAGGACAAGAAGATTCTTAATGGTTTTGCAGCATTAACTACACTATCAAATCTCTATTTAGGTACAGCTATTCCTGTTGACGGAGAAGATATTATTGCAAAAGAGATGCTTCAAGAGATATTGCACCCTCAATACTCTGTGAACAATCCTAAGAAAAACAGAGTTGGTATTTTGGTTTATAAAACTAAAAGATTGCTCTACAACCATAGAATTAAGAATAGAATTTTGACATCATCGTTAACAAAACGTATTCTTAGTTCTATTGTGGCGCATATCAAAACTCCTAAAACCATCTTCAATTAATATGCTCAAAAGGATATATTACTTACTACAGGCAGACGAACGCAAAAAGGCGGTAAAGATGGCGATTACGGTTTTCTTCACTGCACTGTTGGATTTTATCAGTCTGGCAGCATTACTACCGGTGCTATATTTCTTACTTGAAGATGGCAACCAAAGTAAGGCCGCTTTAACCTTTAGTATGGTGGCTGTTGCTGTAATAATTGTAAAATCTCTTTTAACTATTCTTCTAACACGTTACCAGAACAGATGCCTGTTATCTTTCTACAAAAGATTCAGTTTTTCGCTCTTTTCATCATATTACAACAGGGGCTTGTTGTTTATCAGAGAACAAGGCAGCAATAAATTGGAATATGAAATAAATGCTATGTGTTATGGATTCAGCCACAGCCTGTTAGCACCACTGTGCAGAATGGCGGGCGATGTTTTACTTATTCTTTTTGTAACAATAGCACTGCTAATATGGAATGGAGCAACTGTCTTAATACTCTATGCAACATTTATTCCGTTTATGTGTTTCTACTTTTTTGGCATAAAGAAAAAGGTGAGAAAATATGGTGAAGAAGATAGAGATGTTAAGAGAGAACAATCCAGAGTTGTAGCCGATACTTTCCGCGGATATGTAGATTTGGAGATAAACGGAGCTTTCCCTAATCTGCAAAAATCTTTTTTAGATGGTATGGATAAGATTAGCAACAATCGCCTTAAACTGGACACTCTGCTCAGATTGCCTATGTTCCTGTCAGAACTATCGGTAGTGATAGGTTTGGTTGTTTTGGTTACTTTTGGTACAGGCGATATTAAGATGCTGATAGGTGTATTTGCTGTGGCTGCATTCAGACTGCTCCCGGCACTGAGAACCACCCTATCCTGTTGGACACAAATTCAGAATTCCGAATGTTGTTTGGATGCCATAGAAGAGGGACTGAAAGAGTTTGACACCACAGAATCTGTAAATTCACAAGAAATTTCTTTCTGTAACAATATTAACATTAAGAATCTTACATACGCTTATCCAAACAGCGAAATTCTGTTTTCAAATTTTAATTGCACTATCAATAAAGGTGAATACTTAGGTTTTTGCGGCACAAGCGGAGCCGGTAAATCAACACTTTTCAATCTTATCATTGGCCTGTTGGAGCCCACATCGGGGCAGATAGAGATAGACGGAATTGCTCTTAAAAAAGAGACCAGAAAATCGTGGATAAAAAACATAGGTTACGTACCACAGGAGGTTTATATCTTTAATGGAACAATAGCTGAAAACATAGCGTTAGGTTTTAACCATATAGACAAAGTTAAGATTGCCCAACTAATAAAATGGACCAGTTTAGATACGTGGATTGATTCGTTGCCCAATGGAATTGACACCTCTTTACACGAAGCCGGTGGCAATTTGTCCGGTGGACAGAAACAACGCATAGGCATAGCTCGCGCACTGTATAAAGGAGCATCGGTACTGCTTATGGACGAAGCTACATCGGCTTTGGACAACAATACCGAACAGGAGATAATACAGACTATCAAAGATTTAAAATACAGTTGCAATAATCTTACAATACTTTCTATAGCACATCGTGCAACTTCATTAAGCTATTGTGACAGAATTATTACTATCAAAAGAGATGATGAATAGAACATATAAGGTAGCAGGATATAATTTCAGTGTTTCCGGAGATGCTTTATGCAATGCAATAGAACAGATTTTCGGTTTCAAATCCTTTGAAACAGCTGAACAAGATGTACTTTTTGCTTTCACTGAAGGCACTGACACACCGAATATGCTCAATGTTCAATATGAATTTGCATACGAAGATGTTACAGGCAAATTTGGCAGAAGCGATAATGGATATCTCCTGGTATTACAACCAGCTGAAGAAGATGCATTATATCTGTGGAGTACCGATACAAAAACAGATTTGCAGATAACAGGCAATCTATCAATTCATCTCTTTAGATTTGCTCTGTGGGTAGGCTTTGGACTTAAAATTCTGCCATTAGGTGCTGTCGCCATACATAGCAGTTGTATAGTATATCAGAATAAAGCTGTACTTGTTTTAGGTGAAAGTGGTACAGGCAAGAGTACGCACACACGCCTGTGGCGAGAACATATCCAGGGCGCCTTTCTACTGAACGATGATAGCCCAATAATAAGAGTATATGATGGTAAAGTTTGGGCATACGGTAGCCCGTGGAGCGGCAAAACACCTTGTTACAGACAGGAAAGATACGAATTGGCAGGTTGTGTACGTCTTTCTCAAGCTCCATACAATAACATAAAAAAGCTGTCGGTATTACAAGCATACGGTTCCATACATCCATCGTGCCCGCCTGAATTTGCATACGACAGCAAACTATACGACCACATAAGCAGTTTTATAAACAAACTGATTTCAAACGTACCATTCTATCATCTGGCCTGCCTTCCCAACCAGGATGCCGCAGTTCTTTCTTCCAAAACAGTTTTTGAAAATGAAACAGATTGCTAATAACATATTCTTTGAATGGGTTGAATCTGAAATTGCACAAGGTAATCCGGTACAGTTTCGACTTAAAGGGACATCTATGTTTCCACTTTTAAAAGATTGCAAAGATAAGGTAATCTTACATCCTTGTTCAGCAGATGAATTATCACCTATGGATGTTATTCTATTTCGATACAATGGAAAGCATCTGCTGCATCGCATACTAAAAATAGAAGGAAACAAGTTGATAATTCAAGGCGACGGATCTTACGTAGCAAAAGAGCAATGCACAACAAAAGATGTTGTAGGTAAAGTGCAAACCATAATAAGACCTTCCGGCAAATCCATTTCAGTCAACAGTTGGCGCTGGAAACTACCCAGCCGCCTGTGGCTAAGCCTCACATTCATCAGAACCCCACTACTCCGCATTCTTCACTGTATAATGTAATGACGTTGTTGAATCTCCAGATTCCCCTTAACAGAACAAATATAAACATTACTAAATGTATTTATACAAAAGATGAGTTAAAACCATAAATGAGTAAGTCCTCTAATCACGTCAAAGTTATTAGAGGACTTTTTAATTGACAGAAAAAATGCGCTGCAAATGCTAAAAAATGCTTTCAAAAATGCCGTTTGTGCGAAAATTTAATTACTTTTGCGCAGGGGATGCTTTAACAGAAAAGAATGAACAATTATCATATTACGGCGTTACCAGTCGGCACTCATCGTGCCATGTTGGAAACGTCGTATTATTTCTTTGGGAAGTAATCAAATAGAATAATATTAAGACTAAGAAAAAATGAAAGAGAACATTTGGTATGAACCTCCAAAAGTTGAGGTAATCGAAGTAGAGGTAGAAGGTGGCTTTGCAATAAGTGGCTATGGGCAAGATAGTGATGATTCTGAATTTGGATACTAAAGCTTTTATCTATTATGAAGAAGGTATATATAAAGCCCATGAGCGAAGAAGTCAAGATTGAGACTTCCCAGATATTGGCAGGTTCCTTTACAGGTAATGCACCGGATAG
>CALFTK010000054.1 GCA_937916465.1 uncultured Bacteroidales bacterium
CTTGCTGTGGAATTGCTAATATATTTAATTTTTTTGCAAAGCTTTTTACCATCCAATCAAAACCACCCTGACCATATACAGTTCCAATAATACATTTAGGATTCTGAGCCAATACAGGCATAATTCGCATTATTGCCGCATTGTATTGATGAACAGGCATACAAAGAATTGCAACATCAGCATCTGCAAGAACATCCCTTGGATTATTACTTGCGCCTTGAATCTGGCCATAAATCTTCTCGCTGCCCGCTTGCAACTCGATTTGATTCTGCCATTCATGCGGACGACTCGACAAAATGCGAACACCATAACTTTGCTTCCCTAATAGTGCAGCTAAAATATGTGCGCTACTTCCACCTCCAATAATAGCAATATTCATGATAAAAGACCTCCTCGGAAATTATACGACATCAGAAACAATAAACAACCGCTTACCTCTTTTTGACAACGGAATTTCGTCAACAAAATCGAATTCTAAAACCATGTCATTACCCACAATTGTTCTCATTTCAGAAACTATTTGAGTTTTAATTTCTTGCGGAAATTCTTCTCTAGATGGTACAATTCTGATTTTCAATGTGTGTAAATCCGGCTGATATATCTGATAAGCCGTCATCCAGTTTACATGCTTAGATATTGGATACATAGGTAGGTCAGGAGCACCTGCAATAAGTATTGATGCCAAATCTATGTTGCTTAAATATCAATGGCCGGGAAATGTACGCGAACTGCAACACACTATAGAACGTGCTGTTATTATGACCGATTCCTCAATTATAAAGAGTCATAATCTTATGTTGCAATCCAATTCATCGGCATATAACCGAAACAGAGAATTACAGACTATGAATCTGGAAGAACTGGAGCGCGATGCCATTGAACGCGCTATGCAAAAGGCGGAAGGCAATATAAGCAAAGCTGCAGAACTTTTAGGAATAACCCGATACACATTATATAGAAAATTGAACAAATGAAACGCAAATTCTTTATACATATTATTATCATAGTGGTAATGGCTCTGACATTGGTTTTATCTGTTTTTTACCACTTATGGTTTTGCTCCATTTTTACAGTATCAGTACTGATTCTTTCTGTAATTACGCTATACAAAATGTTTTCCGACACCTTAGATCTGCTTAAATCGGAGCAGAATTTCAGAAGAAAGGTTGAAAACAGTCAACGTACTACCGAATCGCAAATGCTGTACTACAAAACATTGATGGAGAATGTAGATACCGCTGTTATGGTGATTACAGATAGCGGCCACACGGAATGGGCAAACTCTTTTGCTCAAAAATTTATTGGCGAATCTTGCATGCTTACAGACTCCATAATGGGAGCCATTTCTGAAAACAAAGAGATTATTCAATTTGAAAACAGGGAATATGTTATAAGCCATTCCAATATCAATACCGACACAGGAAAACGTATTATTGTAGCAATGAAAGATATTCAAAATGCTATGGATAAAACGGAATTTGATTCCTGGCATAAATTGGTTAGAGTACTGACCCATGAAATCATGAACTCCATCACCCCTATTATCTCTCTGTCCGATACACTTTGTGATATGGCCTCTACCAATATAATGGACGAATCTGACACTATAAAAGAGGGATTGGGAGTTATTCATAGGAGAAGTCAGGGATTGCTTACTTTTGTAGAGAACTACCGCAAACTGACACGCGTTACACTTCCCATAAAAACCAAAATCATGGTATCGGAACTGTTTGCCGATATACAAAAGTTATATACACAGCCTTATATTTCATTCCAGATAGAAAATGCCGATACCGATTCCATCTATGCCGATAGAGGACAGATGGAACAGGTAATTATAAATCTGCTAAACAATGCAATAGACGCAGTTCCTACCAGCAATGCCAGGATAATATGTTCTTTTAGAACGGAATCATCCGGTAGTAGTTACCACTCAATTATTAGTGTAACAAACAATGGTAAGGTTATTTTACCAGAGGTTTTGGAACGTGTTTTTGTACCGTTTTTCAGTACAAAAAAGAACGGTAGCGGTATAGGACTAAGTCTTTGCAAACAGATAATTATGAACCACGGAGGAGACATAACTATCTGTTCTGACAACGATACAGGTACTACTGTAGAGATAAAACTATAGCAGTCCTTTTATGTAACGGAATAGTTTGTAAGGCATATAACGGAATGGCAAATCTATTTTTGTAGTGGTAGTGACCACAGAACGTTTGTGTGAAAAAGCATCAAAGCTCAGTTTGCCATGATAGCTTCCCATACCTGAATTCCCTACTCCGCCAAATGGGATATTTTCATTTGCAATATGCATTATCACATCATTTATGCAAGAACCTCCTGCCGATGTTTTATGTATAAACTCTTCTGCATCTCTCTTTTTACCAAAGTAGTAGAGAGCTAATGGTTTTTCTCTTTCCAGAACAAATTCCAATGCTTCACTGCGGTCATTGAAAGTAATCATAGGGAGCACAGGTCCGAATATCTCTTCTTGCATAACGGGTGCTGTAGGCGCTACATTAGCTAATAATGTAGGCTCTATGTAGAGCTCATTGGCTTCTGTATTACCTCCCAAAACTACAGTACCGTCATTCAGATAGCTCGCTACTCGCTGAAAAGCCTTTTCATTCACCATTCTTACATAGTGTGCCGATTTTTGTATATCAGCACCATGAAGCTGATGTAGCGCTTTGCCATACTCTTCTGTAAACTTTTCTACACAGTTTTTGTGAATCAGCAGATAATCGGGGGCTATGCAGGTCTGTCCCGCATTTAGTGTTTTACCCCAGGCTATTCTGCGTGCAGCTATCTTGATATCCGCATTTTCATCTACCACACAAGGACTTTTACCACCCAGCTCCAGCACTACCGGAGTAAGATGTTTAGCAGCCGCCTGCATTACGGTTTTACCCAATGCCGGACTGCCGGTAAAGAATATCAAATCAAAGCGCTCTTCCAGCAACGCACTGTTCACCTGTCTGTTGCCTTGCACTACAGCAATGTATTCTGATGGGAATGTAGCACTTATCATCTGCTCTACTACTGTAGATACATTTGGAACGTAAGGCGATGCTTTGAGTATTGCAGTGCAACCTGCCGATATAGCTCCAACAAGCGGATTAAGCAGCAATTGGACTGGATAATTCCAGGGCGATATTATCAATGTGCAGCCCAATGGTTCCGATACCACTTTGCTCTGTGAAGGCATCATCTTTAGCGGCGTACAAGCTCTGCTACTTTTGGCCCACCTGCGCAAATGCTTTATGTGGTTCTTTATTTCTCCTTGTACTATACTGATTTCTGTCATCACAGCCTCTTCCATAGACTTATGGAGATCTTTCCACAAAGCTTCACACAATTGTTTTTCCCATTCGGTCAGCATTTTCTGCATCTTTTTGAGCTGCGCCAAACGAAAATCTACAGACAAAGTAACATGACTGGAAAAGAAGTTTCGTTGTGATTCAACCACCTCTTTTATTCTTGATTCCGCTGTATTTTCTATTTTCATATTTTATCTATTTTCTTCCTGTAAAACTATCCATTGCGTGGAATATGACCACCACTTCGCCAAAGATAAAATCAAATATTGAGCACACATTTTCCTTTAATCTTTGTCATAAGTCTGATACTATTTAATGGTTGCAAATTTATTTCTAAATTCAATTTCAGCCAATACAAAATACACACATTTGGGAATATTGCATAATAATTAAAAACATTTATACCTAATCCACATAGAAAAGAGACAATTGTTATTTATTCATAATAAGCTTTTTATACCAAAAGTCCCGTTTTATGTCACACTTTTCCATATCATTATAGGCTACTTTTGCCCCAAATATTAGAATTATGGAGAATGTAGTTTATCTGATTACCGGAGCAGCCGGTTTTTTAGGCAGTAACATCTGCTCACAACTATTAGAACGTGGAAACAGGGTTAGGGCTTTTGTTTTAGAAGGAGACAAAACTGCAAAATACATCCCTAAAGACGTTGAAATAGTATATGGCGATTTATGCAACAAACAATCTTTGGATAAATTCTTTAAAGTAGAAGAAGGTACTGAAACAATATGCATACATGTTGCCAGCGTTGTAACCGTAGATCCTGCATACAAGAAATTGGTACTCGATGTAAATGTAGGTGGAACCGAAAACATTGTTGATTTGTGTTTGGAGCATCCCGAATGTAAAAAACTGGTTTATGTAAGTTCAACTGGTGCTATACCTGAACTACCAAAGGGACAGAAGATAAAAGAGGTAGATACTTTTAATCTTGACCAAGTTGTAGGGTGGTACAGCAAAAGTAAAGCTATGGCTACAGCAAATGTTTTGACAGCAGTCAAGCAGCGTAGTCTAAAAGCCTGCGTAGTATATCCAACAGGCATAATGGGTCCATACGATAACGCAATAAGTGAAACCACTTCAACCATCATCAAGATTATAAAAGGCGAAATGCCTGTTGGTATTGATGGATCGTTCAACCTTGTTGATGTAAGAGACTTAGCTGCAGGTTGTATTGCAGCCGCAGAAAAAGGACGTATCGGAGAAGGTTATATTTTGGGTAATGATGAAATTACACTAAAAAAACTAAGCAAGATTCTAAACAAAGAACTTGGATGTCAGCCTATTAAATTCTTCTTACCCATCAGAATTGCAGAGAGCATAGCAAAAAAAATGGAAAAACAGGCTGCAAAAAATGGTGCAAAACCAATAATGACAACGTTCTCTGTTTACAATCTTAAAAGGAACAATAAATTTGATTATAGCAAGGCCGTTAACGAATTAGGATACACTACCAGACCTGTGGAAGAGACTCTTCGCGACGAGGCCAGATGGTTGAAAGAAAACGGTAAAATATAGAGATAATAATGGATTTTCACTACCTTCGCAAAAATAATAGTTGGAGCATTTTACCACATCATTGATGTAGGAAGGAAATAATACTAATTTAATTAGAGTAAGGTATGAAAATAGTAAAGAGTATTTTAGCAGGGCTGTGCCTTGCATTTATGTTAACATCATGCAATGAACAGCAAACAGTACCAACAGAAGATGGTAATGCAGTGATTGAAAACATTATGTCGCGCCGCAGTATTCGAAAGTATCTTGCCAAACCAATTGACAGAGAGGTACTTAATACTATTATGGAATGCGGAATAAATGCACCTAATGCTATTAACAGACAAGCTTGGGAAGTGAGAGTAATTGATAACAAAGAGGCAATAGCTAAATTTTATACAGCTCTGCAACAAGGCAATCCACAGGCACAAGCAAACGCAATAGAGGGTAGTTTTAGAGGCGCTCCTGTTTTGGTTATCATAGCCAACGATACAACTTTTAATTACTCTCCTTTAGATTGCGGTATTATGTGTGAAAACATTATGCTTTCTGCCTGGTCTATGGGTGTAGGTTCTGTTTGTTTGGGTAGCCCGGTAGGTTATATTAAGAATTCACCACAGGCTATGCAGATGCTTGGTTTTAGTGAAAACTACGAACCTCTAATCTGCATTGGTTTAGGTTATCCTGATGAAACTCCTGCCGCAAAACCTCGCGATATGAGCAAAGTCAAATTCATAGATTGATATATTTTAACCATATAGAAAAATGGACGTTGCATATTTACGTAATCAACGTCCATTTCACTAGCTTCGTCGTTTCCTAATTCTCTTTCTGCTAATTGAGCTAAGAAACGTTCTTTTTGATCGATTGGATCATTTAACTCAGTGAATGCATTTGCATATTCATCTCCATCAATGAATAATTCGAAACGGTCAGTAAATCTACCGTCTTCTGGATTTTTCTTAGCTAATGGAGAAATTGATGTTGGGTGTCCATATACGAATGTTGGTTGGATCATCTTATCTTCACAGTATTTTTCGAAGAATAAGTTGATAATGTGCCCAACTGTATTTTCGTGAGCTTCAACTTCAATGTGGTGTTCTTTAGCGATAGCTACAGCTTCTTCATAAGTCATTTCTGGCCAGAAGTCTACACCTGAATATTCTTTTACTGCATCAACCATGTGTAAACGTTTGAAAGGAGCTTTTAAACTAATTTGTTTTCCTCTCCATTCAAGGTCAGTTGTACCTAATACTTCTTGTGCAGTATATGACATTACACCTTCAGCTAATTCCATCATTCCATCCATATCAGAGTAAGCAACGTATGCTTCTACTGTTGTGAATTCAGGATTGTGTTTTTTATCCATACCTTCGTTACGGAATAAACGCCCGAAT
>CALFTK010000055.1 GCA_937916465.1 uncultured Bacteroidales bacterium
AGGCATCACTCTTCTTAAAATCACTTATCATAGGTTGAAATGATTCCAATTGTTCACAGAACACATCTCGTTTATTTCCTATGGGACGCTGCTTAATGATCAAGAATGTTAAAACACCTACTGTATATATCACTAGTATAGCTAAAATAACATTTTCAGTACTATGATCTATCAATATTCCATTTTTTATAAATGCATATATTATTGCGATACTAATTGCAGCTTCTGATGAAATTTCTATATATTTATAGACTGGAGGGCAGTTCTCTATGTTAAGATAAAGAAATTTACATAATCTATGCGGTCTATTTTCGTCAGTATCACCCAGCACAGAATTCAGCACTTTTGTAACAGTGGAATACAACGATGTAAAGAATATCACAGTAAGTAACGGATTTTGCTTATAGAACAACACTATACAGATTGCTAAAATCCAATCCGCCAATGACACTAATAGTAAAAACACCTTTCTATACGTATTCATATATTGATTTAATTATAATTAATTACCACTTTAATAATCTCGTTTTTTAAACAGTTATCTGTTTGTTTTTAGTTAATACTCTAGCTACCTCTTCTTTATTATTTTTTGCAAAATTACAATAAGTTGTAGGCCCAATAGGCATATTTTACGTTGCAAAAATGTTGCATTTTGCATCAGAAGCACCAATCTTGTATAATTTTGTTCAAAAACAACTGTTGGAGAAGCAGAACACCCCTCCAACAGCCATCAATAACCATAAATTTGTATATGTTGTCTTCACGACAATGTTTATCTTATTCTGACATTATCAAACCATAGTTTTGCCTTTACTCTATCTCCAGCAGATACCTTGCCATTAAGTTCCAGATAGTCTATCTGAATGTCACGTAACCATTCCGGCAATTCAGAGGTTTCAGTAAATGTTAAAGTCAATCTGTAGATATGGTCAAACTCTTTCAACACTTCAGGAACTTCATCTACTTTCAGTTGAATTCCAAAAGAATCAGGGGTGTTTTTGCGTTTCAATGCCTCTAAATCCAAATCACTTTGTGTTCCTTGCTTAACTAACCAGCCTATATGCGGCTTGATTGAGTAATCAGATGTATTCTGCTCCCAACCAAAGAATCCTGCCCATACTTCTAAATCTTCTGCATCTGCAGTATCTATGCCGTCTGAAATCTTGTAATCCAATCTTAACTTGACAATCTCGGATGGCAATTCATCAAAATTACTTATCTGCTTAAAACTTTGGCGTGTACCATACTTGTTGTATGGATAAAAGGTAATGAACCAGCCGTTTACTATTTCAGGATCACCACAGAATTCTGCTTTCTTTATTTTGACCATATCTTTCCAGAAGTCAACATTAGCATTACCCTCTGATGCAGCTATGAATTCATCAAGTATTGGAATAAGACGGTCTGTCCACCATTTCAAATCATATTGTTCTAACTGCAGGGTCTTATCCTTCACTTTACGCCAGTCATCGGGTGTGCCTAAAAGTGTTACTTGAGGAATACCACATACAATACGCATAACAATAAAGTCAAAATAGGATTCTACACTCTTCATTATTGTTATCTGAGAAGCAACTTTCTCTGTTATTGAAGTGGTAGAGAAATCGGATACAAGAGTATTGTATAAGTTATTCTTTGTCTTTTCTGCTATCCCATCGGCAAACTGGGATATTACATCTACCCAATCTATTTCTGACAACTCTTTGTCTTTATGCTCTTCTCCTATATAGGCGGTGATATCTGTATCTATATCAGGTTTTACTATCTTGTTCTTTAATTGTTCACTATTGAAATTGACATGATGTGAAAAGCCCTGACTAATAAGCATCCATATCATATCAGGAGATAACACTACAGGACGATGGTTAGCGTATGCTTCGCGCATGCCATTGAAGAATGGATTATCGTCGTTTAATACTAAGCTTCTATCACCAACGCTATGATATAGTATATTATTGTAGTCCGATTGTTCTGCACGTTTACTATAATCTACACTACCCATTGAATATAGAATCACATCATAAGCATCTCTAAAAGTGTATTCTTTTAACAATTCAGTAGGCTTTGAAAGCTCTTCAATCTGGAAGGTTACTCCATCTTCTGCACTGCTTGATATAGCAATGCCTAACAATGCCATTATAAACAGAACTCTTCTCATAACACAAAAATTAAGTTAGGTTAATATGATTTAATAATCTCGTTTTTTTAACAGTTATCCGTTTGTTTTTTTTTGTTGGGAACAAAAGTAT
The DNA here is from genome assembly GCA_937916465.1 of uncultured Bacteroidales bacterium. Lineage (GTDB taxonomy): Bacteria > Bacteroidota > Bacteroidia > Bacteroidales > Bacteroidaceae > Colenecus. The sequence goes on from CALFTK010000055.1 coordinate 2,250, forward strand.
GGATTGTCTGTTTAAAAACATAAAAATAGGTGTGACATTTGCTGTCACACCCTAAAAATTCTATTGATGATTTTAATTATATTCCTTATTAAAATCAAAAGCGAGATACTCAGGTGCAATAAACAGCAATGAGAGTACAGCAGAAAACCCTGCAGGATTTTCAAAACTGCCGGAGAAGCAAAACACCCCTCCAACAGTCATCAATAACCATAAATTTGTATATGCTGTCTTCACGACAATGCTTATTTACTTAGGATCATAGACAGGACGGACACTTAATCCACAGCTTCTGCTTTCACTTGAAATAAATGGATCCTTATTTTGCCATAATACTAGATTCTTAGCTTTTGTATTATCATCTACATCTATAGAGGAAGACATATAGCAACCTTCCTCATTCTCTACATTTTCACCATATCTATAATGGCGTTTCCCTTCCCAAGAACCTGCTAAAGGAAGAAATATTTGATTGTTATTTATCTTGCTAGTAAAAGCACATCCAATAATTCCATTGATTGAATGAATCAAATAAGTACAATTATCTATCAATTCTTGGAATTCTTCACTTGACGGAGTTCTCCAATTTTGCCCCCATGCGCTTGTGGCTACGTCATCAACAGCTGTTAATGTTACATTATTATCAATGTCTTTGGAATATTTAGTATAATTCTCATTATACCATTTATATTCTTGCTCTGTATATGATAATTTTTGCTCTGTTTCTCCCCAAGCATAATAACCACCTATTTCTTCTTTTTGAGTTGCACCTACATTACAAGTAGCCCACTGTACCGAAAGTCCCATATCTACTGCTGTATGCTCCATCTCATTTGCCTTAATAAATTGCTGTGCTTCAAATATATTACCTTCAGGAAAAATCTTATTCTTCATATAAGTGGCAATAATACCTGCAGGTATGACTGTTGTAGGTATTGCCTTATTTCCATTAATTTTATAACTATTATATAACATTCTGATATCAAGTTGTTTTATAGGTGAAGCAGAAGCATAAATAAAATGGTCTTCTAATATATCAAGTGCTATGTATTCACCGCGCTTTAACCTTGCTCCGGATTGGGAATGTTTTTTTAAGGTATCGTACAAATACATTCCTTTGGGTAGAGCTGCTGTCACCCATTCATCTTGACTAGTTTTGTACACATCAACGAAACCAAACCAATCATTGGCTATGTATCCCGTAGGTGTCTCTTCAAGCATACACATCACATGGTTATATCTTAAATAATTAGGGGTAGTTTTGTGAGCCATAAAACTAAATTCAACAATCTGTTTAGGGGAGTCCATATGACCATCAACAACATTTCGAACCTTCATTCTTGCAATTGTCTTGTATTCATATACAGTTGGTATTATTAACGAAGAATCTACTATAGATGTCTCTATTATATCACCTATAACGATGATATGGTTAGTGCTTTTCGCTAATCCTGACTCAAAGGAAGCATCACTACTACAGCTTGATACTGTTAGCACTGCAACGGCCATCACTGATAGCCACATTGCTTTAAATACTTTCTTGTTCATAATGTTTGAATTAGTTTTGTTGTTATTTCTATTTATAATCGTTTTCTTGTTTTATCTATATGCTTACTAATCAGCTACCACCACTCAACAGTGCCGTCATCACGACAATGTTTGTTATCTATTCAGGAGATGTGCTATTAGTTCTACGGCATCCTTAGATGAATCATTGTTATTGTATCCGTTGTATTCAACAACCGTATTCTTATCTGCGAACAAATAGCTTTCTCCATCCATAATAAGTGAAGTAGGATTGGGATCAGGTGCTTTGTACTGCGATAGCGCTGATTTTACAGCTATAACTACAGATTCGGCAGTTGCTTTATCTAAAGAAACAACCTTTGTAGTTATTTTAGCATCAAAAACCAAATCTTCTTGGTTAACTTCAATGCGATTTTTTATTGTCATAGGTGCTCCTGTATAACTATTCACACTTGCTGTTGATGAGTATTTCTGCCCATCTATCATAGTGAAAATATTGCGATTAACCTTCTTGAATATTAAAAAGGGTTCGTTTCCCTTAACCACATAAGAGACTCCATATTCTCCATCAAAAGATGGTTTGAATATATAGCCATATACCATCTCTTCTACAAGTAACGAATCTTTTAGAACTTCGTTATATGACTTGTAATTAAAAAAATCTTCAGCTTGTGCATTTATGCTAAGCACAAACAACAACATGAACAATAAGACTTTTCTCATAATGCATTATAATTTAGTTTGTTTTATCTCCAAGATACGGTTAAGCGAGCGCAAGTATCTTGGAAATTTATTTCAAAGATACAGACAAATAATAATTAAAAAGAATAATTCAGCAAAAACAATCTATCAAACAAACAGCATACAACACTGTAAATCAATAAGATACAAACAGCATCATGTTTATTTTCTATCATTATTACTTTATCTTCTTATATATCTTGCTGTAAAACTATCGCCTTCACGAACCAAATAGAGGCCATCAGAATTAACACTGCTTACAGATATTCCGTTAAGCGAATATATCTCTTTTTGAACCTCTTGACTATGCACTGTTTCTACTGAAGTATCAACGGGTACAGCTTTATATACACGTACATAATCTACCAACATTTTCTGAGGAAAAATTGTATCGTCTATACCCTGTTGTCCTCCCCAAGTACCACCTACAGCTACATTTAATATTAAATGAAAACGCTGATCGAAAGGCCAGGTTATATGTCCTTTGCCTTCGTTTTTATAGGTCATATAGGTATTTCCGTTTACCTGAAATTCCATTTTATCTTCTGTCCATATAAGACCATAAGTATGGTAAACAGAATATGGTGAATATACACTTTTTGTAGCGCCTTGACCTTCACTACGTTTATCAGGATTGGTTGATGTATGATGTACATTGGCATGAACATTACCTTTATCAAAGCCCACATACTCCATTATATCTATTTCTCCGCTTTTGGGCCATCCACCATACACGTCATCTGTTGGCATCATCCATATAGCAGGCCAAATTCCTACTCCCCGAGGTAACTTGGCCCGTACCTCTATCTTTCCGTATAGCCAATCTCCCTTATATCTTGTAATAAGTCTGGCCGAGGTGTAATTCTTGGTTTCACCATCTCCTGCCCAGTAATAATCCTCTTTACGGGCCTCTATAACCAGTTTTCCATCCTCTACCCAAGCATTACCATCTTTTGAAGTTGTATAGTTCTGGGCTTCATCGTTACCCCAGTTCCAATTATTTCCACTTGTATCGAAACTCCACTTTTGTGGGTCGGGCACACCGTTATAATCGAACTCATCACTCCACACAAGTTCCCATTCGGTAGTTTGTGCTTGTAATCCAACTACAGGCAGAGCAAACACAAAAAACAGCACTAACTTATTGAAGATATTCATAATATATTTGTTGTCAATTATTAATTACTCAAATCTTAACACTCTGTACGAATGAGGCTTTATTGTTACACTATAAGACGATTTTGCAGGAGCATTTCCGTATGAAAAACGCTGTTGTCCCTTAATCTCCTGACCGGTCAGCATATCTTTTGCCAAATTTTTCTTCGATGCAGAACCTACAACATTGATAGTTACCTCTTCGTCATAGAATGATTCAACCACAATGGTATTGTTATCATATACGTATAGAGCTATATTGTTTGGTCCCTCTATGGTATATGGTAATGTTCTGGCACTTACCAATTCACGTATTCTGTTCAAAGCCATATTAGGTAAACTATATAAATCGGCAAAATTATCAGGCACTACAAACAGATATAGATTACCCTTTGAGTAGTTGCCTCTATGTATCATTGGCCAACCTAAACCTGCATCCATTCCCGATATTATCTCCCATGAATCGTTTGTCTGATACTGTACCTGCTGCATCAATATAGGTTTCTTAGTTGGAATAATTTGACCAGAAAGCATCACTTCATTTATCAATGCTTTTCTGTCTGTATATTCCAAATCTACAATCTTCTCTATCCCTTTTCCTTGAAGAGCACGCAGCAGACCTGATGTTATCATCACATCTTTACCATCTCTAAGCTGTTTTTCAATTTTTGAAACTATATCCTTATCGGCCTTTGCCTGTTCCGTTAGGATAATAAACTCTTCGTCAGCAGGGAATTCAGGAACCAGATCCATAGGAATACCTATCATTCCAAAATAGTTCTGAAGAAAATCTTCGCCTGTTGAATGGTATGGTTTGTAACTCTTGATTGCCATTGGTTCACCTAAAAAGCCTATAGCTTTATCTACCTCTTCCAGACTATATCCTGCTGCACGGGCAATGGTTGTAGGAGTTACTGTCTCTTTGTGGATTTTTACAGGTTGCATCATCTTATCGAAATCGAAGCTTGTTCCCTGACCTTGCCAGGCAGCACGGTGGCTGTCACGAATAGGATACAGCATCTGACGATAGTCGAACAGAGTTATCTCCGGAGCTTTAGCAAACATTGTTATCCATAGCTGCTCGCTGTAACGGTCTATGGTACGCATGCCTCCAGTATCTACCCATCCACCACCATTACGACCGGGAGCTAAATTATTGTAATAACGCCATACTAAATAGCCTAAATATGGTTGCAGATGCTGATTGCTACGTACTGCATCGCGAGTTTCGGTACCTGTATATACACCATCAAACATCTTTGGGCCTTTATCCAAATCGAAACCCAACCCTTGGAAATGATCATACCAGTTAGGGTATTTGATTATCACGTTAACATCAGGATTAACTTTTTTTGCCGGTTTCAATATAACTTCCTGACCTGCATCATTCATCAGTTCCAAACGATATTCGGTCCAGGTCCTGTCACCTTTAGCCTCAATACAATAGTCACATTTACAGTCTGTAAAGAAGAAGTCATCAAGTATAACTTCGTCGAACAGACTTGCTGTCAGTTCTATTATCTCCTGTGCTTTTGCTCTCTCTTTGGGATCTTGATAACAGAATGTTTCAAAACTGTTGCTTTCATCTATGGTGTAGGTTATACCACCTGCCACTTCTATATCTCTATCTTCGAAGAACTTGATTATTCTCTTCATATCATCTTTGTTTATGATAAGAAGGTCTCTATGAGTCTCCAGATAGATTTTATCTACCTTGATTTGGTTTGATATTACATTCCAGGTAGAATCAAGCCAATGCTGGTCTGTCATTTTCTGCACTTCGTAAGCACGAGTGTAAATGGCTACCTTAAAATTTTTGTAGTTTTGTTTTGCCTGTAGCTGAGCAGGCAGTACAGCTGTCAGTAATAGTAAAGCTGTAAAGAATCTGGTAAAAAGTTTCATCTCTGTATAAATTATTGGTTAGTTTAATCATTTAAAAACTGATGCTTTTTTTGCTGTTGCACGAATACCCATAGGAGAATCCACCACCTCTTTTCCCCACCATGTCAAAGTTTTCCAGTCACTGGAATTGACCATATCGAGCCAGGCATTCTCTGCATTATTTCCTGTCCATGACCAAGGCATATAGCCATAACCTAATTCAGTACATGTAGATAGTATTACAGTATGGTCGGCCTTACATCCTAAGTTATTCTCTCCATTACGGCTATTGTAACCAAATTCGCCAACTATAAGTGGCAATTTAAGTCTCTTCGCTCTGTTTAAATCTGTTTTTATCTTTTCCGGATCATTCCATGAACCATACATGTGCACGGAAAAGAGTATATTGTGTTCCTCATCATTTTCTATAAGCTCTTTTCCTGCCTCTAATATTGGGTTGATATTCTGTCCCCAACCAGGAGAATCCACAACTATTGTGGTTTTGTAGCCTGCATTACGTAACACTTTTACTGCTTCTGTATAGCTATCCAACCAATGTTCTGTGGTTACTGCATGGTCGCCCCATTCATTGGCTATGTTTATTAACAGATACTTTTCGTAGAGTTTAAGCATACTACTCACATCTTCTCTGGCATAGTATTCTGCCATATCCACCAATCTCTCTTTTGAAGGGTTGCCGGTTACATCGTGCAGTTCTACCATAGGTATCATTTCAAGTTCTATACACCTTTTAATGATACGTTCCAGTTCTTGAACACTTCCGCGGGTTTGCCATACTATGCGTACGCAGTTTGAATTTATATCGGCTATATAGTCAAGTGCATCGTATGCTCTATTGCCAAACCACGCATGAGGATTGTTTACACCTTTTATTACAAAAGTCTTTCCTCCGGCATCTATCAATCTGTCTCTCTTTGTGGTAAAATGGTCTTTTGCCAACACCGATGTGGATAGAATCATCAATAATGTGGTGATGAATATACTTTTTGGTTTCATATTATCATAAATTTAGGTTATTGAATATCTTTATAAAATAATGTATGAGGATGGTCATAAAAGGCTTTAAAATCTTTACTTCTGTCACGTACATACGCACCTCTACCCTGTTTTGGGGCATCTACGCCCAATTTTGGCAGTAATTCATCCAGATAGCGATATGTATTACGCCAAGTTAGTACATAAGATACTTTATACTTTTTCAAAGTGTTGATTAATTCCACTGAATACCAGGTATTACTTGCTCCTTCACCACATTCACTTAATGCAGCCAATTTGCCTTTTGTTTGAGCTGTAAATGTTACAAATGATAAAGCATAATCCAACTCTTTGAAATAGGCATTGCCACGGTCGTACATATCGAGCGAAAGCATATCTATATACTCATCGCCCGGGTATCCCTCCATATACTCTTCCCAAGATGTCACTCTGTCCGTGTTATAGGCATAAAGAATATTGTGCAAACCACGTGAACGAAGATATTTCACTGTCATACGCCACAATTCAGCATACTCTTCATTTGTATTGAGATTACCTTTACCCCACCAAAAGAAGGCTCCGGAATGTTCATGATACGGACGAAAAATAAATGGTATCAAGCGGCCATCTTCATCGCGAAAGGTCAGGAAATAATCTGCCAGACGTTTTAACCACTGCATATACAGTTTATGGTTTTCACCTCCCTTTAATACTGATTTAATTACACCGGGGTTAGAGACATCCCACGAAGTACCTCCTGTCATAGGATTGTCCAGGTGCCAGCTTATTGTTACCACGCCACCAATGCTGTGAAACCACACAGCACGGTCTCTAATCTCTTGGAACGACACAAAATCAAGACTACGTTCGTGTCCCAATTCTATATGTCCCAGTTCAAAACCGGCTACCGCAGGATAATCGCCTACCATATCCTTTATATCAGAACGACCCTCTTCGTACCACCATTCGTAGCCGTACATCAAATCATCTTGATGACCATACATAACTCCTTTATCTTGGAGTTTCATCAGTCTGTCAAACAAAGCAACTGCTTCTTTCGTTGCTTTAGGATCGGCAGGACGCTTCTCTTGAGCCATTGTCATTGTAGGTAACAACAACACTAAAGATAAGCATAGGTTGTTAAATAATCTCATTTTCATTCGGTTAGTAATTAGTTCAATCACAAAAATACTGAAATAATCAGAATAGCAATCCTACTATATAAAAAAAGAGCGTGACATTTGCTGTCACGCTCCTCAATTATATACTAAACAAAGTGAATTACCACTCCATTTTTGACATACGGATGTATGATAAATAGCGTTTCTGTGCCATTTCCTGAGCAGCATCAAACAACTGCTGAGCCTCTTCAGGATACTGCTTCATAACTGATGCATAACGTACTTCACCCTTCAAGAAGTCCTGGAACTTATCCCACTGTGGTTCTTTTGAATCAAGAACGAATGGATTTTTACCCTCTTCTTCCAAAGCCGGGTTGTAACGCCACAAGTGCCAGTAACCACACTCTACTGCAGCAGCCTCTTCGGCCTGTGCCTTACCCATACCCTTCTTCAAACCGTGGTTGATACAAGGAGCGTATGCAATTACAAGTGATGGACCAGGATAAGCTTCAGCTTCGCGGATAGCCTTCAAGCACTGAGCCTGATCGGCACCCATAGCTATCTGTGCAACGTAAACATAACCATAGGTAGTTGCAATCATACCAAGGTCTTTTTTACGTACACGCTTACCTGAAGCAGCGAACTTAGCAATAGCGCCTAACGGAGTAGCCTTTGAAGACTGTCCACCGGTATTTGAATAAACTTCAGTATCAAGTACCAAGATATTTACATCTTCGCCTGAAGCTATAACGTGGTCTAGACCACCATAACCTATATCGTAAGAAGCACCGTCACCACCAATTATCCACTGTGAACGTTTTACAAGATACTGTGTAAGACCATTCAGCTGTTCACATACAGGACAACCGTTAGCAGCACCTTTTTCAATCATTGGGATAAGTTTTGCTGTTGCAGCCTTGCTTGCATCAGCATCGTTCTTACCAGCCAACCATTCCTGAGCAGCCTCCTTGAATTCTGCAGGTGTTGCATCGTCAGCAACAGCAGTTTCAAGCAGAGTCTGGATACGCATACGCATCTTCTTGTTAGCAAGTTCCATACCCATACCATATTCGCAGAAATCTTCAAAGAGTGAGTTTGCCCATGCAGGACCCTGACCCTTTTCATTTGTAGTATATGGAGTTGATGGAATTGAACCTGAATAGATTGATGAACAACCTGTAGCGTTAGATACCATCTGACGGTCACCAAACAACTGTGAAATCAGCTTAACGTATGGTGTTTCACCACAACCTGAGCAAGCGCCTGAGAATTCAAACAATGGAGTAGCAAACTGTGAATTCTTTGGATTTGATTTGATATCTACAAGATCCTGTTTGCTCTTAACATTCTTAACACAATATTCCCAATTAGCAGCTTCGGCCTCCTGACCTTCGAATGGAACCATAGAAAGAGCAGAACCTCCAAGTTTTGGATTACCAGGACATACATCCACACAGTTACCGCAACCAAGACAGTCCATAACACCTACCTGAATACGGAACTTCATTCCCTTCATAGCTGCAGGAGCTTTCATTTCTATCATCTCTGCGTTCAGACCTGCAGCCTCTGCATCGTCCATAACGATAGGACGGATACAAGCGTGAGGACAAACGTATGCACACTTGTTACACTGGATACATTTTGATGCATCCCAAACAGGAACGAATGCACTTACACCACGTTTTTCGTAAGCGGCTGTACCCTGTGGCCATGTACCATCAATGCTATCTTTGAATGCAGATACAGGAAGCAAGTCACCGTTCTGAGCATTGATAGGACGAACTACATTATTTATAAATTCAGGATCGTTATTTGCTGCAACTGCAGGGATTTCCAAATTAGCCCAAGCTGCATCTACAACCAATTCCTTATATTCACCGCCTCTGTCAACAGCAGCATAGTTCTTGTTTACAACATCTTCACCCTTCTTACCGTAGGACTTAACAATGAACTTCTTCATCTGTTCAATAGCCAAATCAACAGGAATAACGCCTGTTATACGGAAGAATGCTGACTGAAGGATAGTATTTGTTCTGTTACCCAAACCTATCTCCTGAGCAATCTTTGTTGCATTGATATAGTAAACCTTGATATTATTCTTTGCAAAGTAAGCCTTTACATTTACCGGCAGATTGTTTGCCAACTCTTCGCCTTCCCAAATTGTGTTAAGCAGGAATGTACCGTTCTTTTGCAAGCCGCGGGTAACATCGTACATATTCAGATAAGCCTGAACGTGACAAGCGACAAAGTTTGGAGTGTTTACCAAATATGTTGAACGGATTGGAGAATCGCCAAAACGCAAGTGTGAACAGGTAAAGCCACCTGATTTCTTTGAATCGTATGAGAAGTAAGCCTGACAATGTTTATCTGTATTGTCACCAATAATCTTCACAGAGTTCTTGTTGGCACCTACAGTACCGTCTGCGCCCAAGCCATAGAACTTAGCTTCGAACATACCTTCGCCACCAAGAGCTATTTCCTCTTTCTGTGGGAGTGAAGTAAATGTAACATCATCAACTATACCAAGAGTAAACTGATTCTTTGGTTCCGGCAATGACAGGTTCTCATAAACTGACAAAATCTGTGCAGGTGTTGTATCATGTGAACCAAGACCATAACGGCCACCAACTATCAAAGGTTTCTTGTCTGCAGGTATATCCTTGCAGTTAGCAAATGCTTCAACAATATCCATATAAAGAGGTTCGCCTGTAGCACCAGGTTCTTTTGTACGGTCAAGAACAGCAATACGCTTAACAGTTTCAGGAAGAACAGCACCAAGATATTTTACTGAGAATGGACGATACAGATGTACTGATACCAAACCCACCTTTTCACCCTGAGCTGTCAGATAATCGATAACCTCCTTAATAGCTTCTGTAACAGAACCCATAGCCACAATAACGCGTTCTGCGTCAGGAGCACCATAGTATGTGAAAGGTTTATATTCACGACCTGTAATCTTGCTGATTTCATTCATATATTCAGCAACGATATCAGGAACAGCATCGTAATATTTGTTACTGATTTCACGGTGTGTGAAGAATGTATCAGGGTTTTCAGCCATACCACGAGCAACAGGTTTATTTGGATTAAGAGCTCTTTCGCTGAACTCTTTCAATGCCTGCTGATCTATCAGTTTTGCCAAATCTTCATTTTCCAATGCTTCAATCTTCTGGATTTCGTGTGATGTACGGAAGCCGTCAAAGAAGTTTACAAAAGGAACTCTTGATTTGATAGTTGCAAGATGAGCAACACCTGCCAAATCCATAACCTCCTGCACTGAACCTTCTGCCAACATTGCGAAACCTGTCTGGCGACAAGCCATAACATCCTGATGATCACCGAAGATACAGAGTGAATGTGATGCCAATGTACGAGCTGATACGTGGAATACGCATGGAAGCAGTTCACCTGCAATCTTGTACATATTAGGAATCATCAGCAACAAACCCTGTGATGCTGTGAATGTAGTTGTTAACGCACCTGCCTGCAAAGAGCCGTGTACTGCACCAGCAGCACCACCCTCTGACTGCATTTCCTGTACAAGGACTGTTTCATTGAAGATGTTTTTTCTTCCCTGAGCAGCCCACTCATCAACATATTCTGCCATTGTTGATGATGGTGTGATAGGATAGATGGCAGCTACCTCTGAAAACATATAAGCTATGTGAGCAGCGGCCTGGTTTCCATCACAAGTAATCATTTTTTTTGCCATAATTTTTAAAAATATTTATTACAAGTTCTATGTCAATACAAAAGTCCGAACATCCACAATGGAATAACATTATCCTTTCCTTCATTCATATTATCCACCACGTAGAACCAATCCGGATTATTTTTAGTTATGTTACCCTTTTGCTGTAGTTTGAATTCCAATTCACAATCTACCAGAAAAGTATTATCTTTCTTACCTCTGTTTACACTATGATCTTTCCACATTGAATTGACAAAAAAAGTATCTATAACCTCTTTTCTGTCACTTTTTGGAGGATATATAGTATAAATCAGGTTCGTATTGTGCATCAGCACTCGGCAAGGTTTCTTAGGAAAAGATTCATCCTTGTCATAAACTATATTGATAAGTCTGGCATCTGCCAAATACTTAATATAGTTCATCACCGTTGCACGCGACGTATCTATTGCCTTGGCCAGTTGGCTTACATTTGGCGCAGATGTTCCGCCTATAGCCAGCAGATAGAACAACTTCTTTATTTTTGACAGATACTTCAATTCCACCTGCTTAAGCAGAAGAATATCCACCTCTATCATCATACTCATTGTCTTTAGCAGATTCTCCGAAAAACTGGTTTTCTCCATAAAAAACGGATAGAAACCATGATGCAGATAATCTTGAAAATAGATTTCAGGCTTTACCTGCTGGTTAATCTGTTTTGCAATCTCTTGATGATTCTTTAGAATATCATTCAGGGTACATACCGGAATAGTTGTTCCTGCTTTCAGGTTCATATATTCCCTAAATGAAAAACCACGCAGATTGTATGATTTTACAATACCATTCAAACTATGGTTTTCCTCTTTCAAACGCATTACCGACGAACCTGTAAAGACTATCTTCAAATTTGGATATAAATCGTAGCAAAGTCTAAGTTCTTCACTCCAATCAGGATGTTTGAACACCTGGTCAATAAGAAGCACCTTGCCACCCATCTTCTGAAAATCGCCGGCAAATTCTGCAATACCCCTACCCTGAAAATAGAGATTGTTCATATTGATATACAGACAGGAACGATCATAGCCAAACTTCTCTTTGGCATATTGCAAAAGGAATGTAGTCTTGCCTACGCCTCGAGTACCCTTAATACCTATCAAGCGGCATGACCAATCTATTTCATCCATAAGATCCCTGCGCACAGGAGCATTCAGGTGCTCCAGCAGGTATCTATGTGTCCTAAAAAACGACTCCATCCGTACTATCTGTAATTTGAACTGCAAAAGTACTCTATTTATATGGTTTTTGCAAAGTCCACCTTACATTTTTAAGACTTTTTTCATCACACCACATTATTTTAAAAGAAAACACCAACAGTCATTACTGCTGATGTCTATCTTTCAACGAATCTAATAAATCAGAACATGCCCGAACCAAATCTCTGTATGTTGTTTCAAAATCGCCTGTGTACCAAGGATCTTGCACATCACGTCTTTCGCCCGAACACTCCATCATAAGCCTTATTTTAGGTCCCGGTTCACCGCCCAATATCCTACGCAGATACCACAAATTCGATGTATCCATTACAAATACCATATCATAATAATCTTCAATCTCCTTTTTGGTAATCAATCTGGCTCTGTGATCATCGAACGGAATACCCTTCTCGTAAAGTTTTCGTTTTGCAGGCGGATAAATAGCATTTCCTATCTCTTCTGTTGTAACTGCAGCGCTATCTATCAAAAAATAATCTTGCAAACCTCTACTGCGTACCAAATCTTTCATTATAAACTCCGCCATCGGACTGCGGCATATATTACCATGACATAAAAAAAGTATTTTCAGTTGTTCCATTATATTACGCTGTCAATATTCAACATCAATAGTTATTGTAGTTATTATTCTGCTCTTTTTTCAAAGCTATACATTCCATTTCAACCAACCATCCGGGTCTGCATACAGGAGCCTGAACTATTATGCACGGATATTGAGGGAACATACTTGCAAAAAGTCTGTTTATTACTCTATAATCCGCTATATCTCTTAAATAAACAATAATCTGAGCCACATCTGAAAAACCACATCCCGCTTCAGCCAAAAGAGCCTCTACATTTTTAATCATTCTGTGAGTTTGCAATACCACATCGCCTTGATAGACTACTTCACCTTTGTTATCTATACTTGCCGTACCCGATATAAAAACATGTTTTCTATCGCCATAAGTAACAGCAGTACCACGTTCAAAACTAACACCATATTCGGAAGTTCTGTTCAGATAATCAGAAGCATACAGATAACCTATCTGTTCCGGCTTGACACCGGCAACTGCGTATGTATCCAACTGCACCAGCGCGCTCTTTACCTGAGTTCTACCTGCAATACCTGTACTTGCTATAAAATGCGTATCTGTGGTCAGTCCCTGCATGGAAAAGACATCGTTACGGGCAACCACAACACCTCGGTAGTTATTATCAATATTTTGTACAAACAACCATGTCCTGACACAGTTATCGGCAAGTGTCAGACCCAATTCATTCAATCGCTCAGAATACTTTAGAAACAGTTCTTTTGTCTGAGTTCTTGAAGTTCCTCTGGTTTCATATTCCGATGCAGTTCTCAGATGAATACTATTCCCGGTATTGGTTTCAAAAATACCATTATACAGATTCCTATTTACTATTTCCGTCTGCAAATATGCCCACAATGCTATTTTACTGCCATTCAAAGGAGGCTGTTCAACAATAGATACAGCATTTTCCGCCTGCACTCCTATCATCTTTTCCAACAGAGGTTGTTGATTAGCGATATCACTTACAAAATAGCGCTCCATCACCGGTATAGCAAACGGTAAATTTTCCGAACAGAAATCATTATAGGCAGAGAGCAGTCTATCTGCCTGATCTACAAAATTATCCTCTCTGTCAGACAGTGTCAGCACAACATTGTATTCAGACGGACCGGAATCAAACTCCAGTTTACTGAATACCAGTGACACACCATCATATTTATCTATTGTCCTATATTCCATACATTGTTTTGTTTTAAAGTGCGAAGATAATTGTTTTTCGCATTTAAACTTTGAGTTATCTGCAAAAACATCTAACTTTGAGGTTTGAAACTACAAACAGAACCAAAAATTAAATAATACAAGATATGAAGAGAAATTTTATTTTCGCAGCGTTATTAGCATGTAGCGCAACAATTTTCGGACAAGAGTCCACAAATGACAATTATCAATTTACAACTGTAGATTCTGTTGGAATTACCCCTGTCAAAGACCAGAATCAGTCAGGTACTTGCTGGTCATTTTCATCAATAAGTTTGCTTGAATCAGAGCTTATCAGATTAGGCAAAGGCGAATTCGATCTTTCTGAAATGTTCGTAGTACACAAAACAATGGAAGACAGAGCCACAGCAGCTGTACGCACTCATGGCGATGTTTCATACGCCCCGGGCGGCAGTTTCTATGACGTTATTTATAGTTACAAACATTACGGAATGGTGCCTAACGATGTTATGCCGGGCATTAAATACGATAGCGACAACCACAACCATAACGAATTGGCATCAGTAGCAGGTGCATACGTTGGGGCCATTGCAAAGAGCAATTCAAAAAGACTTACCAACGTATGGCATGATGGTCTGTCTGCAATATATGACACATATCTTGGCGAATGCCCTGAAACCTTCACAGTAGATGGCAAAGAATATACTCCACGCACATACGCCGACGAAGTTTTAGGTTTGAATATGGACGATTACATTTCACTCACATCATTCACACATCATCCTTTCTATGAAACATTCATCATAGAAGTTCCCGACAACTGGCGTTGGGCAGAATCATACAACCTTCCTATTGAAGAACTTATGGAAGTTATGAAGTACAGCATCAAGAACGGCTACTCATTTGCTTGGGCATCAGACGTATCGGAAAAGGGATTTGCAAGAAACGAAGGTGTTGCAGTTGTTCCTGAAGACGATTCAAAGATTAACGAAGCATTGAAAAAGCCAATGCCGGAAAAGAGCATCACTCAGGAGATGCGCCAGATAGCATACGACAATTGGGAGACTACCGATGACCACGGAATGCACATATTCGGCATAGCAAAAGATCAGAACGGCAAAGAGTATTTCATGGTTAAGAATTCATGGAACACAGACGCAGGTCGCAATGGTTTTTGGTATGCATCAGATGCATTCGTTGCTTACAAGACTTTGAATATTGTACTCCACAAAGACGGAATCCCAAAGAATATTCGTAAAAAACTTGGAATCAAATAATAAAAAAGAGCAACATTTTTCAATAATAGGAAATCGGTTCATCAAAAAAAAGATGGACCGATTTTTCATATATATAAGGTATATTTATTGACATTAACACAAAAAATCATTAGTTTTGCAAATTAAAATACTACGAACTGAACACAAACTTACATTTATGATAAAAAAAGAAAAAAATATATATAATGAACTTCAGATGGAACTACCAGCCCCCGACATCTGAACTTAAAGAGGAAGCAGAGGCACTTTCCAAAAAGATTGGAATAAGCCCTATCCTCTGCAAGTTACTCATACAAAGGGGCATAAAGAGTGAAGCCGAAGTACAGCAATTCTTCAATCCTCAGCTTAAAGAGCTGCTCGACCCTCTTCTTATGGAGGATATGGACAAAGCGGTAGAACGTATAAACAGTGCTATCGAAAAGAATGAAAGAATTCTGGTTTACGGCGATTATGATGCTGACGGCACTACGGCTGTCGCGTTGGTGTATAATTTTCTAAGACGCAGATACACCAACTTAGATTACTACATACCCGACCGTTACAACGAAGGTTATGGAGTATCTTACCAGGGTGTTGATTATGCCTCCGAAACAGGCGTAAAACTGGTTATTGTATTGGATTGCGGCATCAAAGCAATTCAAGAGATTCGTTATGCAAAAGAGAAAGGCATAGACTTCATAGTTTGTGACCACCACGTTCCCGACGATGAACTGCCACCGGCGGTAGCTATACTCAATGCAAAAAGAGAAGATTCCACCTACCCATTCAAACACCTGTCAGGTTGTGGTGTAGGTTTCAAGTTGATGCATGCTTTTGCATTATCAAACGAAATCCCGTTTACAGAACTCATACCGTCATTAGACCTTGTAGCTATAAGCACTGCGTCGGACATAGTGCCAATAATGGGCGAAAACCGAGTACTTACATACTATGGTTTGCAACAGCTAAACAGCAATCCAAGCATAGGATTGCGTGCTATTATTCAGGTATGCAAACTTAGCGACAAAGTATTAACCATAAACGATATAGTCTTTAAAATAGGGCCACGTCTAAATGCAGCCGGCCGTATGAGTAGCGGAAAAAAGGCGGTCGATTTGCTTGTAGAACAGGATTATTCCAGAGCGCTTGAACTGGCTGCAAAAATTGACCAGGAGAACGATGACAGGAAGAAAGACGACAAAGAGATGACTGAAGAGGCCAACGAAATTGTCAAGGCTTTAGAACAGGAAGGACAGCATCAGAATGCCATAATACTATACAACGAAAACTGGAAACGAGGCGTAATAGGAATAGTAGCATCCAGACTGACCGAAATATTCTATCGTCCAGCCATTGTGCTGACCAAAACAGGCAAATTGGCTACCGGTTCTGCCCGTTCAGTATCAGGATTTGATGTCTATAAAGCCATAGAAAGCTGTAAAGACCTGCTTGAAAACTTTGGCGGTCACACATACGCTGCCGGTCTGTCTCTAAAAATAGAAAATGTACCTGAATTCAAACGCCGTCTGGAAGAATATGTAACAAATCATATTGAACCTGACCAGATTGAAGCAGCCATTGACATAGATGCTGAAATAGATTTTAAAGATATCACTCCAAAGTTCTTTAGAGATTTAAAGAAATTCCAGCCATTTGGGCCCGACAACCAAAAACCGGTATTCTGCACACACAATGTATATGATTACGGCACAAGCAAAGTTGTAGGACGCGGGCAGGAACATATAAAACTGGAATTGATAGACAGCAAAAGCGGTCATCCGCTAAATGGCATAGCATTTGGACAGAGCAAACATCTGAACTATATAAAGACAAAACGTTCATTTAACATCTGCTATTACATAGAAGAGAACAACTTCCGCAGAGGCGATGTCCTGCTGCAAATAGAGAGCATAAAACCTAATTTACCTTCATAGCACACAACAACAGAACAGATGGATTACCTGGACATACTCAAACAGTATTGGGGTTATAGCAGTTTCCGAGGGATACAGCAAGATATCATAGAAAGCATAGGAAGCGGTAAAGACACACTTGGACTTATGCCTACCGGAGGAGGTAAAAGCATAACATTCCAAGTACCCACTATGGCTATGGATGGTGTATGTCTGGTTATTACCCCTTTGATTGCATTGATGAAAGACCAGGTTCGCAATCTACGCGACAAAGGCATAAAAGCAGCAGCCATCTACACTGGAATGCGCAGAGATCAGATAATAGCCACAATGGAAAATTGTGTCTATGGAAATTACAAGTTTCTGTACATATCGCCCGAACGTCTCTCTTCGGAACTCTTTTTAGCCAAACTTCGTTATATAAACGTCTGTCTCATAACTGTTGATGAATCACATTGTATATCCCAATGGGGCTACGATTTCCGCCCTGCATATCTGAATATTGCAGATATACGCAAGTCACTACCCACAGTACCGGTGTTGGCACTGACAGCCACAGCTACACCCCGTGTTACTGATGACATACAGGACAAATTGGGTTTCAAAGAGAAGAATCTGTTCAGAATGAGTTTTGTGCGCGAAAATTTATCATACGTAGTAAGAGAGACAGAAAACAAATATGAAGAACTAAAGCACATTCTCAGCAAAGTAGCAGGTTCAGGAATAGTATATGTCAGAAACAGAAAAGAGACAAAAGAGATAGCGGAGTATCTGAACAGCATAGGCATATCATCAACCTTTTACCATGCCGGATTAGACCCCGAAATAAAAGACAAAAGGCAACAGGAATGGACCGAAAATCTATATAGAATTGTGGTAGCCACCAATGCCTTTGGCATGGGTATAGACAAACCTGATGTAAGAGTAGTTATACATATCGACATGCCCGATTCCATAGAGGCATATTTTCAGGAAGCAGGTCGTGCCGGCAGAGATGGCAGACGTTCTTACGCCATTTTACTACATTCACCAGGCGACAAGAGACTGATAAACAAACGCATAAGCGACCATTTCCCGGAAAAGAAATTCATAGCCACTGTATATGAAAAGTTAGCGTATTACTATGAAATGGCAATGGGCGATGGACAAGGTTGCACCTACGGATTCTCACTGGCAGATTTCTGTCAGCAATACGCATTACCAATAATACCCACCGAAAGCGCATTACGAATACTCACCAGAATGGGCTACATTGAGTATATAGATGAAATTGACTATTCGGCAAGACTTCGCATAACATCAACACGCGAAGAACTTTACCGAACAAAAGAACAAGACACTACAAACGAAAACATACTAAACATTGTGCTGCGACATTATAGCGGCCTGTTTTCTGACGAAGTTTTCATAGACGAAAAGTTTATTTACACACAGGCTGGAATAACCAAACGTGAATTGTACAAAAGGTTCATAGATATGCAGCATCAAGGAATACTAAAATACGTACCTTCACGCAGGACCCCTGTTATTACTTGGAAAAAGAACAGAGTTGAGACAGATATGCTTAACTTTGCTGACGATATTTATACTGACCGCAAGCAGGAATACATAGAGAGAATAGGCAGCATACGTGAATATACCACAAGAAGAGTTGGTTGTAGAAGTGCAATTCTTTTGGACTATTTCGGCGAAAAGCAGAACAAACCCTGTATGCAGTGTGACCTATGTCTTGAAAAAGACAGTTCCGGCATTAAAAAGGGAGAATTCAAAGCCATAAGTCAGGATATTGAAGATATGCTGTCCCAACAAGAGGGGACCACAGACAATATATACTCTCTGCCATACGAAAAGAACCACATAGAGAGTGTACTTCACAGATTGGCAGAAGAAGAGATAATATACATGACAGAAGGTAAACTAACATTGAATAAAGGGAATTGATATGATAAAAACCAAACCTATAGACCAGTTGCAAACCTACAATGATAAGATAGTCATTGCAGGCCCCTGCAGTGTAGAATCAGAGGAACAGATTCTGCATACTGCACAGCAGCTTAAAAAGATAGGCATAAAGATATTCCGTGCAGGAATATGGAAACCCCGCACCAGGCCCAACACATTTGAAGGAGTTGGCACAGAGGGTTTGGAATGGATAAAAAGGGTAAAAGATGAGACCGGAATGAAAGCCACCATAGAAGTAGCCACTCCATATCATATAGAGATGGCTCTCAAAGCCGAAATTGACATACTCTGGTTAGGGGCACGTACCACTGCCAGCCCTTTTGCCATGCAAGAGATAGCCAACTCACTTAAAGGCACCGACATTCCGATATTTGTAAAAAACCCCATCAACCCTGACATAGAACTTTGGATTGGGGCATTGGAACGTTTGGCACATGCAGGAGTAAACAGACTGGCAGCCATACATCGCGGTTTCAGCACATACGGTGACACAACATACAGAAACACTCCGATATGGGAGATTGCCACCGAACTGCGCAACAGAATACCACAGTTGCCTATTCTATGTGATCCAAGCCATATAGGTGGAAAAAGCGAATTAGTCAAGCCATTGGCAGAAAAAGCTTTGCACCTAAACTATAACGGATTCTTCATAGAGACACATATCAATCCAAGCAAAGCTTTAAGCGACAGCAGACAACAGATTACTCCGGAAGCTCTGCATCAGCTTTTAACCGAACTAAATATAAAACTATAATATTAAAGCAATGAAGAAGTCATTTTTAATCTTTTCAGTTGTACTGATTACAGTACTTTCATCTTGTAATAAAGAGCCACTACGAGTAGCATGCGTTGGCGATAGCATCACATACGGACACGGCATAGCAGACCGCGACCACGACACCTACCCTGCAATTTTAGACAGTCTATTGGGTAACAAATTCAACGTACAGAACTTTGGTGTATCGGGTACAACTGCGCTCAAAAAGAGCAATATGCCATACATGGAAGAACAGGCGTACAAAGACGCATTGGCTTTCAATCCGGACATTGTCACCATAAAGTTAGGTACAAATGACAGCAAACCATACAATTGGGAAAACAAAGCAAATTTCAAAGACGATTTAAAGTTTATGATAAACAGTTTCAGAGAACTACCTGCCAATCCCGATATATGGCTCTGTCTGCCTGTTCCTGCATACGGAAATGCCTGGAATATCAATGACAGCATTATCTTTAACGAAGTAATCCCGCTTATACGCGAAGTTGCAAAAGAAGAAGGTGTAGAGGTAGTAGATTTAAATACGCCTATGTCAAACCACAGAGAATACTTCCCAGACACCATCCACCCAAATGAAGAGGGACAAGAAAAGATTGCGGGAATACTATTTGAGGAAATTTTTACCAATTATAAATAATCGAACATGAACATTTTAAGAATTGAAGGTATTTCAAAGTCGTTTGCCAATCACAAAGCATTGGACAACGTATCATTAGAGATACCACAAGGCTCTATCTATGGTCTTTTAGGCCCCAACGGAGCCGGTAAAACAACACTAATCAGAGTTATTAACAGGATTACCATTCCTGACAGTGGAAAAGTCTATCTGGACAACAGAGAGATAACCACAGAAGACATTATGCACATAGGTTATATGCCGGAGGAACGCGGTCTTTATGTAAAGATGCGTGTAGGCGAACAGGTGCTTTTCTTTGCCCGTCTTCATGGTTTAAGCAAGCAGGAAGCCACAAAAAGAGCTAAAGAGTGGTTTGTCCGTTTTGGCATAGAAGATTGGTGGGATAAAAAGATAGAAGATCTTTCTAAGGGTATGGCACAGAAGATACAGTTTATCTGCACCGTAATACACGAACCCAAACTGCTTATCTTTGACGAACCATTTTCAGGTTTTGACCCCATAAATGCCGAACTTCTTAAACAGGAGATACTTCGTCTGCGCAACAACGGTTCAACCATTATACTATCTACCCACAATATGTCATCTGTAGAGGAACTTTGTGACAATATCACCCTTATAAACAAATCGAAAAATATTCTATCCGGTTCTGTTGAGGAGATACGCACAAAAGCAGGAGGCAACACCTTTACCGTAACATACGGAGGCGAAAAAGATAACTTCTTTTCCGCTTTGGAAGATAAAGCCGAACTGATAGGCGAACCTGAAAACATTCTTGGCGGATACACCAGTTGCAAAATACACATATCCCGGAATGACGATATCCGCAGCGTAATAGCAGCTATTAATGAGAAGTGTAACCTACGTTCATTCCAGGAAATCATCCCATCAATGAACGATATATTCATCCGTGCTGTCAATGGCACATTATAAACCCGAAGACTATGAGTAAAATAGGAATAATCATATCAAGAGAATACAAAGAGAGGGTAAGAAAAAAGTCATTCATAATAACCACTCTGCTTATGCCGATTTTAATGTTAGGACTCTATCTGGCCCCTACACTTATCATGACAAAGGGCGGCATAGACCAACAGCAGATTATTGTTATTGACGATTCACCCAACAAGATAGTATCTTCACAATTGGAAAATAACGACATAGTTGTTTTCAACATACTGGAGAACATAACCAAACAAGAGGCCTCATCACAATATGCAGACAAAGATTCGGCATACGGTATCTTATATCTGGGCAGCAACATTTTGGACAACCCGAATGATTTGCAGTTCTACATAAACGAATCGGCATCCATGCTGGTAGAAGAGAACATTATGGGTCAGCTGGAGAGAATTATTTCGGGCGAAAGAATGCGTAGCTACAACATAGAGGGCATAGAAGAGATTATTGCAAGTACAGATGTAAGCATAAACAACCTGAACACTATCAAAAATGATGGCAGTGGCGATGAAGACAACATGAAGAGTACATCTTCCATCTTCTCATATCTGCTGGCTCTCTTTTTGGGGCTTATTCTCTACATGATAATAATTCTCTACGGACAGATGGTAATGACAACCGTCATAGAAGAGAAATCATCACGCGTTCTTGATGTTATTGTTACCACCTGCAAACCTTTCGATATCATGATGGGAAAAATTTTAGGAATTGCGGCAGTTGCAGCCACCCAGATAGCCATTTGGGGGCTTCTGATTATTGCCGGCAGTCAGTTCCTGATACCTGCCATAGCAAGCATAGATCCATCATCGGACGCAGGTTCTGCTATCAATTCACTGTTGTCGCAGATTACCGATTTTGGTTTTATAATAAAACTTGTAGTAGCAATGATAGTGTATGTTATTGGTGGTTTCCTACTCTACGCTTCGCTGTTTGCAGCAGCAGGTTCCGCAGTGGATAATGCACAGGACGGACAACAGTTCTCCACTATAATACTGCTTCCTATCATCTTTGCACTGATTATTATGATGCAGGTATTCAATAATCCTAACGCAGAAGTATTAAAATGGTGTTCTATGATACCATTCACATCGCCCATAGTGATGATGGCCAGAATACCTTATGGAGTAGAAAACTGGGAACTTATAGTCTCTTTCATCATTCTTATAGCAACATTCATTGCAACAACCTGGATTGCTGCACGAATATACAGAATTGGTATTCTTACACACGGTAAAAAACCAAGCTGGAAGGATTTAGGACAATGGATTCGTGGCTGACAAGCCATTAATTCCACCATTCACAAGCCGACTTTTCGCCAGCCAGCCAGACCACATCCTTAGGTTGGAAACGGAAGTCGGCTTTTGGATTTGTAATTATTGTATCATCACGTACTATGCTTACCACCATACAACCATAAGAACGCATATCAGCTTCGCGCAGAGTCTTCCCCGACAGATAGGATTCGTCAGTAAGCGTAATAGCTTCCACTAAAAAATCCACCGGTTTAGACTTCTCCAAACGATTTTCGGCAGCCTTTACCATATTCACAAAAGCAGAAAGTTGTTCGGTTGTACCTACCGCAAGAACCTTATCATAAGGATATATAAATTCATTACCCGAAGGAATAATAACAGCATTATTACCACGAACTATCTTAACAATATTCACACCTGTAACATCTCTGAAAGGCAGTGATTTAAGCTGTTTGCCGGCAAAAAGTGAATCGACAGGAATCTGTACAATCTCAGTATTAATATCATATTTTGATAGTTTATCCTTTAACGAAGTGGCTACCGGTGACTGTTTTCGCGCATACTCCTCTTTTACATTCAGGTTTGCTATAAACCTGTCTTCGAATAGTGAAAACTTCTTTATGGTCTTTCTACCTACCAGGAAGAATACCACACCTGCCAACAGCACCAATGCCAGTATCCACCACGAAACTTTGAAATTATCTACAATAACCGCTATAACAAATGCCATAGCAAGCAGAATTCTTATTAACAATAGCGACAAAGCAGGCCATACATTCGATTTTTTCTCTTTTATCAGCTTACGCAAACTTTTTGAAACATCGTTTCCGCTTATAGCCATACCACCTAAGAAAGGCGACATCACAATAAGAGTGATTACTGTTTTTACAATACCTTTCAACGGTTCTGACCAACTGTCGGATATAAATTCTAACAGTTTATCCAAATAGAGGTGAGCTCCCATAAACAGCGCAATCAGAACCACTCCATACAACACCACTCTTACCAGCCATATACGAATTACGCGTTTCCATTCATTTTTTGCCGCTGCCGTATCTGATTTATCGGTCAATGCAAAAGCATTTATTCTATTCAGCCATTCAGCAGGAAGTCTCTTCAACAATAGTTTGTAAGCAGGATTGGCAGCATTTATCATATATGGAGTGGTAAACGTAGTAATTACTGAAACTGCTATCACCACCGGATAAATAAAATCACGCATAACCCCCAAAGAGCAACCCAAACCGGCAATAATAAATGCAAATTCGCCCAACTGCGCCAAACTAAAACCTGCATGAACTGAATTTTCCAGACTCTGACCCGATAGCACCGAACCGGCTGTAGAAAAAAAGAGTATTCCCAACATGGCCACTACTGTAAGCACCAGGATTGTAAGCCAATATTCACCTATTACCTGCGGATCAACCATCATACCCACCGAAACAAAAAATATTGCTCCAAACAGGTCCTTTATGCTATCCGTCAAGTGCATAATATGTTCACCTTCCAATGTTTCAGCCAGAATGGAACCCATTACAAAAGCGCCCAAAGCCGAAGAAAAGCCCACATATTCTGCCAGCGCCACCATTCCAAAGCAAAGACCTATACTAACTATCAGCAGAATTTCGTCATTTATATATTTCTGTGCCTTTTTAAGTAGTGTAGGAATCATAAAAATACCCACCACAAACCACAGCACCATAAAGAAACCCAATTTCAACAAACTGCCTATCATTTCACCGCCGGCAAATTTATTTGAAACTGCAAGTGTAGAGAGCAGCACCAAAAGCAATATCGCTATAAGGTCTTCAAACACCAACGAACCAAAAACCAATGAGGCATAGGGTTTATCTTTCAGTTTCATATCATCGTATGCCTTAATAATGATAGTAGTAGAAGACATAGACAACAATCCACCCAAAAAGACCGATTCCATTAAAGTCCAATGCAACACTGAACCTAAAATGATACCCACTATAAACATACCAATACATTTGGTAACTGCCATTATCAATGCACTGCTACCAACTTTTATCAGCTTCTTGAAACTAAATTCCAACCCTAAAGAAAAGAGCAGGAATATAATACCTATTTCTGACCACTGTTCTACCGAATGGGTATCAGTCACCGACGGGAATAACCCCAAATGCGGACCTACAAGAAAACCCGCAACTATATAACCTAATATCAGAGGCTGCTTTAAAGCTTTTGATATAATTGTAAAGACACCTGCTGCAATAAGTATCAAGGCTAAGTCCGATACAAGATGTAATTCTTCTGTCATTTTTATATATATGTTGCACAAAGTTAGAAAAAAATAGGCTATCTTTGCAATGGTTTTGTTCCTTATCAGCCAAACGGCTGTTGGATTAAAAGGGAATCGGGTGAAAATCCCGAACAGTCCCGCTGCTGTAAACTCTTTTTAGTTTTCTATCTAATCTTTGCCACTGCCTTTATATATAATAAGGTGGGAAGGCCCGATAGAAAGGAGTAAGTCAGAAGACCTGCAAAACTGTATTTTGCCAAAACATTCTCGAGGAAAGAATTCTGGCCGGCTTACTTCAAAAATTCAAAACCCAAAAGCCCAAAAATTCTGAAATTGAGATAACTAAGGCATTTACTGCGAGGAAACGGTATTTGTTTAACAATTAAAAATTTCAGAATTATGAAAAAATCATTTTCAACAATCGTGATGTGTATGCTCTGCCTTACACTTGTTACATCTTGTCAAAAAGATGAAGAGGGAAAAAAGACTCTGGCTGTACTTTCCGCCGATGGCGTTTTACCGGAACCTGAATCTTGCTATATAAGTGATGACACAACCAGAATTGATGGTTATTACATTGTAGACTACATTAAGATGTATCCTTTCAAGTTACTACAATCTCGTTCTGATTGGGGATTTGGCTATGGATTTGTACCCACAAACTGTACTGACATTACCACTCCGGGCTACACCAATCTATCTGCCATTACAGCAAAGGGACAAAAAACAGCAAACTACTTCATAGTAAATACAGGGGGAGCAGACTACGGCCAACCTGCAGAACTATCACTTATAGATAATTCAGTATTTGAAGCAGTAGAGTGTTTTGTTACCAATTCCACATACGCATATCTGGCAATAAAAGATGGCAACGACGGCTTTGGTGCTGTAAAACAATGGACCGCCAATGACAAATTCACTTTAACCATAACCGGCTACATAGGAGAAAAGAAGTCCGGGACTATCAACTTCTTGTTGGCAGACGGTCTGGAAATTGTAAACAAATGGCAAAGAATAGACCTTTCTCCATTAGGCAATGTAAACAAAATAACTTTCCAACTTACTTCTACCGATAATGGAGAATATGGCATGAACACTCCAAGTTATTTCTGTCTTGACCGCCTGACCATAGCACAATGATTGCAAAAATTGTCCATAAAACTTGTATAACTTCTATCTTCTGTCTGTTTTGTATTACAACACAGGCAGAAGATATATATGATATTATAAACGGAGCAGATCTGGAAGAAGTTGTTATAGACCACAACCGCAAAACCATAGATGCTTACGCAGTAACATCAGCATACACTATGGACAGTAATCAGATTGCAGCAATTGGAAGTATGCAGGTTTCTGATGCGCTGAAATTTTTTGGAGGAGTCTCCATAAAGGACTACGGAGGAATAGGTGGACTGAAAACTGTATCAGTACGTGGTCTGGGAGCCTGCCATACTGCAGTAGCATACGATGGTATTGTTGAAACCAATATGCAGACAGGTCAGATAGATTTAGGTAGAATCTCCACTTATCAGACTGCATCCATACAGCTTGTTAATGGCACAGACAACAATCTGCTGCAACCCGCCATATTATCGGCTTCGGCCACCACACTGAATGTAGAGAGTAAAAATCCCAAATTCAGCAACAACAAAAATTACAATCTGAACACAGCAATAAAATATGGCAGTTTCAACACATACGCTGCATCCATGGCAATAGAGAACAGACTGTCAGAAAAATGGCACTCCACCATAGCTGCCGAATGGACAGAAACAGATGGCAACTACCCTTACATACAACAGAATGGAGACCTGTCAACCACCCTGAAACGCAACAATTCAGATACCCAAAGATTTAAAACAGAGATAGCTGTAGGTGCAAAAGAGACACTATTGGGCAATATAAACATTAAAAGTTATCTGCACACTTCACAGCAAGGTCTGCCCACTAATATACTCTACAACCCTACCACATCGGAAAGAACATGGAACAATGACATCTTTCTGCAAGGACAGAGTAAAAAGCTGTTTTCTAACAGCATGGCACTGCTTATAACAGGCAAATACAGCTATAACTATTCACGCTATCTGAATACAGATGTAAACAATTTGACCGGTAAAACAGACAATAACTACAAACAGCATCTGGCATATCTTTCCACTGTACTCAGGTATTCATTTACTGAAAAAATATCCGCATCTGTGGCAGAAGACATCTCCTATTCCACGCTGCATGGCAATGGTTACTACAATGAAACGCCAAGCAGAGTACAGATAAATGGTTCTTACAAAATAAAATATGCCAACGAAACAGTGACAGCAATTGCAGGGTTAAACCATATTGGTACAACCGATATCAAAATTAACAGAATATCGCCTACAGTAGCTGCAAACATTCATTTTATTCCGTCATGGGGACTCTTCTTTCGCGCATCGGCAAAAGAATCCATAAGAATACCCACATTCAACGACCTATACTTTGAGCAGGTGGGACGCCGAGATTTACAACCTGAAATTGCACATCTCTACTCTGCAGGTTTTGTATGGAACAGGACATTTAACCATATAGATGCTACAATACACTCCGATTTCTTTTACAACGATATTACCAACAAGATAATGGCAGTACCGGGAAAGAGCATTGCAATGTGGATGATGCGCAATATAGGACATAGCATAAGCCGTGGTTTTGAGAACGGAACAGAGGTATCGGCTACATATAAAAATATCAGTTTAACATTGTCGGCATCATATACATATCAGCGTGCAATGGATAAAACAACCCCCAATGGCACTACCTATAACCATCAGCTACCATACACCCCAAGACATTCAGGTTCTTTTATAATCAGTATAGAGACACCTCGAATAGGCGCATGTATAAACAGTTTTGCAAGCGGCGAATACTTTTCCAACAGCTACAATGGCAAAGAATACCGTATGGACGCATATAGTGAAACAGGTGCAGTATTATGGTATTCAATCAAACAAAATAAACAGCACATACAGTTACGCACAGAGATTATAAATCTGTTCAACACCCAATATGAATTAGTAACAAACTACCCTATGCCCGGACGACAGTTCAGAATAGGTCTAAACATATCATTATGAGAAGAGTAATATCAACATTGTCCATACTATTCATAATAACAGCCTGTTCGGACGAACCGCTGTTCCATATAAATGACAGCAGTGAAATAGATTTAAAAGAGCAGGGAATATACGTTTTATGCGAAGGATTGTTCAATCAGAACAACAGTTCTCTTGCCTATTATGACTATAACACAAAGGCAAAAAACATCTTCTACAGTACAAATGGCAGAAAGTTAGGAGATACAGCCAACGACATTCTACTGTATGGAAACAAACTCTACATAGCAGTATCTGTTTCAGATTATATAGAGGTAATCAATTCAACCAATGGAAAATCCATTAAGATGATACCGTTTGGCAATGACAACCATTCAAGCCAGCCACGTGCAATAGCAGCACACCAAGATAAGATATACGTTTGTTGTTATGACGGCACAGTATGCAGGATAGACACCACAACTCTAACCATTGAAAAAAGAATTGAAGTAGGAAGAAATCCCGATGGAATAGTAGCAACAGATGGAAAACTCTACATATCAAATTCAGGTGGATTGGATTTCAACAATCCGGATAACAGTATCTCAATAATAGATATTGCATCGTTTACCGAAACAGGCAGAATTGAAGTCCATCCAAATCCTGGCAGTATTGTTGCCGACAACAATGGGCAGATTTTTGTACTGTCGCGTGGAAAATACAACCACAACAGCAACAGCTATAACCCCATATTGCAACAGATAGATACCGAAAGCAATACCATAGTAAGAACCATTCAAACCGATGCCAACAATTTGGCTACCGATGGAAAGAACCTTTATCTGTATGGACAGTCTGAAAACAGCATAGCAGTAATTGAGTGTGCCACAGGCCGACTTTTCAACCAAAATTTCATAATGGACAACACCAAACCGGAACGTATATACGGCATAGATATTAACCCCATTAACGGTGATGTATATATATGTGATGCCATAGATTACGTTACCCCGGGCAATATCTACTGCTTTGACAAATATGGTTACAGAAAATTCACTATCAGAAATGTAGGTATAAATCCCAACAGCGTAGTATTTACAGCCATTGTCAAAAGTGATACAACTTCAATCAACATACCTAAGCAACAGACTCCGTCAAAGGTCTTATCGTACAAACCTGCACCCGGCCAATTTGTAAACGAAATGCCAAAATATGAGACAGGCAATACCGAACAGGATATGTGTGCAAAGTGTTTGGAAAAGTTGTCCAGTACAGAGAGCGGACAAATAACCTTAGGAGGTTTTGGTGGTAGCATAACAGTAGCATTTTCGCCGGCAATAGTGAACAAAGCCGATGAATACGATTTTCAAATTATTGGAAATGCGTTTAACGGCAGTGCAGAACCCGGCATAATACGTGTATCTGCCGATATAAACAACAATGGAATTGCCGATGATGAATGGTACGAAATAGCAGGTTCAGAACATCTGGCAGGCAACATTACCAAAGATTACACTATCACCTATTTGCACCCCGACTCCCCTACTTCACCTGTCAGTTGGGTAGGTACAGACGGCAGTAGCGGTACTATGGAAAGAGAAGACCAATACCACTCACAGCCATACTATCCACTATGGATTGACAAAGACAGTATAGTTGTTACATCTACTCTTATCCATCATACATTGGAATATGTTAACGGACAGTGGAAAAGTTTCCCTAAAGAGTGGGGATATGCCGACAATCAGCCCAACAACAGCGAAAAAAGCAAGATAAAGATTGAATGGGCTATTAACAATGAAGGCACCCCCATCCATCTGCAACAAATTGATTTCATACAGATTACAACAGCCGTACATAATCAGGCAGAACTAATAGGCGAACTATCTACAGAAATAACCAGCATAATAGCACTATAACAGAATGACAAAGTTAACTCACATAATAGCTACATCATCATTTATCATCTCATTGTTATGTTCATGTAACAGTGGTGATATATCAGAAACAAACAACAAGATGCGATATGCCGAACATATCAACATAGCCGACACAGAAGACGGCGAATTGGTCTCTTTAGCAAATCCATGGAAGAAAAACAGCATACTGCACAATTACTTACTGTCCTATACAGAAGATACTGAATACAGCTATACATCGCATACCAACACCATAAACATACCGCTTAAAAGGGTTGTTGTAATGACCAACAGCCATGCCCGTTTACTTGTAGAACTTGGATTGACAGATCACATAGCAGGTATATGTGAACTGGAATATATATCAGACTCTACTATAAATGCCTTATGTGGCAGCGGACAGATTGTTGACTGCGGAAATGCACTTTACCCCAATATAGAACGAATAATAGAATTATCGCCCGATGCCATTCTGGTTTCACCCTTTGAAGATACAGGCTACGGACAACTTGAAAAGTTGGGAATCCCACTTATAGAGTGCGCTGACTATATGGAGACATCACCATTGGGACGTGCTGAGTGGTGCCGTTTTTATGGCCGTCTGTTCAATGCAGCAGCTGTAGCAGACACATTCTTCACCAACATTGAGGTTAGATACAATGAACTGAAACAATATGTAGCAGATAATACAACAAAAAAGCCCACCGTTATGGTTGACACCAAAGGGGGCTCGGCATGGTACATTCCCGGAGGGAAAAGTACTATAGGGCAGATGATAGCGGATGCAGGTGGAGATTATATCTTTTCCTACGATACAAGTAGCGGTTCTATTCCAATGTCTTTTGAAATGGTTTATGAAAAGGCGCATAACGCCGATGTCTGGCTACTGAAAAACAGCACTACACACGATTTAACATACAAATCACTAGCACAAGACTTCTCTTCATACAAAGAGTTCAAACCATATAAGACAAAGAGCATCTGGGTATGCGATGTCTATAAAGTACCATACTTTGAAAGAACATCATTTCATCCCGAATATTTGCTTGAAGAATACGTCTCTATCCTGCACCCCGAACTATCAACCGGTTATATCAGGCAATGGTATCATCAAATGGCAGAATGAGAATAGAGTTCCCAATACCTCCTATCAACATTCGGTTTATACTTACGTTCCCAAGAACGGCCTAACATACGCAGATAATCCATTGTAGTATCATTAAGACCGGACTTGTTTTCAGTAACATTATACACCTGAACATTCAGTTGATTGGCATTAATTAGAGCCTGCACCTTTTCATACATTTCATCGGAATCAACAAAAATTGCAACAGGACTAAGAAGTTTTATAGTATCTGACAAAACAGATTCTTCTGCAACCTTTATATAATTTACGCGTGCAAGCAGAGAACCCAGTTCAAGAACTCTGTCCCACTTAACATCTTCTACCATAGAAAGCATAACACTGTTATGAGTATAGCCTTTTACCATTAAGCCGTAAGCAACTTCTCTTGCTTCTGCTTCAAATTCTTTTGTTGGAGCTAAAATTGTCATATCTTCTATTATTATTTGTTTCAAATTTTCTGCTGCAAAGATATAGCTACATATCAAATGGTGAAAATTAAAGGGACGCACGCCTTTCAAATGGTGTAAAAGGGTATATTTGGGGTAAAAACATAAATAAAGGGGTAAAAAATCAATGTAAAAAATTTCACCCCATTGTTGTTGGGATAGAATATTGTATGTACATTTGCAAAAAATATAGCTATATGAACAAACTACCGGAAACATATACCAGTAATGACAGCATGGCCTGTTATATACTTTTAGTTCCCATCTATTCATTCTTTTTCCTTATTGGATACAAGCCATTCAACATAATAGACCATTTAGGCGTTGAAATGGGCAGATTTGCCTTCTATGCATCCATGCTTATCTCTATACTATTAGTTATAGTAATGATAAGTCGTTTTGCAATGAGACTGCTCAGAGACAGGTTAAAACTTACATACACATCATTCTATATATGGGAATTCTTTGAAGTATTCATATCATCAATGTTTTTCACCTTATTTATATGGCTTATTACAGGTAGAAGAGCACCATACGTAAGCATATTGCCTAACGTGGCATTAATATCATTCTTTGTGCTGATTATTCCTTACACCATACTGGCTATACTTTCAGAATTGGCATACAAGAACCGTAGAATAGAGGAATTGCAAGCCGGTATAGACCGATATGCCAACAGCATAATTGGTGCTGAAAAAAGCCCTATTCACTTTTTAGACGAAAACAAAGCCATGAAACTTGTAGTAACCGCAGAGAGCCTGCTCTATATAGTAGCATCGGACAACTATGTTGATATACACTACATGAGCAACGGCAGAATAACCAAATACAGCCTGAGAAATTCCATGCGTAATATAGAAGAGTTATGTATGCAAAACAATCTTATAAGATGTCACAGGTCATATATTGTAAATCTTAAAAAGATAAAAATCATTCAAAAAGACAAATCTGAAGGACTCTTTGCCGAACTTGACACTACCGGTTCTCCACATATACCTATTTCAAAAAAATATGCAGACCAGGTAGTCAAAGCATTCTCTATGTTGAACGATTGATTACTACAAATGGAGCGAAAGGAGAATAAAACATATATTTATACAGTGTTATGCATAATTATTCTATTTATGTTTAACCTGTTTATTGGTTCTGTAAAGATTCCATTCAGTCAAGTCATTGAAATTCTGTTACATGGCGAATCGGCAAAGCCCAGTTGGACATTTATTGTACTACACTCCAGAATACCGCAGGCTATTACCGCCATGCTTTGCGGCGCATCGCTTGCTGCAGCCGGACTGATGCTACAGACAGCCTTCCGAAATTCACTGGCAGGCCCCGATATTTTAGGAATAAACGGCGGAGCCGGACTTGGAGTTGCATTAGTGATGCTTCTGTTTGGAGGAAATCTCAGTGCAGGCCAATTCACCATAGGCGGTTCTCTATCCATTATTATCGGTGCATTAGCAGGAGCAATGCTGGTAATGGCTCTTATACTGTTACTGTCAAACAAACTACGCAGTTCTGTAATGTTGCTTATTGCAGGCATTATGATTAGCTACTTAACCTCTTCTGCCATCACCTTGCTAAACTTCTTCTCTACTGCAGAAGGTGTCCACTCCTACACCATGTGGGGAATGGGCAATTTTGGAGGAGTAACTGGCGAACAGTTACCATTCTTTACCTTAGTTACTATTTTAGGTCTGACCATTGCTTTACTTATGATAAAGCCACTTAATGCACTTCTGCTTGGCGAACACTATGCACAAAACTTAGGTATAAACATAATGCGCACACGAACCTTGTTACTACTGTCAACAGGAGTTCTAGTTGCCACCACTACCGCATTTTGCGGACCTATTTCGTTTATAGGATTAGCTGTACCGCATCTGGCACGTTTGCTATTGGGTACTAATAACCACAAGAATCTTATGCCTGTCACCATACTGACAGGTATCATAATTGCTCTGCTATGTAATCTGATAAGTTCACTACCGGGTGACAAAGGACTGATACCTCTAAATGCAATAACCCCATTTATTGGAGCACCTGTAATTCTGTACGTACTGTTAAAAGGCAATACACACCGATAAGACAGCTATCTCTTCTTTTTATAGCACATCTTCATATCGCAAAGATGACAGGTATATGGCAGGTATCTTACATCATGCCCTACCCCTATTATACCGCTTACCGATTTAACCGGAAGCATAAGACAGGAATCGTTCAATTCTATACCACAGGGATTCTTTTCAGGGAACAGACTGAACAGTTTGGGTTGTTCCTTTACCAACCATCCACAATAACCCGGACTAAATCTGTTGGTTCGTTTCAACCCATCCACATCCAGAACAATCTGTAACTGCTGTTCCATATAGTCAGCCACGCTCTCTACAATCTGACTGCCTATACAATCTGAAATATATGTCTGCACCATATCGCTACGTGACTCTATTGCTTTCATCCAGTCGAAATAACCCGTTCCTACAGTTGCAACAAAAGCCACAAATTTTTCCGATTTTCGCAACTGAGCAGCTATCACCCTGCCTGTTTCAAAAAGTTGCTTATTATCTGCATCTGAATATAGAGTACAACTATTATCGGTCAGTTCTCCGTCTAAAACAACAAATTCATACTGCAAATTCAGATATTCTGGAGCTTCTGCAAGAAGAGTTTCAGTCATTCTGCGTGTCTCATCATCCGGAGCAGTATCTTTAAAACCCATAGATGAGTAGATTTCATCTACGGGTATATTTATATTGGAAAACAGAACCTCTTTCCTATAAACCATAATCAGATTTTTGACAAAAGGAAACTGCGGAAATCGGAATATTCCTTGCTTATAGGTTCACTCTGTTTTGTACCCTCCATAAAGGCACGCAGTTTGGCAGGAATATCTATATCGCCTTCAATAATTGCATCTACCTTCTCCTTGAATTTTGCAGGATGCGCAGTTTCCAAAAAGACACCATATTCATCGGCTGCAAGCTGTTCCTGCAATGCTCTATAACCACAAGCGCCGTGAGGATCCAACAGGTAGCCGGTCTTTTCATAAACATCCTTCAAAGTCTCTGCTATCTGTTCGTCTTTATATGTTGCACCGCCTATATGAGCAGCAATATCAGCATGTGAATTACCATACAAATCCAATATACGAGCAAAGTTACTTGGGTCGCCCACATCCATGGCATTTGCCAGAGTCTGAACAGATGGTTTTGGAGAATAGACACCGCTTTGCAAATAGTTATAGAAGATGTCATTGGCATTGTTAGCTGCAATAAAACGCTTTACAGGCAGTCCCATATACCAACCAAACAAACCTGCTGTAATATTACCAAAGTTGCCGCTTGGAACACAGATAACCAGATTATCGGCTTTGCCCATACGTTTCATCTGAGCGTATGCATTGAAATAGTAGAATGCCTGTGGCAGGAAGCGAGCCACATTTATAGAATTTGCCGATGTTAGTTTCATCTTTGAATTGAGTTCTGCATCCATAAAGGCACTCTTTACCAATGCCTGACAATCATCAAAAACACCATCAACTTCTACAGCTGTTATATTTTTTCCCAATGTGGTAAATTGGCACTCCTGAATAGGGCTAACTTTACCTTTTGGATAGAGTACATATACATGAACACCATCTACACCTAAAAAACCATTGGCAACTGCACTGCCGGTATCGCCCGATGTGGCAACCAGTACATTAACCAATTGCTTTTCTTCTTTATTGAAATATCCCAAAAGACGTGCCATAAAACGCGCGCCAACATCTTTAAATGCCAATGTAGGCCCATGGAACAGTTCTAAAGAGTAGATATTATCATTCACCTGAACCACTGGAGTTTCAAAGCTCAGGGTATCATATACTATCTGCTTTAGATCATCTGCAGGAATATCTTCTCCAAAGAAAGCATCAGCCACCTGATATGCAATCTCCTGAAATGAAAGGTTTTCTATATTGTCAAAAAACTGTTTTGGCAATTTTTTAATCTGTTTCGGCATATACAATCCTCTGTCCGGTGCCAAACCCTTTACTACTGCGTTCTGTAATGTAGATAACGGTGAATTTCCGTTTGTACTGTAATATTTCATTGCTTTTCAAATAATTTCTCAATAAACTGCGGAGCCTCTAACACTCCATAAACACCACCTTTGCAAGAATCCTCATCATATTTCGTCACCATATCAGCATCACCACCGGGTCTATAGATAATAAACGGTACAGCTTCTGCCGTATGAGTACGATGTTCACAAGGAGTTGGATGATCGGGCAACACTGCTATGGTTACAGGTTCATCCCAATCTTTTACCGCTTCATATATAGGGCCTATAAGTTTACTATCCAAATCTTGCACTGTACGCACTTTTAGCATTACATTGCCTTCATGACCTGCTTCGTCCGGAGCTTCCACATGCAGATAGACAAAATCATCTTCCCTCAAAGCTTGAATAGCCGCATTTGCTTTATTGGCATAATTGGTATCGAACAATCCTGTTGCACCCTCTACATCTATCACTTTCAGACCGGCATAATGGCCTATACCTTTAATTAAATCTACTGCCGAAATAACTGAACCCGATTTTATAAAAGAAAATCTGTCCGACAGCGTCTTCATAGATGGACGATAACCTGCCGACCAAGGCCAGATACTGTTTGCAGGGTCTTTTCCTTCTGCCTTGCGTTTTACATTTATAGGATGATTTTCCAGAATTTTTTGCGATTCCAATATTAAGTTATTTATCTGTTCTGCTGTTGCAGCTGCCTGTTGGTTTTCCGGCTTTACCAACAACGGCATAAACGGCTGTCCCGGTACATCGTGCGGTGGAGTACATTCCAAATGCTTGTCTGCACCATCTATTACCAACAGATGTCTATACTGTATTCCTGTATGGAAATGCACTGTTTCAGAACCCAGTTTCTCCTGTAGATACTCCATTAGTTCGGCAGCCTCTTCTGTGGTAATATGACCTGCAGAATGATTCTTTATCTTTCCATTCTCCACACATATCAAATTGCAACGCATACACATCTGCCCAAGCTTCAAATCTACACCTATATTGGCTGCTTCCAGAACTCCGCGCCCTTCAAAGACTTGGTCCAGATTATACCCCAAAACGGCCATATTTGCCACTTCGCTACCCGGATGGTAACCTACAGGAACACTTTTCAGCATACCTGTGCGTCCCTTGCTTGCCAACATATCCATATAGGGTTTATCGGCATACTGCAGTACAGTCTTATTACCCAATTCAGCAATTGGCCAGTCAGCCATACCATCGCCAAGAATAATCAGATACTTCATTGTAACTCCGTATTAAATGTTTGCGATACTCATTATATCGGCAAAAACACCTGCAGCAGTAACAGCCGCACCTGCACCATATCCTTGAATCATCATAGGATACTCTTTATAACGTTCTGTAGTCAGCAATATAATGTTATTACTGCCTTGCAAATTATAGAAAGGATGATATTCGTTTACTTCGCATAGAGAAACCTTACCCTTACCCTCTGACAGACTTGCCACAAACCGCCAACGTTTACCCGATTCTTCCAGAACCTTACGTTTTGCTTCAAATTCATCGTCAAGCTGTGGCAATGCCTTCCAGAAAGCATCTATGGTGCCATCGAACATCTGCTGTGGAATAAACAATTCCTTCTCTATATCTTCCTGATTCAATGCATATCCGCTTTCGCGTGCCAGAATAACAAGTTTACGGATTACATCTTTTCCACTTAAATCTATGCGTGGATCAGGTTCGCTATATCCCTTTTCCTGTGCCAGACGAATAGTTTCGCTCAGTTTGCAATCTGCGCCTATTGTGTTAAATATAAAGTTCAAAGTACCGCTAAGTACAGCCTCAATTTTCAATATTCTATCACCGCTGTTAATCAAGTCGTTGATAGTATTTATGATTGGCAGACCTGCACCCACGTTAGTTTCAAACAGGAATTTCACTCCACGTTTGCGAGCAGTCTTTTTCAGTTCTGCATAATTTGAATAATCCGATGATGCTGCAATCTTATTTGCAGCCACTACAGATATGTTATGATCCAACAAATCTTTATAGATACCTGCCACCTGATCGCTGGCAGTACAATCTACAAACACTGAATTAAAGATATTCATATCTATCACTTCATTGCGAAGTATCTGAATATTACTCTTTGGAGCATTCTCTAAAGCAGTTTTATAGTTATTCAAATCTATACCTTCGCGGCTGAACAATGCCTTACTTCCACGTGCTATACCCACCACATTCAGTTTCAAGCCACGTTCTTTTATCAGTTTGTCATGCTGCATTCTTATTTGATCTAACAGACTGCTACCAACAGTGCCCACACCGCAAACAAACAGATTCAGAACCTGATATTCTGACAGGAAGAATGAATCGTGAATAACATTCAGCGACTTACGCAGTGAGTTAGATTCAACTACAAACGATATATTTGTTTCCGATGCACCCTGTGCACAAGCTATAACGTTAATACCGTTTCTACCCAACACACCGAATAATTTACCGGCTATACCGGGGTTCTGACGCATATTTTCGCCCACCACCGCAACTGTAGCCAGACCTGTTTCGGCAGTAATATGGAAAATAGCGCCCAATTCTATTTCGCGACGGAACTCTCTATTCAGCAATTCGCAAGCCAAATCGGCATCTCTGTTGCGAACACCTATAGATGTACTGTTTTCCGACGATGCCTGTGAAACTAAGAACACACTTATACCGCTTTCAGCAAAAGTCTTGAATATACGATGATTCACACCTATCACACCCACCATACCAAGACCGCGAATTGTAATAAGCGCCGTATCGTTTATACTTGAAATACCCTTAATAGTCTTTGTACTCTCAAGCAGTTCCTTCAGTATTATAGTACCCTTACCCTGCGGATTGAAAGTATTCTTTATCAGAATAGGAATATTCTTTGAACAAACAGGATAAATAGTAGGCGGATATACAACCTTTGCACCAAAGTTACAAAGTTCCATTGCCTCCACATAGCTAAGAGATTCAATGGTATATGCATTCGATATTACACGAGGATCGGCAGTCATGAAGCCATCCACATCGGTCCATATCTCCAGACATTCCGCATTAAGAGCAGCAGCCAACAACGATGCAGTATAATCAGAACCGCCACGTCCCAGGTTTGAGACTTCGCCGGTCAGTGCATCGGAAGAGATAAATCCGGGCACTAACGACCTATGCGGAAGTTCTTTAAATATATCCTGTATAAGCTGATATGTAAGATTGCTATCTATAGCGTGCGTAGGCGATTTATGTTCAGTTTTGATAAAGTTTCTGGCATCGAACAATTTGATATCGTCTATCAATTCCACAACAATCTGTGTAGATAACCTTTCGCCATAACTCATTATGGTATCTAATGTCTTTTCAGATAAATCGTGCAGCAAAAACAGTCCATGCATAATATCGCTCAGTTCGTCAAACAACTGGCGCACATGCTTATTGGCACGACGTCTGCGCTTTACCTCTATAACATCACGAATCATCTGTTCATGACGTTTCAGCATCAAAGACAACTCTTCTTCGTACTGCTTATCACCTTTAGCCGCAAGTTTTGCAGTATTTATAAGTCTGTCTGTAATACCGCCTAAAGCCGATACCACCACTATAACATCATCGCTTTGCGATTCTACTATTCCCTTTAGATTTAAAATGCTCTCTTTTGATCCAACCGAAGAGCCTCCGAATTTCAGTACTTTCACTTTGATATAGATATTAAAGTTTGCTAAGATTTACAATTTCGCTCATTTTGTTTCGCCGTTTTACACCGGCATGTCTCACGTAGAAACACATTAACACTCCCTAACCCCTAAGGGTATTAAGCGACATTGTGGTTGTAGTCAACCATATCTTAACAACTATATAATTCGATACTATCATCAAACACTTATTTATAATAATGTGCAAAAATAGTGAAAGCCACTCTAAGAACAAAATCTACCGCCTATTTTTTTAAAAATTTGGAGTACGACAATTAGAACGAGCACGTGTCTTTTATCGAAATTACCCAATTGCGTCCACACTGCGGACGCAATTAAATTGGTCTCCAGCGAATACCAGCTGTACCTTCCTACCACAGAGGAACTTGTCAACGAAATTGACTCTGTAAAGAAATTGACAGAACAAAAGGAGGAAGATTAGGTATGAGTAAAACTAAATTTGCAGAAAGAGAAATTTAGCAGTAATTTCACAGCGTGAAAAAAAAGAACAGAAGAGATGGTAGCAGAAAGAGCAACAGATAAAGGATTTGCGTCGAATAGAACACAGCGCATTTGGGACTGGTTTCTTATAGCAGGTTTTATAACACTGAGTATAGTATCTTGCATAGTAAAACAGAACTTTGAAATAGTAAGTTTTGCAGCGGGACTCTGCAGCATACTATGTGTAATATTTGGCGCAAAAGGCAGAATGGAGAACTTTATTTTTGGTTTTTTAGGATCCATTCTGAACGGTTACATCTACTTGCACGCAGAAATTTACGGTTCAGCCGCACTCTATCTGCTTTACAACCTGCCAATGCAGTTCATAGGTTTCTTCCAATGGAAAAAGAGACAGCAAAGCGATGGCACTGCCACCATCAAAACACGTTGGATGAACAATAAGCAACGCCTGCTGACAGCAATAAGCAGTATAGCACTGATAGCAGTCATCTACCTAATACTGCAAACCACCAACGGTAATCTGCCGGTGATGGATGCAGTACGCACAGGTATAATGATAGTAACACAGTTTGTACTCACCTTTGCATTTATTGAACAGTGGTTCTTATGGTTACTGCTTAACAGCGCCACCATCACCATGTGGATAATAGCCACAATCAGAGGAGAACAATATGCAGTAATAATGATGATACAGTCACTGTTCTTCCTGCTAAATTCAATTCGTGGCGTAATAGTCTGGATAAAACTGAACAAAAAATAATACTATGGCAAACAAAGAAAAAACAGCATTCGTATGTACCGAATGTGGATACGACACTCCCAAATGGAGCGGAAAATGTCCCGCTTGCGGCAGATGGAACACATTTGTAGAGCAGAAGATAAGCGATAAACCCGCCGAACTGCATAAAAAAGCATTTGCTACACAACAATATACAGAGCCCACACAACTTTCAGATATAGAGAGTAGCGAAGAGATAAGATACAATATGTTCGATTCCGAACTGAATCGCGTACTTGGCGGCGGATTAGTAAAGGGTTCGTTGGTACTGTTAGGAGGAGAACCCGGAATAGGCAAATCCACATTGATATTGCAAACAGCCCTGCAGGTAAAGGACAAAAAGATACTCTACGTATCGGGCGAAGAGAGCGCACGCCAAATCAAACTAAGAGCAGAACGCCTGTCGAGAGGAGACATATCGCAAACAGAGCATCTGAACATACTGTGTGAAACATCATTGGAAAATATCTACAGACAGATAAAAGAGCTACAGCCTGAAATTGTGGTGATAGACTCCATACAGACCATATCCACCGAAAATGCCGATTCATCACCGGGCAGTATAACACAAGTCAGAGAGTGTGCCGCATCACTGCTTAAATATGCAAAAGAGAGCAACACCCCTACCATACTGATAGGTCACATAACCAAAGAGGGCAGCATAGCTGGTCCTAAAATATTGGAACACATAGTAGA
This sequence comes from uncultured Bacteroidales bacterium, assembly GCA_937916465.1. GTDB lineage: Bacteria > Bacteroidota > Bacteroidia > Bacteroidales > Bacteroidaceae > Colenecus. The sequence goes on from CALFTK010000055.1 coordinate 43,604, forward strand.
TACAGTATTACAGTTTGAAGGCGATCAACACTATATGTACCGTATTCTGCGCCCTATCAAGAACAGATTTGGCAGTACAGCGGAACTTGGAATATACGAAATGCAACAATCCGGACTGCGAGAGGTATCAAACCCATCGGAACTGTTGCTAAGCGACAACCACAGCGGAATGAGCGGAGTATCCATAGCCAGCACCATAGAGGGAGCACGTCCGTTCCTTATAGAGGCACAGGCATTGGTCAGCACAGCCGTTTATGGCACACCGCAACGTTCTGCCATAGGCTTTGACATTCGCAGAATGAATATGCTTCTGGCAGTACTTGAAAAACGCGTAGGCTTTAAATTAGGACAAAAAGATGTATTTCTGAACATAGCCGGCGGACTGAAGGTAAACGACCCCGCCATAGACCTGGCTGTAATAAGCGCAATACTCTCCAGCAGTCTTGATATAGCCATAGACCGCACCATCTGTATGACAGGCGAAATAGGGCTATCGGGCGAAATACGTCCCGTAAGCCGTATAGAGCAACGCATATCAGAAGCAGAAAAATTAGGATTCAAACAGATAATCATCCCCAAAAACAATATGGCAGGTCTTGAAAAGAAAAAGATAAAAATAGAGATACTGCCGGCACAAAAAGTAGAAGAGGCATTCCGCTACATATTCGGTTAAACAATGATACAGGAGATACAACTAAGAACAGAGCCACAATTTGCCTACAACGAACAGGCAATTAAAGAGACCGTATCACGCCAATGCGGATTCGATGTAAGAACCATCAATGCAGTAAGAGTATTAAAAAAGAGCATCGATGCCCGTCAGCGCACAATATTTGTAAACCTAAAAGTAAGGGTATTCATAAACGAAGAGCCCACTGAAAGCGAATACAACCGAATAGATTACCCCAATGTAAGCCATAAGCCTGCGGTAGTGGTAGTGGGAGCAGGCCCCGGAGGACTGTTTGCAGCACTCCGATTGATAGAACTCGGTTTACGCCCCATAGTCATAGAACGAGGCAAAAACGTTCGAGAAAGAAAAACCGATATAGCAGACATTACACGTTCACACAAAATAAATCCTGAATCGAACTACAGCTTTGGCGAAGGTGGAGCAGGAGCCTATTCCGATGGAAAACTATATACACGAAGCAAGAAAAGAGGCAACACAGAACGCATACTCAACATATTCTGTCAACACGGAGCAAGCACAGCCATACTGAGCGATGCACATCCGCATATAGGTACAGACAAATTGCCCCGAGTGATAGAAAATATGCGTAACACCATAATAACATCGGGTGGCGAAGTCCATTTTGAAACCAAAATGACAGGCATCATTATAAAAGAGAACAGAGCCATAGGCATAGAGGCCGTAAACAACGGTACAGAAAAACAGTTTATGGGCCCTGTAATCTTAGCTACAGGACATTCCGCACGCGATGTATATAGCTATCTGCACACAGCAGGCATAGAGATAGAGGCCAAATCGTTGGCAGTAGGAACCCGTTTGGAACACCCTTCGGAACTGATAGACCGACTACAATATCACAATAAAAACGGACGAGGCAAATACCTGCCTGCAGCCGAATACAGCTACGTAACCCAAGTAGATGGACGCGGAGTATATAGTTTCTGTATGTGTCCGGGTGGTTTTGTAGTACCGGCAGCATCGGGACCGGAACAGATAGTGGTAAACGGGATGTCACCTTCCGGCAGAAACTCCAAATGGAGCAATTCGGGAATGGTGGTAGAGACCAGGATAGAGGATATTGCCAAAAACGATGACGATATGAAAAACCCACTGCTGATGATGCGTTTCCAGGAAGAATTGGAACGCAGTTGTTGGTTAGCCGGCAACATGCGCCAAACCGCACCTGCACAACGTATGACCGATTTTGTAAATGGCAAACTAAGCTACGACCTACCCTCTACATCATACACACCGGGATTGATATCATCGCCACTGCACTTTTGGATGCCAAACTTTATAGTAAAAAGAATGCAACAGGCATTTCAGGTATTTGGACGCAGCAGTCACGGATTCTTAACATCGCAAGCCACACTTATTGCTGCCGAAACCAGAACATCATCGCCTGTACGTATAGTTAGAAACAGCGAAACACTGCAACACACCACTACGGAAGGACTCTTCCCATGTGGCGAAGGAGCCGGTTATGCCGGAGGAATAGTATCGTCGGCTGTAGATGGAGAGAGATGCGCCGAATCGGCTTTTGAATTTATAAACAGCCATTCTTGAACATCAGATAGTTACCGGAAATATCCCTAAATATGGAATAGTTTTGTAACTTCGCAGTCGATTAACAGAAAACAAAATAAAACAAGAATATATGGAACTGATGAACCAAATCATTGCGCGTGCCAAACAGAACAAGCAGCGCATTGTACTTCCGGAAGGAACAGAAGAACGAACACTAAAGGCAGCCGATATGCTTTTAGCCGACCAAGTTGCAGACCTTATTCTCATAGGCAATGCAGCAGAGATAGCATCAAAGGCTGCTGAATGGGGCTTAAAGAATATTGACAAGGCAACTATCATAGACCCTGAAAACAACCCCAAAAGCGAAGAGTATGCAAATCTGCTGTTTGAACTTCGCAAATCAAAGGGCATGACTATAGAAGAGGCCAGAAAAAAGGTAACCGACCCACTCTACTTAGGCTGTCTGATAATTAAGAATGGCGATGCCGATGGTCAGTTGGCAGGTGCTCAGAACACCACAGGAAACGTATTGCGCCCGGCATTGCAGATAATCAAAACAGCTCCGGGCATAAGTTGCGTTTCAGGTGCATTCATTATGATAACCAACACACCACAATACGGTGAAAACGGAATTATGGTATTTGCCGATTGCGCTGTAACACCTGTTCCGGATGCAGCTCAACTAGCACAGATAGCAGTAAGTTCTGCAGTAACTGCTAAAGCAGTAGCCGGATTCAGCGAACCAAGAGTAGCGCTTACCAGTTTCTCTACAAAGGGTTCTGCAAAACACGAATGTGTAGATAAAGTAACCACCGCATTGCAATTGGCAAAAGAACTTGCTCCGGAACTAAAGATAGACGGCGAGCTTCAGGCTGATGCAGCCATAGTACCATCAGTAGGCGCAAGCAAAGCTCCAGGTTCAGAAATAGCAGGTAAAGCAAACGTTTTGGTATTCCCATCGTTGGAAGTAGGAAACATAGCTTACAAATTAGTACAGCGTTTGGGCAATGCAGATGCTATAGGTCCTATCCTTCAGGGTATTGCACGTCCGGTAAACGACCTTTCACGCGGATGTTCTATAGACGATATTTATAAAATGGTAGCAGTAACAGCCTGCCAGGCTATGGCTGCAAAATAAAAGATACAAGAAATGAAAATATTGGTATTGAATTGCGGCAGTTCATCTATCAAATACAAACTATTTGATATGGATGCCAACGAAGTAACCGCACAAGGCGGTATAGAAAAAATTGGAATGAAAGGATCATTCCTAAAGTTTACCACACCTGACGGAGAAAAAGAGATAATTGAAAAAGACATTCCAGAACACACTTGTGGTGTAAAGTTCATCTTTGAAATGCTTACCAACCCAAAGGTAGGCGCACTCAAATCACTGGACGAATTGGACGCTGTAGGTCATAGAATGGTACACGGAGGCGAACGATTCAATCAGAGCGTACTGCTTACCAAAGATGTATTGGAAGCATTTGCAGCTTGCAACGATTTGGCACCTCTGCACAACCCTGCAAACCTTAAGGGTGTAAATGCCGTTCAGGAACTATTGCCTAACATTCCTCAGGTAGGTGTATTCGACACAGCATTCCACCAAACAATGCCCGACTATGCATATCTGTACGCAATTCCATATTCACTATATGAAAAATACGGTGTACGTCGCTATGGTTTCCACGGAACATCACATCGCTACGTATCATCAAAGATTTGCGAATATTTGGGAATCAAGGCAGAAGGTAGCAAGATTATCACCTGTCACATAGGTAACGGTGGTTCTATAACAGCCGTTAAAGACGGCAAGAGCATAGACACCACAATGGGATTGACTCCGTTAGACGGTATAATGATGGGTACACGTAGCGGTAATATAGACGCCGGTGCAGTTACATTCATTATGGAAAAAGAGGGATTAACCCCAACAGGCGTATCCAACTTGCTTAACAAACAATCAGGTCTGTTAGGCATATCGGGAGTATCATCCGATATGCGCGAAGTATCCGCTGCCGTTGCAGACGGTAACAAACGCGCAGAATTGGCAAAACGGATGTATTCCTACAGCATTAAGAAATATATTGGTGCATACGCTGCTGCTATGGGTGGTGTAGATGTAGTGATATTCACAGGTGGCGTAGGTGAAAACCGTCACGAAATACGCGAATCTGTATGTGAAGGTTTGGAATTCTTGGGAATCAACATAGACAAGAAGATAAATGCAGAAGTAATGTTTGGTAAAGACGGCATCATCTCTACAAAAGAATCCAAAGTAAAGGTTGTAGTTCTTCCTACCGATGAAGAGCTGATGATTGCAACCGACACAATGGATATTCTCCGCGCACTATAATTAAACCAGTCATAAACATAGAGGGGTTCACTTCACTGATGTGAACCCCTCTTTTATTTTACTACTTTTTCTTTGATTTAAGGGGAAAGAAGACGGGAAGAGTAATGAAGATGGCAACAACAGAGAAAAGCATGCCACCCATTACACCAATGGCAAACGAGAACCAGAACGGATCACTTTTACCATCAAACAAGAAAGGAATCAATCCCAACACAGTACTAAGAATAGTAAGCAAGGTAGGAACTATCTTTCTGTTATAAGCCTTCACATAAATTGGAACACCGGCTTTTCCAACTGCCCCACACACAGTACGATATTCTGTAGTGATGTAAATACCCGCATTAACCACAATACCCGAAAGCATAACCATAGCAGCAAATCCGCCTTGACCAAAATCCGATTTGCAGATAGGATATACAAGCAACATACCTATAAAGCTTACAGGAATCATCATAATAATGGCAAACGGCTGTTTAAACGATTCAAACAGAATAGAACAAATTAAGAAAATAACAGCAATAATAACCAGCACCAGAATAGTCCACTGTTTCTGAGTATCCATACCAAAGCCATACGAATCACCATCTACGCTGTAACCCATGGGAAGCGTTTGGTTCAAACGGTCCACATGATATCTCTCCATAGCGCCACGCAGTTCCCAAGAACCTATAAATTCATAGCCCACAGATATTACGTACTCCTGATTCACCCTTTCTATATCCAAACCCGTTCTGCGCTTAGTTATACTGCCTATATCGTTCAGTCTGGTCTTTACGCTGTCTATATCCACCATATCATTCCTGATATGCCACAAATCGAAATAATCACGTTCTGCCGATATAAGACGAACAGGAGTATTTTCTGTACCATCAAATACCGAACCTATGTTACTATTATACAATTGTTCACCCAAAAATGAATAGTAGCGATACAGATTCAATCCATTTGAAACTATCTTCTCCCTATCGTATTTCAGGCTGAATTCATTCGCCACAAAAGAGTTATATCCGGCAGAAAAACCGGCATCGGAAACACGTTTATTTGCTTTTAAAGAATCAATCAAATCTTCTGCATAACGGTAAAGCATATCGTAGTTATAACCTCTTAGAGTAAGGGAATTACTCCACGACGTACGATAAACACTGTTACTCAGATAATTATCATTTGAATCGAGTGCCGGAATAGCCCAAGTGGCGCCACCATATCCACAAGCCTTTTTCCAAGCGGCACTCTTTAGTTCGTAAGGGAAAGAGGTATGTTCATATTCATCTTTAAAATGCACCTCTATACGTCCTGATGTACCGGATAGCGACGTTCTGAAAGTACTAATTTCATCAAACTGACTTAACCAGTTTTCCATCTCCACCACAATATCATTCAGCTGCTGTACAGTACAACCTTCTGACATATTTGCATAAATACTCAACACCACTTCCGGCGTCTCATTACGATTAAAGCCCGAACTTCCGCTTCTGGCCTTCATAAATACATTCAATGCACCACCCAACGGATATTCAAAGAACAGTTTGTTCTGCTGATACCATTTACCACCTATAGTAGAATTATACAACCCCACCAAACCACCTTTATATGCCTCTTCCGGATAATAAGTGTAACCCACATCTTTCTGTGCCATATCTTTATGCACCACCTTAGAAGGCAACAACTGAATAGGGATACCAAAACCCAACAGAATAAACAGAACAAACACCCATCTGTGCTTTCTGCCCCATAAAACCATATTGGTGTAACGTTCAGTCTGTTTAATCAACCTTCTACGACGTTTAAAGCTACTCTTTACAACACCCTTTGCATTTAGCGGAATCTTATCAAGCAAAGCCGGCACAAAGAGAAATGCCACAAACATAGAGATGGTAAGGTTTATTACTATAACCCAAACAAAGTTTGTAAGATTTGCACGCGCACTCTCAGGTAGGAAGAAGACCACCATTAGCGCAGCTATGGTAGTAAATAAGGCACCAATTATAGATAGCACCACCTTTCTGTTACCATAGTATGAATAGTGGTCTGCTATAACAATGGCAGTATCAATAATAATACCCAACGACACTGTAATACCCGCCATAGAGTACAGTTCTATCTGGATATCGAACAGATTATAGAAAATAACTGCCGACAACAGATTTGCAACAATAGTCAATGACATTACAAACAGATACCTAAAACTTCTGCTCACTGCAAAGACAAAAGCCAGCAATATAATCAAAGAGAGCAATGCCCTGAAAAGAATTCTGTTGATTTCCGATTTCAATGAAACCGATGCATCGTAAGTCTGTTCAATAGCAAAATTGGCAGGAAACTTCTCTTTCAGTTCCTCCATCTTCAGTTTAACAGCATCAGACACATTCAAAATATTGATACCCTCCTGTCCCATCACACGAATATCAATAGTATTCAGTCCGTTTATTCGGTCATAAGAGTATGGCAACTGCTCCTGATAAGTAACCTTAGCAAAATCGCCCATATAGTAAAGACGATCATTCACCATTTTTACAGGAATACGTTCCAGTTCACCCTGCAAATCGGTAGTAGTCAGACGCACCAACATCAAACGATCGTCCAGCACCTGGGTTCCCACAATACTATTATTGAAATAGTTGTTAAAAGCAGCACTCAAATCACCGGGAGAAAGCCCTGCGGCACGCAAAGAGTTAGGATTAAAGGTAAGCACCCATTCAAAAGGCATAGCCCCCGATGTAGTAACCTTTTCCACACCATCCACACGCGAAATAGGTGTAACAATATTCTTCTCCACATACTCCAGAATCTGTTGTGCCGGCATATCGGCATTCACAGTATATGAAAGCACGTCTGTAGTAGAGTTGTTTCGTCCGGAAATAGAACCGCCTACAGAGGGATAAACTCCCTGTGGCAACCTATCTCTAATCTGTCTTAAACGGGTAGAGACATCAAATCTGGCAGTCTCTATATCGGTACCCTTTTTAAAGGTGATAGATACATAACCACCACCATTGTAAGATACCGCCCTGGTATCGCTTACGCCCGATAATGTATTCATAGCTCCCTCTACCAACGACGTAACTTCATTCTCCACCACACGGGCAGAGGCCATGTAGCTAAAACTCACAGTTACATTATTTGTTCCCGTAGTAGGATGATACTGCACATTCAGCAGTGGTAACGTAACCGCTCCCACTATCATCAGTACAATCATTATCAGAATAACCGAAAACGATGATATTTTCCAAGTATTATTTGTATTTTGTTCCAAAGCTATCTCTTTTCAGTATTTTTATAAATGACATAATATGCCAAAGGAATAAAGAACACACTCACCAAAGTACCTGCCACCATACCGGCTATCAAAGCCAGTGAAAGCGGATATTGCAAATCGCTACCCATATCGCCACGAACCAAGAACGGAGCAATGGCAAGTATGGTAGTAAGCGATGTCATAAGGATAGACTTTAAGCGTCTGCCTCCAGCCTCCATAATAGCATGCTTCAACCCCATTCCATCTTTGCGCAGACGGTTAATAGTATCCACCTTAAGAATAGAGTCGTTAATAACAATACCACACATCACTACAATACCAATCATAGACATCAGGTTCAGGCTGACACCACAAATCCACAGCACCAACATAGCGGCAAAAATATCAATGATAAGTTCCGATAGGATAATAAACGGTTGCAACAAAGATTCAAATTGAGCTGCCAGAATAAAGAAAAGCAACAGAATAGAGATAACAAGAACCAGACAGAGTTCCTCTATCATCTGTCTGTTAGTAAAATAAGAACCCTTGAAATCTACCTGGAAAGTATTGCCATCTTTCACGGTCTTCCTTATAACATCCATTACCTGTTTCACCTTACCAGCCTCTATATCAAGCACCAACGGATAATATTCACCTTCGGCACCCATAGTAATAGTTTTAAGATCTCGGTTTCTGGTCTCCTTCAGCAGCAGTTCCAGCGGGACACTACCACCACGATACGAATCTATATATACACCCTGTACCAAGTCTTTAGCCTCTTTTTCGCCTACACCTATCATAACCGGCATAGATACATTACCCTTATTCACGCGCAGCACTTCGTTTTCATTCATTGAATTACGCAGATAAGAGAGAATGTTGGAATAATCCACATCATACATAACCAAACGTTCCGGATCGGCTATCAGTTCAATATATTCATTCCATTCAGCAGGTTGCACATCAACACCCGGAAGAACCGCCCTGATTTCTGCCAGCAGTTCATTTAGCTGTTCCGGATCTGCAGTCTTGCCATCATTACGTTTCAAGCAAGCCACCAACTGCGGTTCCTGTTCAGCAAAGATCATTTCGAACACATTACCCGACGTATGGAAAGAAAACACCGATTCCGGCCACTCCTTACGCAGATATTCAGAGATAGAATCTTCCAGCCGTTCCAGTTCATCCACAGAAGCCGCCTTAACATAAATAAGACTCTCAGAAAGCGACATCTCTTTAGTATGTGACAATACAAACTGTTGAGCTCCGGCCAAAACAGAATACTGCTCCACACTATCAGCGCAACTGCTTATTATCTGCACACACCTTTCATCCATTCTTTCGGGCGTAATACGTTCGTTCCATTCAATATTTACCAGCATATCTGTATGCGACATATCTGGCAGTTTCTGCTTATCTAACTTAACAAACAGCAAACCTATCAGCAACAGCGAACCACCAAAAATAGACCACATTACACCTCTGTGACGGAAAAACCATTTAAGTCCGCGTTCATAAACTGTATCAATCTTATTCACACCCAGACGTTCTATAAAAGCATTCGGAGTAAAACAAGTCTGTTTTCTGTAAATCCTATAGTAAAGCACCGGAATAAGCAGAACAGAAACTATCAATGCAGAGAACAGAGTAATAGCCACAGCCATAGCTTCGTCGTAGAACAGAGCGCCTGCAATACCATTCAGAAAGATAAGCGGAATAAAAATAGCACAAGTGGTAAGCACCGAACTGAGCATAGGTGCAAACACCTCTTGAGTACCCTTTACACAGGCCACATCTAAAGATTCACCTTTTTGCCATCTTTGCGTAATATTATCTATAGTGATGATAGAGTTATCCACCATCATACCAAGTCCCAGCACCAAACCGGATAACGATATAATATTGATAGAAATCTTAAACACATAGAAGAACAGGAAAGATAGAACCAATGCCGTAGGAATAGTAACCACCACCAACAATGGAGAACGAAAATCCTGCATAAAGAAGAAGATAATAATACAGGCAAACAGCGCACCAAACACCAAATTCTGCACCATATTATTAATAGAATAATCCAACAATTCGGTTTGGTCTCTGGTTATCACAAACTCCATATCGGGATAATCCTCTTCTAAAGACTTCATCAGTCTATCCACATTATGCTTAAGTTCTGCCATACGGGCATCGGAACGCTTAATAACCGCAAGAGTCACTGCCTGTTTGCCGTCAGAAGTAGTCATACCTTTCATTACTTGCGGCTCTTCACGCACCTTAGCCAAATCTTTAATTTGGAAAACCCTGTCATTAATCTTCAGATAAACATCTTCCACATCCTGTTTGCTCAGAATAGCAGATTCAAAACGAACATCAAAACGATATTCACCATCGCGTATAGAGAGACTACCCAAACGAATGTTAGAATTCTGAATAGCAGATGTTAAAGTATTTTCATCTATACCTAAAGACCTAAGTTTCTCCATATCAGGAATAACCAACAGTTGGGAAAACATCTGTCCGGAAACATCCACCATGGCAATTTCTGACAGTTGTTCAAACCTGCGAACTATAACCTGCCTTACAAAATCACTCATCTCAAGAAAATTCCTGTTCTTTGATTCTTCTTTCAAAGTAATATTCACAAAAAAAGCAGGAATATCCGTAGCGCTGGCACGGGCTATAAGCGGACGCTCTTCTCCTTGTGGCCAAGAAGCCATAGCTCTATCCACACGTTCATTAACATCTATAAAAATATAATCGGCATCGGCACCATACTTAAAAGTAAGTTCTATAATACCACTTCCATCTTTTGCAGTACTTGTTATATTCTCCAGATTTGGAATCTGCACCAACTGCGAATGTAGAGGTGCTACCATAGTTTCATTCAGTTCTCTTGCCGATTTGTCGGGCGATGTCACCTGAACTGTAATATGCGGAACATCAATATCGGGCACTAACGATACCGGTAGCAAACGTATGGCAGCCACACCCAAAATCATAATGGCCACCAAAGTCATTATAACCGCTATAGGCCTATGAATTAACCCCTTAAACATAATATTACTATTCTGCTATTTCTATTGGAGTATCATCGCCCAAGTTCAAGTTACCGGAAGTAACTATCAAATCGCCTACCTCTATAGATGCACCACGATCTGAATTTGCTTCTATCACATGATACTCTGTATTAGACATAAGCACATTAACGTAAGTCCATAGGCTACGTCCGTCCACATAACGGAACAACACCTCTAAATTATCGCGAATAACCACCGCACTCTTTGGTACAACCAATTGGTCCGGTATGCTATTCTCTACCAGAACCCTGACATTCATACCATCTATCAGACCTGTACCACCCTGTATAACGGCAGTAACCGCTATCTGACCTCTACTGTCAACCGTAGGATTTATAGAAACCACCTTACCTTCTACCACTACCGACGCATCGGCAAAAGGAGAAACTTTAATAGCCTGACCTACCGACACAAAAGAATATTCCGTTTCCAGCACACTAAAACGAACATAATATTTACTATCGTCTATCAAAGTACAGAACTGACCTGCCTGTTCAAATTCTCTACCCTTCAAATTTGCCACTTTACCTGCAAACGGAGCCTTCAGTTCGGAATTTCTGTAGGTATATTCAGCATTTTCCAGAGCCATTTTGGCATCCAGAAAACCGGTATTGATATAGATAACACGTTTCTGTTCTGCCGGGATAGAGGCTGTATCGGATAGCGCATAACCATAATCCAACAGTCTGTCTGCCAGATTCAGTTCAGCCTTGTCAAATGAGAGTTCAGCCTGTTCCAACTGACGTTGAGCCTGTTCCTTATTCAAATAAGCTATCACAGCCCCCTTCTTAACATACGCTCCCTCAGTAACATTCACACCAGCCACTACACCTTGTGCTGCAAACTGCAAATTAACCTTGCTATAAGCCTCCAATTTACCATTGCAAATAAGCTGCTTGTTAAAAGTTTTGCGTTCCAATGGTACTACCGTAACCTGATTTTTCTCTACAGAATAGCTACCACGAGCCATCTCTTCTTGAGTTGTGTTCTCTTTTTTGGCATTACACCCCGTTAAGGACATACCCAAAAATGCCGTAACAAACAGGAGAGTCAAATTCTTCAAATTCATATAGTTCATATTAATAAAGTTACTTTACAAGTTTATCAAATTCAGCACTAATATCAGTATTGGTAATATAATCATACAACGTAGTCTTTCTAATACCAAAATAACTACTCCAGAACGATGCCACATTACTAATATACTGACTATATGCATTATCGCGTTCATTCTTCAGCTGATTCAGATTAGTAACACTCATATTTCCCTGACCAAAGTTCCTAAGAGCCAGATTATAAGTTTCATCTGCCAGTTCGGCAGCCTTTCTGGAAATTTCACATTGGTGATACTGGTTATTAAACTGCATTACCTGAGTCATCAAATCCTGACGATAATCAATCATATTCTGTTCCAAACGGCTTTTTGTGGTCTCTGCCTGAGCCTGTGCCATCTTAACACGTCCCTTGCCCAAACCCCAATCCACTATAGGAATATTTAAAGATACTCCCACCACCTCTTGATCTTTCAGTGCCACAAACGTTTCGTTCATTCTTTCTGCAGAACCTGACATACCAAAACGTGCATTTATGGAAGCCGAAAGACCCCTGTTGGCTTTTGCTTGCGCAACACTCTGGTCTGCCTGCAAAGACTGAATCTCCTGATTAATGCTGAACGACGAATTCTGCATGGCACGCTCCAGCACCTCTTCATAAACCAATGAAATATGCGGGATATTATAATCTATAGTCAAAGTAAGTTCCGTATCTTCTTGATAACCTATATAAGAACACAGTCTGTTTAAAGCAGATTTCAAACTTACTTCACGACTGCTTATAGAGAGAGAATCATTTAGCATCTTCAGTTCCAGTTGCAACAGATTATCTTTAGAAATAGTACCCATATTAAAACGAGTCCGAGCCGCAGCATACAGCCGTTTACTCTCATCAAAACTGGTCAATGCCCTTTCATAATTCTCTTTTTCGGAAGCATAGTTCCAAAAATACATTACAGCATTCTGTGCCACCTGCTCCATATTCTCTATATATTCACGTTTGGCAACTTCATAGTTCTTAGGCTCTATCTGCCTGCTCCACTTAAAACGGTTATACCCCCATAGAGACTGAATATATGAAAGATATACAGGTTGTGCATAGTAGGTAGTAAGACGCGTAGGACTATATTGGTCCAAACGGGACATAGCTGTAGATAGAGAAAGCGTACCACCGGTAAACGGAATATTCTGGCTAACAAACATAGTCATTTCATTAGTCAGATTGTAATTGGTTCTATAGCTAATAGCACCCGTATTATAATCTTGAAGCGCCACTAAAGAACGGTTAAAATTGGCCAGATTACCACTTAAATTCAACGAAGGCAGTAGCTCTGCTTTGTAAGAACGATAACTCCAATAAGAAGATAAAAACATATTCCTATTGGTCATGGCAGAGATAGAATTCTCTTGTGCCAGCCCCACCACATCCTTCATAGATAATATTCGTGGCCCAAATGTCTGCGCCACTAAAAGAGCTTGCGGTGCTATAAGCAGCACACATAGAACAAAAAAACGAATGTGTTTATTCATACAACATATTAATTTATTAATACTCCTTGCAAAATAAGATATTTTTATCAACATATCAAAATATTATCTATAAAAATTAGTTAGACACAAACTACATTTTTTGATTTTGTCTATTTTTTACTTTATTAGCTTGTTATTTAACCCTCCTGTTCTATACGATTTATAAGTTCTTTAAGTTCATCAATACTTATTTTGTCATCTTTTAATAATGCAGATACAGCATTGATATAAGA
>CALFTK010000056.1 GCA_937916465.1 uncultured Bacteroidales bacterium
GAAGCAGAACACCCCTCCAACAGCCATCAATAACCATAAATTTGTATATGTTGTCATCACGACAATGCTTGTTTACTTAGGATCATAAACAGGACGGATAGGAACGCTATATTCTCTTGAAAGTAATCCTATTTGCTGGGTTTTATGATCTTGTACAGTTAATATTGACAGAATACTATATTGGTTTTCATGTAAGTTTTTGTTAGCAGATGGAATGCTGACATTTAACAAAATCATAGATTCGTTTTCTTCCACGTATGCATCACAAGTGCTTTCCATAATGATTCCGGCAGCAGGAAGACATATACTATTTCCATTATTTGACTTTACAATAAAACCACGCATCTTATTTTCAGGGTGATGATATGTCTCTATGATACATTTATCTAACAATTCCTGTAATTCATCCTTTGTTGGTAAACGCCAACCCTCACCAAGTAATGCAGTTGCGGCATCATATTCAGTTCCACTGATGTCTGTACCAATATCTATGTAACTTTTAGTGATTTTATCGTAATACGGATAACTATTTAACTTACCACTCTTATCAGGTTCTATACAACCCCACTGATAATAATCACCAAATTCATCTGGTATATCTGCTCCAAGATTACAGCAGGACCATTTTACACTTAAACCTAAATCCACTATCATATCGTCCGTTGATTTGGTAGTAAAACTCTTCTCTTCACCATAAACATATCTTTTACCATCTGCAGTGGAATAGGTACGGTAATAATATGTAGTACCAATACTCAAACCATTTATCTTTAATGAGAAATTGGTGTTATTGTTTTTACATACTACATTTTTTTCACCGGGATAACCTTTGCCGGAGGTCTTAGATACTATTATACCATAGGTAGATGATGACAAATCTGCATCAGACATCTCTACACTACCGGAGAGTACTGCTGAATAGAAATTTATGCTTTTTGCTTCACCGCTATTAACTACAGGAGAATATTGTTCTGTGGTAAAGGAAAGTGAACTGCTTACGTGACATTTACCATTGGGGGTTATTACGTAGGCTGAATAGTAATATTTACTCTGTTCAGACAGACCTTCTATTCTTTGGCTTATAATACCTCCCTGCTCTATGTTGACAACAGGTTTCTTTATGCCGGCTGTAAGGATGCCGTTTGAGGCAAAATCAGAGAACAGTAAATCTGCACTCATATCAGATGGTAGTTCAGCTTCCGATACATAAAGGAATCCAAAATCACTCTTGTAGAGTTCATTGGTGGAGAGATTTATTACAGCACTGAGAGTAGCGGTGGTGGATGCTACGTTCTGTGCTACATTAACACTGATAGTTGAAGGAGTCTGACCACCATCATCTTCATTGTTACAGGCTGTGAAAGAACATACTGAAATAACTGCTAATAGCAGACTGATTGTTTTAAAAATTTTATTTCTCATATTGTAATAGGTCTTTAAGTTATTCTTACTATCGTTTTTTAAACAGTTATCTGTTTGTTTTTAGTTAATACTCAAGCTACCTCTTTCATTTCAGGTAGATTTTACCAGGAACGCTAAGGCTAATTCCTACTTCACCTTAACGAATAGTAATATAACGTCTTTATCTCCGGCATTACTTAAAGTAGCAAAATCTGATTCTGGCATATAATCTGCGGCTTTCTCTGATACTGAAAACTCTTCTTTATCATCTTTCTGCATACCTTCTACCTTAATATTAAGACCCTGCTCTCTTAACATATTATAAAGACTCTCTGAATATTCTTTCTTAGGTTGCACCTCTGCAACAAATATAAAGTGATGGTCATCGGAACCTATAAGTTTTATATATCTTCCTTCAAACAAATCGTTTGTCAGAACACCATTTTTAACAGTGCTGTTTTTCTTGTTATAGAAACCTGTTTCTGTGCTATTTCCATTGTAATATTCAAAATATATGTATTCCTTTCCAACCATGACCTTTGTGGGATAACCTGCAAATTTTGAATTATTTCTTATATAATCCATTGTCTCAGAATATAAATTCCCTCCAAGTGAAGGCATTGCATTTACACCAAAATCAAAAGTATATGAAGCAGTTACTTTGCCGCTATTTTTGTTTATAGAATAGATGGTGTCTATAGATGAGAAATGCATAAATACTTTATTACCTACTGATGATATGTCTTGAAAACTGAATTCATGATCATAATAATAAGATGCAGGCAGGGTGTACCTTGATAAAGTTCCTTTTTTATTAACTGTAACTAGTGATTGATTAAATAAATCAAAATAGGGAGCGTTAACACCTTCTCTTTGGCGGGTTATTCCGCTTTTAATCAACTCTAATGCAACTAATCCTTTAGAACCCATAGGATAATATGGTATAAACATTAGAGCCTCTTTATTATAGACCTTTCCGGTAATATCTTCTACATATTCACCTTTTCGGTTGTAGATATAATCATTGCCATTTAAAACATTTACGCACAATTCTTTCTTATCAAAACTTAAGTAACACTTAGAAAGAAAGCGACCTCTCTTTCTCAAATATTCATCTCTATTGATTATATCTTCACCTATAGATTGTGTTTTGAGAGTTTTTGTATCATATAGGAACAGACCCTTATTCTGCCTTTCTTCTATTACCAGCAAATCATCATTCCATGCATAAACTCTGTTTATACCAAGTTCATTAATATTGTCTATTCCTACATTTACTACCTTAATCTCTTGTGCTATTTCTGAAAGTAGCAACTCTTTCTGTTCTTCTGCATCTACAGATATAGTTGTTATCTCTTTACCTATAACCGGGTTCAAAAATATCGATAGCATGAATAATGCTAAAACCATTGAATTCTTCATAAACATATTCAT
Organism: uncultured Bacteroidales bacterium; assembly: GCA_937916465.1. Lineage (GTDB taxonomy): Bacteria > Bacteroidota > Bacteroidia > Bacteroidales > Bacteroidaceae > Colenecus. The sequence continues at coordinate 2,836 of CALFTK010000056.1, forward strand.
TTTCATCTTAAGATATACATCAATAATCACAAACAGGACGAATCCATATTTCGTTTTTGCGTTCGTATGTATGCAAGCGGCCTACGTAATCTTCATCAACACCAAAAACGTAGGCTTCTGAATCGCTCTCTGCCATACTACCGGTCCAACGGGAATACATTAAATCATGTTCTTTTCCAATGAAACCCACATATACCCACCTCATCTTTATCTGATTACCATTAGCGCCGGTATAAATCGTTTCCAAAAGATATGAATCTGTCTTATATTCACAAGCATTGATAAGTTCTTCTGCCTCTTCTTTGGTTGGCATACGCCATTTGCCACCCCAATACTTACTCACGGCATCATATTCTGTTCCACTTATGTTAGTACCTATATTTACATAAGCATTATCTTTATAATACTCATAGACATTTAAACTGCCATTTTCCTTAGAGATGAGAGAACCCCAGGAAAAGGAAAGACCATTTTCTGACGGATCTTCAGCGCCTAAATCACAACTGGCCCATTTAACACTTAAACCTAAATCTACAGCAAAATCATCTGCATTCTTGGTAGTAAAAGACAGTACATCTGTATAGAAGTAGGTTTTTATGGTTTTGTTATAAAGATAAAATTTATAGAAGTACGTTGTATTGGAAGTTAGATATTCCAGTTCTGCAATATATATTCCATCTGTTTCCGTACGTTTACAAACAACTTTTGAACCATTAATGAGATTATTTTCCGAAACAGAATACAAAAGGCCTATTTCACAATCTTTGGATACTGCTCCACCTAAATCTACATTTGCAAATAAATTTGCATACATTACACCTGTTGTAACATCAGCTGCGGAGATTTGAGGAGTATATGAAAGTGTGGTCGTATTTTGCACACCACCTATATAGGTCTTATTGTCTTTGGTAATGAAAATACCACAATAATAGA
>CALFTK010000057.1 GCA_937916465.1 uncultured Bacteroidales bacterium
TCCGGTTCCGGCAACATCGCCTTCATATCTTCTGGCAATGTATTCCGCAACTGGTATGTCGCAACACCAATCGGAACGTTTGTTTGCTTCAATGCATATTCCACATATGTTTTATCCTTACTCTTACAAATAATAATGCCAATAGACGGATTCTCATCCGGTAACTTTACCTGCTCATCCAATGCAGTCAAATACAACTGCATTTTACCGGCATACTCAGCTTCAAATTCGCCTATTTTCAGCTCGATAGCCACCAAACTTCTAAGCCTTCTATGATAGAGCAATAGGTCGATATATAAGTCTCTGCTTCCAACAACCATATGATACTGGTTACCTATGAAAGTAAAATCCCCACCCATCTCAATCAAAAAAGCCCTAACGTTATTGACTAACTGCATTTCCAACTCATGCTCTGAATATTCTGGCGACAGTTCAGCAAAATCAAAAGTATATTCATCCTTAACAGCTAGATTTGCTTGTACTCTTCGCTCTGCTGGTAGCGTTAAATCAAAATTTGTCTGATTCAGCAAATATTTTTCATATGTTTGTTTGATAAAAAATGTCCAATACTAAATCATAATCTCTCCAGATTCTATAAATTCAGCATTGCACAGGAGGGGCACGCAAACGAATTTGTGGTGCATCGCATTCACAAATAAAAGATACTTCACCATTGACTTCATACTCACAAACAACATCCCAATGTACAAAATCCAACAAATAGGAACAAGGCTCAACCCCGACAAAATTCGCCGTTTGGGCAATGGTCAGAATCTGAGCTTCTGTATGAGTATGGTCTTGATCTTGATTAGGATGAGAATGGATTATCATGACACCATTGACATAGTGCACATGCGAAAACATGGTCACACTTGCCTGATATGCCAAGAACAAGGTCAACAGGAATATAGGGAAAAACTTATACCTTTTAATATCCATTATCAAACCATCCTTTAATAATCGGATGCAAAATTAATATTTTTGAAATACTGAGACAATACCTAAACTTAGGTATTTGATTACAAAGGATGAGTGAAGACAAAGCGGGCACCTTGTGTATATGTGGTGTCTATCCATATCTTGCCGCCCAATTTTTCAACTATCAGGCGAGTGATGGAAAGTCCTAATCCAGTTCCTTGAACGTATTCATCCAGCTTTTCAAAACGCTCAAATACCTTCTCCGCTTTTTCTTTAGGAATACCACAACCCGTATCCGTCACTGAGAAGATTATCATATTTTCCTCCTTGTCCACCTTCATTCCTATTCGTATACTTCCTTCACGAGTAAATTTGGCCGCATTCGTTAACAAGTTCATAAAAACTTGTTTCAGACGTTGAGCGTCCGTTCTTACGACATAGGCTTCCTCGGTTATATCAAGTTCAAAAGCCGCTTTGGTACGATTGGATTGCTCAACTACCAATAACGATTCTCGAGCTACACTCACAACATCGTAATTCTGGTATACCATCTTAAGATGTCCGGATTCAATACGTGAAATATCCAGAATATCGTTGATAAGCATCAACAAGGTGTCAGAATTCTTCTTGATGATTTCACAATAGCCCTTCTTCTCGTCTTCCGGGAATTCCCCACTAACCAATACATCCGAAAATCCTACAATAGCATTGAGAGGTGTACGAATTTCATGACTCATATTAGCCAAAAAAGAAGACTTCAGACGGTTGGCTTCCTCTGCTTTATCACGTGCTATCATCAATTGTCGTTGGGAAATAATCAAAGCATCACGAAGTTTTTTGATACTAAATGCATAGTATGAGATGCCCATAAGCCCTACGGACAAAACTAAAAAGACTACAAGCAATATGATGAACACCTTTTGATTGGTTTCATAAAAACTTGGAGTTTCATTAATCAATATCGCATTGTCAGGCCTTTTCAATTCATACAATGAAAATTCCTTCAACTTTTCTTCATCCAGGCGATAATGATTATCAATATATTTAATCTGCACTTCATCCCGATAGCCACCATCCAAATAACGATATACCATTCCTGCAAGTTCTCCACCAATATTGTGATAATCTGGAAGATAGCCACCGATAGCCCAATGTCCAAGCCCTATGGTAGAAAGGGTAAATGCGGGTATTTGGGGATTGGCATCGTGAAACATATAAGTAGTATTGCCCACGTAATAGTTTTCGGTACGATCCACCCTCCAATAACCAATCAGTATACACGTATTGGGAGGCAAATTGCGGATATCTTCACTAATGGACATAAAGGGTTTCATCTTACCGTCCAACAATATCAATTTCAGGTCTGGATACTTACGGATTTCTTTCTTTACCAACGCCTGCATCGTCACACCGGTATATGAATTGTCGGAAAGAAAAGCAATATTACGTACTTCCGGATAATAACGGCGAATCAATTCAATATTCTTATCCACATCATAGTAGTTACAGATACTTCCAACGATGTTGTGATTCGGATAATCCTTAAAAGCATTGGTACTCATAGGTTTCCATAGATTCAACGGAATGGAATCCTTCGGAAAATCTACGGCATTGGCACTGACCTGAGCACTCATTACCGGTATACTCTTTACCCATTCGTCATCCATCGAAAGATAGGCAGCCCACACTTCTTGTCCAATAAGGATTATCATCACCGGTTTTTCATCGTGTTCCATATGCTTTTTAAGCACACTCCTCAAACGGCTTTGCCAAGAGTAAAGTTCGGATAAATTCTGGCTGTTTATCGTTTCCACAACCACATAGTTACGTCCACCCATGATTGTGTATTGCTCGATAAAAGAAGTCAAATGCGGAGAAATAGACTGATTGTCCGGATTATAAGATGTAATCACCAATATCTTCTGCGAATTATCAGGCACAGGAGCTGCATATAAAAATGCAAACTGCATCAAACAGAAAAGTATCAGAAATAAGGATTTAAAAAAGTTACATCTATAAGCCATATTATACCCAGTAAAAGTTACTGTTTCCTAAATTATTATGCAAAGGTAATAAAAAAGAGTACATTACACAAGCGGTTTGCACATGTATTTTGTTACAATCCAATATGAACCAACAAAAAAGTGGAAGGATGGCATTCATCGATTATTATAAAATACTTGGCATCAGCAAAGACGCCACGCAAGAAGACATCAAGAAGGCATACCGTAAACTGGCACGAAAATACCACCCTGACTTGAACAAGAACAATCCCAATGCACAAGAAAAGTTTCAGGAAATCAACGAAGCCAACGAAGTATTGAGCAATCCGGAAAAACGAAAAAGGTACGATGAATACGGAGAAAATTGGAAATATGCCGAAGAACTGGAAAAACAGAAGAAACGACAAACGAAAGAACAATCAGGAACAAGAGAAGGTACGTTCTGGTATTCGGACGATAACACCAGCGGTTTCTCCGACTTCTTTGAAGAACTTTTCGGAAACCGGTATCGCAATTACAATCGGGCTATGCGAGGAAAAGATTACGAAAGTGAATTGCACCTCACCCTACGCCAAGCAGCAGAAGAACAAAAGCAGATATTGAACTTAAACGGCAAAAACATCCGAATAACCATTCCAGCAGGAGTTGCCGATGGCCAAGTCATCAAGCTGCGAGGATATGGAGAGCCAGGTAAAGGCGGCGCGCCAGATGGTGATTTGTACATCACCTTCCGAATCAAGGAAGACCCGACATTCAAGCGTATTGGAAATGACCTCTATACAACCACAACCATCGATTTGTACACTGCCGTATTAGGTGGAGAAATCATCCTTGACACATTGAACGGAAAAGTTAAGGTAAAAATCAAAGCAGGCACCCAAAACAACTCTAAAATAAGACTAAAAGAAAAGGGATTTCCCATCTACAAACAAAGCGGGGAATACGGTGATCTCATCCTTACCATTCAAATTTCCATACCCACACTCCTGACCGAACGACAAAAAGAACTATTCAAACAAATAAAAAATGCTTAAATAGAATAAGAATTGAAAAATTGCATTATTTTTGCACTTATTGAAAATACGACAATCGGGAGAACGTACAATTAAAACCTTAAATAATGCAAGACAAGAAGTTCGGACATTTCGACGACGTGAACCGCGAATATGTCATCACCAACCCACAGACTCCTTGGCCATGGATCAACTATCTGGGCAACGAGGATTTCTTTTCACTCATCTCGAACACTGCCGGCGGCTACTCGTTCTACAAGGATGCCAAGTTCCGCCGAATTACCCGTTACCGTTATAACAATGTGCCCATGGACAATGGCGGGCGCTATTTCTATATCAACGACGGGGGTATCGTATGGTCGCCCGGATGGAAACCCTGCAAGACTCCGCTCGATTTCTACGAATGCCGCCACGGCATGAGCTATACCCGCATCACCGGTGCCAAGAACGGCATCCGGGCCAGCGTACTCTTCTTTGTTCCGCTGGGTACCTGGGCCGAAGTGCAGAAGCTCACCCTGACAAACCAAGGCACCGAGGCCAAAACCTTGAAGTTGTACTCGTTTGCCGAATGGTGCCTGTGGAATGCGGCCACCGACATGGAAAACTTCCAGCGCAACTTCTCCACCGGCGAGGTGGAGGTGGACGGATCTACCCTCTATCATAAGACCGAGTACAAGGAACGACGCAACCACTATGCCTTCTATACCGTCAATGCCCCCATACAAGGATTTGACACCGACAGGGAGACCTTTATCGGGCTGTACAACGAGTTCCGCGACCCGCAACAGGTGATGCAGGGAACCATCGGAAACAGCATTGCCCACGGATGGAGCCCCATCGCCTCGCACTACATCGAAGTGACCCTGCAACCGGGCGAAAGCAAGGACTACATCTTCCTGCTGGGCTATGTGGAGAACGAACAGGACCAGAAGTTCGAGCCGGCCACACCGGGATTGCTGCATAGCGGCTCCTCGCCCATCGTGAACAAGGCCAAGGCCAAGGCCATGATGCAACAGCTGGACACTACCGCGAAGGTGGATGCCGCCTTTGCCCAACTCAAGGCTTACTGGGACGGACTGCTGGACAGCTATGTGCTTACCAGTCCCGAAGAAAAGCTGGACCGCATGGTGAACATCTGGAACCAGTACCAGTGCATGATTACCTTCAACATGAGCCGCTCGGCATCGTTCTTCGAAAGCGGCATCGGCCGTGGCATGGGTTTCCGCGACTCCAACCAGGACCTCGTGGGCTTTGTGCACCAGATACCGCACCGTGCCCGCCAGCGTATTATAGACATTGCATCCACCCAATTCCCCGACGGAGGTTGCTACCACCAGTACCAGCCGCTGACCAAGCGCGGTAACAACGACATCGGCGGTGGATTCAACGACGACCCCATGTGGCTCATCTTCGGCACCGTGGCCTACATCAAGGAGACGGGCGACTTCGGCATTCTGGACGAGGCCGTACCGTTCGACAATCAGGAAGGCTCGGAAGTGTCGCTCTTCGAGCACTTGCGCATCTCGTTCAACCACGTTGTCGAGAACCTGGGACCCCACATGCTCCCACTCATCGGCCGGGCCGACTGGAACGACTGCCTGAACCTGAACTGCTTCTCGTGGGACCCCAACGAATCCTTCCAGACCACCGAAAACAAGACCGAAGGCTCCCAGGCCGAATCGCTCATGATAGCCGGCCTGTTCGTGGTGTGCGGACGCGATTACGTGGAACTCTGCCAGCAACTGGGCCGCATGGACGAGGCCGCACGCGCACAGAAGTTCATCGACAACATGGTACAGGCCGTGAAAGAACACGGATGGGACGGCGAATGGTACCTCCGCGCCTACGATTACTTTGGCCGCAAGGTGGGCTCGAAGGAAAACGAGGAAGGCCAGATCTTCATCGAATCGCAAGGCTGGTGCACCATGGCAGGCATCGGCCTCGAAGAAGGCATGGTAGAGAAAGCCTTGAACTCCGTCAAGGAACGCCTGGATTGCGAACACGGCATTGTGCTCAACCATCCGGCATTCACGAAATACGTGGTAGAATACGGCGAAATCTCGTCCTACCCTGCCGGATATAAGGAAAATGCGGGCATCTTCTGCCACAACAACCCGTGGGTCATCATCGGCGAAACCGTTTTGGGACGCGGCGACTATGCGTGGGAGTACTTCCGCAAGATATGCCCCTCGTACACCGAGGAGAACAGCGCCCTGCACAAGGTAGAGCCCTACGTGTACTCGCAGATGATAGCCGGAAAGGATGCCGCACGCCCGGGCGAGGCCAAGAACAGCTGGCTCACCGGTACCGCCGCCTGGAACTGGTACGCCATCACGCAGTTCATCCTGGGCATCAAGCCGGCCTACGACGGCCTCGAAATCAACCCCTGCATCTGCCCGGAATGGAAGGAATACCAGGTGAAGCGCAAGTTCCGCGGTGCGGAATACCTCATCACCATCCTCAACCCCAACGGGGTATGCAAGGGCGTGAAGAGCATCGAGGTGGACGGACAGCCCATCGAAGGCTGCATCGTGAAGCACCAACCAGGAAGCCACCAGGTTATAGTAACCTTAGGATAACGACTGGCTGAATACAAAACATAGTTTTACACAGCACAAAGCGTCACTTTACAATGCAGAAAGTGACGCTTTCTTTTTACCAACAAACGGAAGGGTATTCAAGGTATTCAGTATTCAGTATTCAGTTTTCAGTTTTCAATTGTTTTATTGCAACTGTCAGCAAATCTACACCTTTATTTAATTGTATATATTTATTTAATTTACTATTATATATATTATTATATTATAAATATATATATTATATATATAAATAAATATTACTATAATTAATTATATAAACAGAAAAATATTGATTCTATAACCCATGTACATGCATTTTCAATAAACTGAATACTGAATACCTTGAATACCCTAAATATTGGGATATTTGAAAACTGAAAACCGAAAACCGGACAATGAAGGTACAATGGATACTAATGGTAAAAAAAGAACTATCGCTTATATCGTTTCTTTAATGAAAAGTCAAACCGGAGTCCTCCATTGGGACGATTCATCACCGTAATTGAGCCTTCGTGAAACTGTACGGCATGCTTGACAATAGCAAGCCCAAGACCTGTACCACCTTTTTGGCGGGAGCGGCCTTTGTCTACCCGATAAAAACGTTCAAAAAGACGAGGTAATTGTTTATCTTGAACCCCTTTACCGTCATCTTCGAATCGGATGCGGCACATTTCATCGTTATTCTCAAGTAAAGTTATATAGATGTTTTTCCCTTCTGAATAGGCAATGGCATTCTCTGTAAGATTGCGAAAGATGGAACCTATCAAGGACAAGTTTCCTTCGACAACGACCTTTTCACTGAAATGAGTATGCAGTGTCAAACGTTCATCGTCGGGCATAACCTCCAGTTCCTTATCCACTTCATTGATTATATCGTTGATGACAACCGGTTCTTTGCTGATTAGAGCACTTCCATCCTCCATGCGTGTGATGAGCGAGACATCATTCAACAAGCGGCGAAGGCGTTCGTTGTGCATGTAACATCGTCCAATCAACTCCTGGCGTTTCTCGTCGCTCAGGCTGATACCTGAAAGCAAGGTTTCAAGACACACTTGAATGGAGGCGACTGGTGTCTTCAGTTCGTGGTTGATATTGTTGGTAAGCTGTCGTTTGAGGCGACTCTTCTCTTGCTCGGATTCATAACGATTAACACGCTCAATATCTTTACCGAGTTTCCGAGTGGTGAAATAGGCCAGGATACTCATTACGAGAGTGATTGAAATCATTATTATAAGGAATGTCCAGTCGGCTTCAAGCAAGTCGTTCAGTGTGCTTGAATACGGGATGGCCGTACGAACAATGGCTCTTTCGCCTCGTGTTGCCGAATAGAAGTATTCGCGTCCGTCGCTTGTAGATTGGCGTCCGATATGATATCCGGTGCCCTTACGCAATGCTTCAGCAATCTCCGGCCGGTTGCGATGATTGTCCAGCGAATCCAACGAAACGGTATTGTCATAGACAACTGCCCCCGAAAGGGTGATGAGTGTCACTCTCAAGTCCTCAAACGGCTTATCGTGCGACTCTATGCACTCCTCATAGGATTCTCCATCTTCAACAGCTGTAAGCAGATGACGATTGTATTGTTGCAGTTGGGCACTCAAGAACTCTGATTTGTATTCCTTCTCCCGCAGATATTGGAAACCGATAAAACAAAGTACGATTGCCCATGAAAAAGCAATAAACTGCAAGAAGAGCTGCTTATGAAAGGACAGTTTAATCGCGGAAGCCATAACCAAAGCCTGAACGGGTAACTATATAGGAACCATAAGCTCCAATCTTTGAACGCAGACGGGTGATGTTTACATCAATGGTACGATCGAGTACAACCACTTCTTCGCTCCATACGCGATTCAAGATTTGCTCACGCGAACATATCTTTCCTCGATGTTGTATCAAGTAGGCCAACAACTCGAATTCCTTTCGTGTGAGTTTCACCTCAACATCGTCTATGGTGCAATGCTTAAACTCCAAATCGAGACACAAGCCATCCACCTTTAGTATATTGGACTTTTCGGCAGACAAGTTGTTGGTATTCTTTTGCAGAGATGTGCGACGCAAAACACTTTTGACACGTGCAATGACGTTTCTGATGGTATAAGGTTTCACGATGTAATCGTCGGCTCCCAAATTCAAGCCCATTACCATATCATCTTCAGTATCGCGTGCCGTACAGAAAATAATAGGAATATCGGCAGTCATTACGTTAGCCTTCAACATCTTTGCCATCTTTATACCACTAATTTCACCCATCATGATATCAAGCAGAATCAGTGAATAAGAATGAAGGTCGTAGGTCAATGCCTGCTCCGCACTTAGAGCTATATCCACATCGTAGCCCTCGTTCTCCAGATTGAGTTTCAAGACCTCACATAGAGTCTCCTCATCGTCCACTATCAATATACGCTTCGCTGCCATATACTTATTATTATTGTCATGCAAATTTACAGAGATTTTCCAAGCCCTGTCACACCTTTGGCAAGATTTAATAAAAATGTAATATTTACCCGTCTTCCGCTTTTAATCAAATCCTAATTGTTTTGAAACATTTATGAAACAATTTCACAATACCTTTGTTATCGAAAAGTTATATTGTTATGGGTATATTACAAATATTCACATTATTGGGAGCATTGGGTATGTTCCTTTACGGAATGAATCTTATGAGTTCCGGACTGCAAAAGGCTGCAGGTGAGAGATTAAGAAGTTTCTTGTCGGCTATGACATCCAATCCCTTTAAAGGGGTTATGACCGGATTGGGAATAACGACAATCATACAGTCTTCATCGGCAACCACGGTAATGGTTGTCAGCTTTGTCAATGCCGGTCTTTTGACCCTTGCACAAGCTATCGGGGTTATCATGGGGGCTAACATTGGTACAACGGTTACAGCATGGATGGTTTCATGGCTGGGTTTTAAAGCTGACATCTCAATCCTTGCAGTGCCGCTGATGTTGTTTGGCTTCCTTTTTTCCAACTCCAAGAAAGACCAGCGCAAGAATATCGGTGAGCTGATAGTAGGTTTTTCACTGTTATTCCTCGGGCTCTCATTTATGAAAGAGTCGGTACCCGACTTAAGAGAAACTCCACAAGTCTTGGAGTTTGTAAGCACATGGTCGTCACATGGTTTCGGTTCTGTCCTATTATTCCTTGCTTTCGGCACCATACTGACTCTTGTGTTGCAATCCTCCTCTGCAACCATGGCCATTACACTTATCATGCTGAGCATGGGTTGGATACCGTTCAATATGGCTTGCGCCATGGTACTTGGTGAAAACATTGGAACGACCATTACCGCAAACATTGCAGCATCTGTCGGAAACACGCTGGCAAAACGTGCGGCTCTGTCACACACCATATTCAATGTATTCGGTGTCATGTGGGCATTGATTTTCTATAAGCCATTCTTGCAACTGGTTGGTACTATTACCGAAAACTTGTTTGGTTTGCCCAATCCGGCAGCTGAAGGTTTTGTAGTCACAGATTCCGCTTCAACGGAGGGAACTGCCGCCTTGTATGGTTTGTCCATGTTGCATACACTCTTCAATTTGACCAATACCTTGTTGCTGGTTTGGTTTACCAAGTGGATTGCCCAGGCTGTCAGTTGGATAATACGCACTCCAAAGCGCCAGGAAAAGGAAGTGTTCAGACTTCAATACATATCAGCAGGCCCTCTCTCGACTCCTGAATTATCTGTAGGACAGGCTTTCGACGAAATCATCCATTTTGCGAAAATTTCAAAGAATGGAGCCATGTATGCACAGAGTGCAATCAACGAAGCCGATACCGATAAGTTTGAGGAATACAGAGAGAAGCTCGTGAAATATGAAGAGATTTCAGACCGCATAGAGTACGAAATTGCCACGTTCCTGAATGGAGTGTCAACAGAAGAAATCAGCGAAAGCACCTCTATAAAGATAAAGGCCATGTACAAGATTATCGGTGAATTGGAATCATTGGGCGATTCTGGTGAAACCATCAGCCGTATTCTGTCAAGAAAGAATATACACAAGAAACAATTCGATTCGGATACCATCAAGAATCTCAATATGATGGCAGATGCCGTAGGCGATGCGTATGATGTCATGATTGCTAATTTGACAGCTGCCGGTAAGGGTGAATTGACCGACATTTCAAATGCCTATAATGCCGAAGACCGTCTGAATACGTTGAGAAACAATCTTCGGGATGCAGTCATTGAAGACATAGAAAACGACAGCAAGAATTATCAGACAAGTGTGTATTATATGGACATTGTCAATACTTACGAGCACATGGGTGACTTTATGATTAATGTGTCTCAAGACCTTGAAAGAGGATTTGTCCATAAATAAATCCCACATACTCTTATATTTTCAGACATCGTGCCGTTCATATGTATTAAGAATGGCACGATTTTTTATGTTTATTTGTTCGAAATAGTGGATACTGTTTAGGTAATTTCTTTTGAAATAGTTTTTTAATACATACTCATTTTTTTTGAAATCTTTATGAAATCATACCGTGATACCTTTGCGGTGTCAAATTTTAATTTAATAAACGAAAGAAATGAAGACAGTGTTAAAAACGATTTTATCATTATTATTGATGGTGGGATTTAATCAAGCAATCTATGCAGAAAACAAAATTCCAGAACCCAAAAACGGAACCATCAGTGGGCGAGTAATTGATAATGCACAACAAACCTTGCCTGGAGCTTCTATTTACATTGAGAAGTTGCATACAGGAGTTGTCAGCGACATCGATGGTTTTTACTCATTGCCAAATCTGGAACCCGGCGAGTATATTGTTAAAGTGACTTATGTGGGTTATGAACCCATAGAAATGAAACTGACAGTACCTGAAGGAAAGACCTTGGAATATGATATTGTAATGAACGAAGGTATCGAACTGCAACAAATAGAAGTAAAAGGAGCCTTCCAAGGACAAAAACGGGCAGTGAATATGCAGAAGAATGCAATGGGAGTAAAAAATGTAGTTTCTGCCGATCAAGTAGGAAAATTCCCGGATTCTAATATCGGCGATGCCCTTAAACGTATCAATGGTATCAATGTGCAATATGATATGGGTGAGGCCCGCTTCGGTCAGGTAAGAGGTACCAGTGCCGACTTGACTTCCGTGACCGTGAACGGAAACCGTATACCTTCGGCCGAAGGAGATACGCGTAACGTACAGCTCGACTTGATACCTGCCGACATGGTACAAACCATCGAAGTGAGCAAAGTGGTGACCAGTGATATGGATGGCGATGCCATCGGGGGAGCCATCAACCTGGTGACAAAGAATACACCTTATAAAAGAGTACTGAATGCAACCGCAGGAAGCGGATACAATTGGGTAGCCGATAAGATGCAGCTCAACTTGGGCTTGACGTATGGCGATCGTTACTTCGATGACAAATTAGGTGTGATGCTGGCTACAAGCAGCCAAGACTGTAAAGGCATCACGTTACGTCCCAACGAAACGGAAAGGTCGTGGTATGTAATACTATTCTAAGTTCTTTCCAAGTTCTATGATTTTTTCTCTGAACAAGGGTACATTGGCTTTTGAAACAGGCAACACCCGGTCTGTACTGAACATACTGATCTTATAGCCTGCTGAATTGCCGGACACCTGCGTGATAAAGTTGATATTGACGAGGAAGGCACGATGGGTGTGTACCAAGAATGGATAAGCCTCAAGTGTCTCCTCAACTTCCTTCAGTGAACTGCGAAGTCGCTTCTGACACAGTTCGGAATCGTTGAGATAAACAATGCTGAGATAATTGCCCTCCGACTCCACGTATATGACGTCAAGAGGATTCACAGTCAATGATTCGCGGCTATCGCCATGAATGACGATTTTGTCTGTCACATTATCTTTTGGCAGGCGTGAACGCAGCTTGGTTTGTTCTGTTTCTAACATTCTGTTGATTGAAGCCAATTCCAGAAGGGTGTGCTCTATATTTCTGACTCTGGTTATTGCCATCATGGCTATTATCAATATTACGGAAAGCATAGCACATAAATTTATTGACTTCATGTACCACTTCAATGTAAATGTCCCGTCTATATCAATCCACGCATAGTAATATCTTGAGAAGTCCCACATCATTATGGTGTTCGATTGATTGAGGAAAATATTGAAGATGGGAACTCCGATAACAGCACAAAGTGCGAAATGTTTCAACCGTCCCCAGATACCTGCAGAGTATGTGAAACTGTTTTGGAAGATATAAGTCACAATAATTTCACTCAACACCAACGTCAGCAGAAAGAAAGAGACATGCACAATCTTAAATACTGGAAGAGGGACAGCTCTTTGGTCTGGAGTCAGTAACATGGGATGCGTCAAAAACGTTATGCACATCCACGCGCATTCTACTATTAGATAGTCTTTTATTAGTTGATTAGGTATTCTTTTCATTCTTTCTTTTGGGAGGAGTGAAATGATCAATATTTCGTGCAAAGATAGTTGATTTCTTTCTTATACACTAACAATCCAACTTAAATCAAGCATATTAGGGATATTTGGAAAGGATTTGATGATGAATGGAAAGGGGATGTTGTCGGATTGAAAGATATTGTTACGTTTCAATTCGTGTATTTATCGTGACATGTCATCCTTTGTTTTTTGTCCCACATTGGCTAAATATCCCTATATCTTGGCAGTTGTCCCACTTATTTGGAGGCAGGCAAAAAGATATCTTTCTTTGCAGCGAAATTGCGATGGAAGATTGCCATCAAAATGTTGGCATCGATAAGATATCACAAAATATACATTATAAAAAGTTATGATTAAACATCTTATTTCAAAAGTTATGATTAAACATCTTATTTCAACAGCCACTGCGCTGTTCATCATCTGCTGTAGCTTGCAGGCACAAGGTATCAAGGGAAGGGTTGTCGACGAGAATGACAACCCTCTCGAGTTCGTAAACGTTGTGATGCGTATGCTTCCCGACTCAACGTTCGTGACAGGTACAATCACCTCAAGCGATGGATGCTTTGAGTTGGAAGGAAAAGGCGATATTGTGCAGTTATCAATGATAGGTTATCAGAAACAGACCTTACCTGTGTCACATTTCAAAGAAGAGGCGCTTGTAACAATGTTCAGCCTTTCGAACACGCTCGACGAGGTGGTGGTGAAAGGCACATTGCCTAAGACCTCACTCAAAGGCAATGCCCTGGTAACAAACATTGCAGGCTCCGTACTCGAGCACGAAGGCAATGCGCTGGATGTGCTGGGCAAGGTGCCAGGCATGATATCGATGGGAGGCAATCTCGAGGTCATTGGCCGCGGTGCTCCACTCTATTATGTCAACGGACGAAAGGTTACTGACAACGCTGAGCTTCGCAACCTTATGTCTGAAGATATCAAGAGCATTGACGTCATCAGCAATCCTGGTGCGGAATATGGTGGGGAGGTGCGTTGCGTGGTGCGCATCCGTACTGTAAAGCGTCAAGGCGAGGGTTTCAGTTATGCATTGACCAGCCAGGCAAAGCAGTATATTTACGACTGTCATGACAAGGAACCTTCGTGGTCTGTCCTCGACCTTAATTACCGCTGGAAGGGTTGGGACCTCTTCGGTAATGTGGTCTATTGGAACCAGCGCGGTTATCAGATTTCCAATCTCGATGGTGGAACCATCACTAAGGTGGGAGACAAGATTCTCGACAACCGTCAAGTGGGTATCATTGACTATCGCAGGCACAATGGTGGATGGCAGTATATGGGTGGCGCCAACTGGCAAATCAATGAAAAGCATTCGTTGGGATTCCGAACGGAATGGTCAGACAACACCATCGGTAAAACCCAAATGCTGATGGATGTGGACGTATTAAGAAATGAAGAACTGATAGATCATCTCCATGCCATCAATGACTCGCACCAACCCACAAACCATAATCTGAATGGCAACCTTTATTATGATGGTACTGTCGATAAGCTGCACATCAACTTCAATGCCGATTATGTGCGTCGTAAGACAGGTGGGGTAACCGACATCAGCGAAACGAGTTGGACAGGAAAGGCATCAATGCAGAGTAATACCGAAGCTGTTACGGCTATGACAGCAGCCAAACTGGTGCTGTCGTATCCCGTATGGAAAGGAGAACTGCAGATGGGTATGGAAGAGACCTATGTGTCTGCAGACGAGACATACGCCATCAACTTTACCCCGATTCCAAATTCGGATGCCTCAATGGAGGAGAATACCCTTGCTGGTTTTGCCCAATATTCGGTCGCTCTTCCCTTCGGTCAGTTCAGTGCAGGTCTGCGTTACGAGCATGCCAAGTTCGATTATGCAGATCACATTAATACAGACAACAATGTGCATCGCAGCAACGACAGTTGGTTTCCATCTATCAGCTTCTCAACCAAGCTAAAGCAGGTGAGGCTCAGTCTTAGCTATACAGGCAAGACCATCAGACCTCGATTCGAAACTATGTCGAAAGAGATCAGCTACGACAACAAATTCACTTATCAGACAGGCGACCCGTTAATGAAGAATGAGATTCAGCGCACTCTCTCGCTCATGGCACAGTGGAAATGGATCAGTTTCAGCGGCAACTACGAGCGTGTCGATAACAAGGTGTTCCGACGTGGCTATCCCTACAATGACGAGGGGGTGGCAATGATTCAGTACACAAATGCTGCCGATCCCGTCCATAAGTTGAGCGCTTACCTCACAACCGCTCCTTCTTTCGGAGTGTGGTATCCTCGTTATACGGTAGGCATACAGAAACAATTCTTTGAGACCGATGTCATTGACCCTCGCGCTGCGAATGACATGCGTCGCGTCAGCTTAGGCAAGCCTATGTATCTGTTGCAGACCTATAACTCATTCCGACTGAAGAAGAGTTGGATCATCGACCTCGACTATCAGTACATCAGTCCCTTCAATAAACTGATATATAACTTCGATTCTCCTATCCATGGGTTGGATGTCTCTGTTGGCAAGTCGTTTCTTAAGAACGATGCACTCTCTTTCAAGCTTTCATGGAGCGATGTTTTCAATACCAAGCATGAGTATATCATTTCAGATTTTGGCAACTGTTATGTAAATCAGGACAACAGATATTATTCGTCTGCACTTACGCTGAGAGTATCATACCGTTTCAACAGCGCCCAGAACAAATACAAGGGAACAGGTGCAGGCGAATCGGCTAAGAACAGAATGTAACCATATTTAATTATCGAGACATTATGAGAAAAACAATTCTCCTGTTTTTGATTATGCTCACGATGATATAGACTCAACCTTGACGGCTCGTCTGCTATTGGCAAAAGACAGTTCTTTTGTTGATAGCGCGTAGATAGCGAAAACCAATTATCAGGGACAGCGCTTCACATACGCTCAAGCCGTGCTGAAAGATGCCGGCAAGTATCTCATGGAGATAAAAGCCAATGGCTATGCCGACAGGTATGTATCTGTTGACATACCAAAGCTGTATAAGAACGAGCAATTTCGTGAACTTAAACCAGTATATCTGCGCATGAAACCAAGGCGTCATGAGGTGGAACTTGAATTTGTTTGCCAGGTTCGAGCTCTCCATATTTTTCAGCCAGGATTATCAATTCAGGATCGTCATTATATATTGGGGACGCAGCTGTTTTTGCGATAACATGAGGTGCCGCTTCATGTGCCTCACGGCGATAGAGTGTGCTTTCAAATTTCTCCATCGCTATTCTAAATAAATTTTCAAACATGTCTATTATGAGTTTATTGCATTGATAAGAAATCCATGTCGGCATAGATACGCATTTTGTCCGGGAATGTGGTTGCTTTGAAGAATTCCTGCTTGAACTTATCCAAAGCAGCGACACCGGTCATCGTTGTGTAACCATGGTTGCTTGTAACGTTGATGTCTTTTCTTTAAAATAATCCGAATAATATTTGGTTTTTCCGAATATTATTCTTATTTTTGCCCCCAAAATAGTGAGTATGCGAATAATATCATTCTCAATGATTCGGGAGTTCATAGCCAAACATGCTGACGCCGACGTGCCTCTACGTGATTGGTATAAAAGAACATCAAGGGCAGACTGGAACAGTTTCGCGGACATCAAGCAGACATTCAACACAGTAGACTATGTTGGTAATGACCGTTATGTATTCGACATCAAGGGGAACAACTATCGGATAGTTGCAATAGTACTTTTCGTCAACAAGAAAGTCTATATGAGGTTTGTTGGAACACACGAGGAATACAGCAAAATAAAGGACATTAAAAATATATAGGGAATGGCACAGATAAAAACAGAGAAACAGTATAAAGCTACATGTGACCGTATCAATGAGTTGCTTCAAGTTGTCAGCAATGACACTCCTGCTGATGACAGGAATCTACTGGAGCTGGATTTGATTTCAGACTTGGTGGCAGAATATGAGGAAGAGCACTATCCTATAGCGGCTCCCACTTTGGTAGAAACCATGAAGCTCCGTATGTATGAAATGGGACTGACTCAGTCGAAAATGGCTGAGATGCTTGGACTCAGTGCCGCACGTATGAGTGAAATCATAACGGGTAAGGGTGAGCCGTCACTAAAAACGGGAAGGGAAATCAGTCGCAAGCTGAACATAGACCCTGCCATCGTGCTTGGAGTGTAAAGCCACACTTCAGCCCATGACAACACAATGAGGAGCCAACCAATGGCGGTCGGCTCCTCATCTCTTGCTTCACGCTCCCCGAAGGTTAAGGGATAATCTTGGTGGAGTACTTCAGTTGCACCTTACCCTCGCCATTGATAGATGTGGTGTGGATGTCACTTTCAGAAACGGTCGCAATAGTCGCGTACCACGGCCTCGATGTAGCTGTCTAACTGCGTATTTGTCTTGTCGGGGTTGGAGAAAGCTTTATAGAAGATGTCGAACCAGTCTTTCAAGGTGTAGCACCATTTGTTGCCATACTTCGAGGTGCCTGATACAACTGCCTTGCTTCTTATCGGGCATTAATTGTATTTAGTGAAACAATATAATAAATTCGGATTAATCAGCGGACAAAAACCTTGCGAGTCTTTCCGTCATTAGTGCGCTGGATAGTCAGACCACGATGGTTGCTATTGGTGCGCTGTCCGTTGATGGAATAGCTGTCTTTAACAATAGTTGATTCATTCTTGGCATCATTGATGCCTGACTCAATATTATAGAAGTCCTTCCAAGCTGTGGCCGATTTATAGGCATCAACGCTCGTAGCAGGAACTAACAACTTACAAGTATTTGTATCAACAAATGAAAAATGTTGTCCACCTCCAACTACAGGTGGCGTAGTGGCAGCGAGTCGGCCTTGAGCTTCACCAGTGGACATGCCCCGGCCGGGCTCTTGACGGGCTCCGCCGGCTGCCCGGCCCATGCGACGAGCACGGCAGCGACGAGGAGAAGGAACAGTATTCTATGTTTCATCTCTGCAAAGTTACATCTTTATATTCAGAGAATTACTTTTATGAGCCCCAATTTTCTCTATCAAGACTACGATAACTTATAGCTTCCGCTATATGTTGCGGTTTTATGCTCTCCGAATTATCCATGTCGGCAATAGTTCTTGATACTTTCAATATTCTGTCGTATGCTCTGGCAGACAGGTTAAGTCTCTTCATAGCCTGTCCTAAAATATTTATACTTGCAGGTTCAGCTTTGGCATATAAGTTCAGTAGTTTTGAATCCATCTGAGCATTGCAATAAATCCCCTTTTCATCGGCAAATCTCCGGCTTTGTATCTCTCTGGTACGTATTACCCTTGCTCTTATTTTTTCACTTGGTTCGCCTTTGCTTTTGGAACTCATATCTTCAAAACTGACAGGCTGAATTTCGCAATGCAAATCGAATCTGTCCATAAGAGGACCGCTTATTCTGTTCAGATATCTTTCTATGCCTGTCGGGCTGCACTGGCATGCCTTTGTGGGATGGTTGTAGTATCCGCAAGGGCAGGGGTTCATAGATGCCACAAGCATAAAAGACGCAGGGTATTCCACAGTGTATTTGGCTCTTGCAATGACTATGTTCCTATCTTCTAATGGTTGCCTTAGAACTTCCAATGCACTGCGTGAAAAGTGTGGCAGTTCATCTAAAAACAGGATTCCGTTATGTGCCAATGATATTTCACCGGGTTGAGCATTTATTCCACCTCCGGTCAGAGCTATGTTTGATATGGTATGGTGCGGATGTCTGAACGGTCTGTTTTTTACTAACGAAATCCCTTGTCCTGTGTATCCGGCAACTGAATGAATTCTTGTGGTTTCTAAACTTTCAGATAGAGTAAGTGGTGGCAGAATAGTGGGCAGTGTACGTGCCATCATAGATTTACCACTTCCCGGCGGACCTATCATTATTATATTATGTCCACCTGCTGCAGCCACCTCTAATGCTCTTTTTACCGCCTCCTGGCCTTTAATATCGGAAAAGTCACACCCCATAAAACCGGTGTAATCTTCTTCCTTCTCTAAATAGTGTGGCATAGGTGCTATAGCATCCGGCATATCGTTCAGCAGTGAAACCACCTGACGCAGATTCTTTACTCCATAAACCTCTATGCCATCTACTACAGCAGCTTCGGCTGCATTCTGATAGGGTAGAATTACCCCCTTAAAACCTGCCTCTTTAGCTTTGATAGCCATAGAAAGTGCACCTTTTATGGGTTGTAACCCACCATCTAAACTCAGTTCACCCATAATGATATATTCTGTCAGATGGTTGGGCTTAATAATCTCTGCACCTGTCATTATTCCAACAGCCAAAGGTAAATCGTAGGCAGCACCCTCCTTGCGTATGTCGGCAGGTGCCATATTTACAATAATCTGGCTTGTGGGGAACTTGTATCCGTTTACCTGAAGTGCAGAAACAATACGTTCGTGGCTCTCCCTGACAGCAACGTCAGGCAGACCTACCAAAAAAAACTTGATACCTCTTGATGTACTAACTTCAATGGTGATAATGAAAGCATCTATTCCTTGAACAGCTGCTCCAAAAACTTTTACTAACATGGCTTATGGTATTATTTATTGTGTTGTTCATAAAAATAATCAATCGTCGTCTTTATTGGGTACTCTGTCGTTGATAGTGTATTTCAAATCATCAATAGAATAGCATACTGCTGTAATATATTCCTGTGCGGTCATTAACAGATATGCCGGTAATCTGGTAATTCCTGCTGTAGTTATTATTTTGCTGTTCCACCCCATAGGGTCACAATATTCTATCCAGTTCAAGCTATCGGTACTTACAGCCTCTTTCCATCTGTCAAAATTGGTATCAATGGATATAGCGCTCTGCATAATCTGTTTTTTGGGGAAACTATCCTGTAATGCATATATCTGCTTTCTGGCATTACGGCTCTGTTCATTCCACGAAGCCCAAATACATATTACCTGATGCCCTAAGTCGCATATTTGGTTAAACTGGCTTTTGATGTTTGCAGTATCCGAAACAGTTACTCTCGATATAAAGCTTGCAGTCCCCCCAATATTTTTTGTATTACTGTTCAAATCCAGCATAAATTGATGGTCTTGTAACAGACCGCTCATCTTCTTTGTAATGGAATTGATTTGCGATACGGTAGCAGAATTTCTGTGTATCATATACTCATATATAAGGTATGGTATTACTTCGGAAAAAGGATTCTCAGTAACAAATGTGTCAATTCTTGCCACTATCTGTGCCAAAGTAGTATCATTCATTACTTCAGATCTGAATAGTGTCAATTCATCATTTGCCGAACCTCCTGTTATAGTGGAATAGTATGTACTATCCGATTTGTATAATGATGATACAAGTTCCTTTTCTGCAAAAACAATGTCTTGCGTACCGTCTGTATGCAACAATATAAGCGGTGTAATAGTATCCACCTGAACTCTGTATTTGAATTCTCCATTTACAGGTCTGATAGTATCGGTGCGGTCAAAACGATAATCAAAGCCTACAACTATAATAGAATCGTCACAACCACTCTCTATAACACCTTCTAATGTAAAGATGTCCTTCTGTCTGTTACACGAAATCAGTGCCAAACAGAAAAATAGTATTGCTGTTATAGAGTAGTTATATTTCATAATATTCGTTCTTATTTTGCAGCCTTCTTTCTATCGTTTTCGTTTAGGATTATCTTACGCAGACGCATACTCTTTGGCGTTACCTCCACATATTCATCGGTTTTGATATATTCCAATGCCTCTTCCAAAGAGAATATAACAGGTGGAGCAATATGTGCTTTATCGTCAGAACCGCTGGCACGCATATTGGTAAGCTGTTTACTCTTGGTAACATTAATCACCAAATCTCTTTCGTGAACGTGTTCACCCACCACCTGACCTGCATATACCTGGTCCTGCGGATTGATAAAGAACTTGCCTCTGTCTTGCAACTTGTCTATGGCGTATGCAAAAGCTGTACCTGTCTCCATAGCTACCATAGAACCATTAGTGCGGCGTTCTATATCGCCCTTATATGGTTGATACTCCTTATATCGATGTGCCATGATAGCTTCGCCTTGTGATGCGGTTAAAACGTTGGTTCTTAAACCGATAATACCTCTTGATGGAATATCAAATACTATGATAACTCTATCGCCCTGAGTCTCCATCAATGTCATTTCGCCCTTACGCTTTGTAGCCAAATCTATCATCTTGCTGCTGAACTCTTCAGGAACACTGATGGTAAGCTCTTCTATAGGTTCACAGGTTACACCATCTATCTCTTTCATAATAACCTGAGGCTGTCCAACCTGTAGTTCGTAACCTTCACGACGCATGGTCTCTATCAGAATAGAAAGATGCAGTACGCCACGTCCCGATACAACCCATTTGCCATCCTCTTCGGTTCTGTGAACACGCAAAGCCAGGTTTTTGTCAAGTTCCAAATCCAATCTATCCTGAATGTGTCTTGAAGTAACGTATTTACCCTCTTTTCCAAAGAATGGCGAATCGTTAATGGTGAACATCATACTCATGGTAGGTTCGTCAATGGCTATTGGTGGCAGTGGATCGGGGTTTTCCAAATCACAAATTGTATCGCCAATCTCAAATTTCTCCAATCCTATAATGGCACACAAATCGCCTGCAACAACCTTTTCTACTCTTTTCTGCCCCATACCTTCAAATACGTGCAGTTCCTTAATCTTTACCTTGGTCATAGAACCGTCTCGATGAGCCAAAGTACACATCATTCCTTCTGTCAATTCACCGCGGTTTATACGGCCTACAGCTATTCTGCCTGTATAGGAAGAGTAATCTAATGATGTTATAAGTAACTGTAGTGAACCTTCCTCCTTTTTAGGTTCAGGTATATATTTTACTATTGCGTCCAACAGTGGAAGTATGTTGTTTGTGGGCTTTTTCCAGTCTTCGCTCATCCAAGCCTGTTTGGCAGAACCATACAGAACAGGGAAATCAAGTTGGTCTTCGGTAGCATCAAGAGCAAACATCAGGTCGAACACCATTTCATAAACCTCTTCGGGACGACAGTTCGGTTTATCCACCTTATTAACTACAACAATGGGCTTCAAACCTATTTGCAAAGCCTTCTGCAAAACAAAACGGGTCTGTGGCATTGGACCTTCAAAAGCATCGACAAGCAGAATACATCCATCTGCCATGTTCAGAACGCGTTCCACTTCGCCTCCAAAGTCGGAGTGACCCGGAGTGTCAATAATGTTTATTTTGGTATCTTTATAGGTGATAGATACATTTTTGGATAGGATGGTTATACCACGTTCTCTTTCCAAATCGTTATTGTCGAGCATCAATTCACCCTTTGACTGGTTATCTCTAAACAGATTACCTGCCATAAGCATCTTGTCCACCAGGGTTGTCTTTCCGTGGTCAACGTGAGCAATAATTGCAATGTTTCTTATATTCATCTTTTAGCTATTTCCTACTTCGGGCTGCAAAGTTACACGAAAAATTCAAGAAAATCATTGCATATTCAAAAAGAAGAGATAACTTTGCGCCCGCTAAACGAAATTTTCATTAAAAAACTGTAGAAAATGTATTTAGACAAAGAGAAAAAACAAGAAATCTTTGGACAATACGGAAAGTCTAACACGGATACCGGCTCACCAGAAGCTCAGATAGCCCTGTTTTCATACCGTATTTCCCATTTGACGGAGCATCTTAAAAAGCACCGTAAGGATTATAGCACAGAGAAGTCACTAACACAGCTTGTAGGTAAGCGTCGCGCACTCCTTAACTATCTGAAGGATCGTGATATTGAACGTTACCGTGCTATTGTTAAGGCTTTAGGTCTTCGTAAGTAAGACACTCTTAAAGGTAAAAATTGGAGCTAATCAAAACAGGTTGGCTCCATTTTTTTGATATTACATTTGATTGCATTAACTTCGCAACATACATATAAATATAAAAGGATGGAAAATTTGTATTCAACATTGCCATATAAGGTTGCCGATATGTCATTGGCCGATTTTGGTAGAAAGGAGATAGAGATTGCAGAAAAAGAGATGCCGGGTCTTATGGCTCTGCGTGAAAAATATGGTCAGGCAAAACCACTTAAAGGTGCCAGAATAATGGGATCGCTGCACATGACTATTCAAACTGCTGTTCTCATTGAGACGCTTCATGCTTTGGGTGCAGAAGTTCGTTGGTGCTCTTGTAACATCTACTCTACTCAAGACCATGCTGCAGCAGCAATAGCGGCAGCAGGCACAGCAGCCGTTTTTGCCTGGAAAGGTGAAACTTTGGCAGAGTATTGGTGGTGTACACTTCAGGCATTGAATTTCCCCGATGGTCCAAATATGATAGTAGATGATGGTGGTGATGCCACTCTTATGATTCATTTGGGTGTAAAAGGCGAAAAAGATGCTTCGGCCCTTGAATACAATGCTACATCAGGCGATGAACAGGAATTGCTCTCTATACTTAAAAAGGTGGCTGTGGTAAAAGGCAATAGCTATTGGAGTGGAATGGCATCGCAAATTAAAGGTGTAAGTGAAGAGACCACTACCGGAGTGCATCGTTTGTATCAGATGCAACAACGTGGTGAACTGCTCTTCCCTGCATTCAATGTAAATGATTCCGTTACCAAGAGTAAATTTGACAATTTGTATGGTTGCCGTGAATCGTTGGTAGATGGAATAAAGCGTGCTACCGATGTAATGGTGGCAGGTAAAGTGGCTGTGGTTTGTGGATATGGTGATGTTGGTAAGGGATGTGCCCAAAGCTTGCGTTCATACGGAGCCAGAGTACTTGTTACAGAGATAGATCCTATATGTGCATTGCAGGCTGCAATGGAGGGTTATCAGGTGGTAACAATGGAAGAAGCTGCACCTGTGGGTAATATCTTTGTAACCACAACAGGTAATATTGATGTAATAACAGTAGAACATCTTAAACAGATGCCGGACCAGGCAATAGTTTGCAATATAGGTCATTTTGACAGTGAAATCCAGGTAGAGGGATTAAAGAAGATAGATGGAATTAAAGTACAGAATATCAAACCTCAGGTAGATAGTTATATCTTCCCCGATGGTCATAGAATTATTCTTCTTGCCGATGGACGATTGGTGAATCTGGGTTGTGCAACAGGTCATCCAAGTTTTGTAATGAGTAACAGCTTTACAAACCAGACTTTGGCACAGATAGAACTGTTTAATAATGAATATGCAACAGGTGTATATTGCCTGCCAAAACATCTGGACGAAGAGGTGGCTCGTCTGCATCTGGAAAAGATAGGTGTGCATCTGACACGCCTCACACAGGAACAGGCCAATTACATAGGTGTTTCTGTAGATGGTCCATACAAATCGGAAAACTATAGATATTGATATGTCTCTCAGTCAAATAAAAACAATAACGGTGTATGGAGCCTCAAGCCCGAATATAGAAGAATCTTATATTTCGGCAGCAAAGGAATTGGGCTCTATTCTGGCTCATTCGGGAATACGTGTAGTTACAGGGGCCGGAAGCACCGGACTGATGGCTGCAATAGAAGATGGAGTGCTTGAATCGGGAGGCGAAGCAATAGGCATAATCCCAACATTTATGGTACGCGAAGGCTGGATGCATAAATCGCTTTCACAGGTTATAGAGACAGAAGATATGCACAAACGCAAAGAACTTATGGCTCAGATGGCCGATGCAGTAGTGGCACTGCCGGGTGGTCCGGGAACCTTTGAAGAGTTGATGGAGATAATAACCTGGAAAATGTTGGGGCTTTTTTCAAAACCAATAGTGATACTTAACACCAATGGTTACTACAATCCATTATTGAAAATGCTTCAGACGTCAGCAGATAGCGGATTTATGCGTAAAGAGTTCCTCTCTGCATGGATTGTTGTTGAAAATCCGGAAGATGTGTTGCCGGCTATTGTCTCAAATATTGATTGGAACCCAGGTGTTGACAAATATCAAAAGTGTTGATGAATAGTTTGCTCTCTACAGCTACATTATATAACGATTGGGTTGTATTGCTCCTGATAGTATCGTTTGTGCTTGTGTCATTGACATTTGGAGCCGATATACCTCAGATTCAGAAGTCATTGCGCTCAATGTTCAGTTTTAAGAATCCCGATGGATTGCTGGTATATGCACCACTTTCACTATTCGGACTCTTTCTGGCGGCTCTCCATGTTGCTGTATCCACCGGTGTTCTTATATATCTTTATAAAGGTTGTGGACTTTCTGGCTATTCAGAAACAGTAATAGAGTCGGTGCTTTCGCTCTCTGTTTTAATGGCTATTTTTCTTGTTGCAAAGATTATATTGTATGTAATAGTCAACGGATCTATTTGCAGAAAATATTACATATCTTCACAGCACTTTCGATGGATTAGTTTTTACTTAATGGTACAATCAATAAATGGTACAGTAGCATTAGTGTCGTCACTACTTGTACTGTTCTTGAATGTTCCTGCTTGGGTGGCTGTAGTATTATTCCTTTTTTTCTCTATAATATTGGAAATAGGCACGTTATTTAAATTATTTACAGCCTTCTTTAAAAAAAAGTGCTCAGTTTTGGTTTTTTTTATCTACCTTTGTGCCCTCGAAATCGCACCATGCATTTTGGTGTGGTTTTTAGTGAAGTAAAAAGAGCGATAATTTATATTTTGACGAGTTTTGAAAGTACAAAAAATTCTAATCTCGCAGCCTCAGCCTGCGACCGCTAAGTCTCCCTACTTTGATTTGGTAGAAAAGTACGGAGTGGAGTTAGACTTCAAACCATTTATCAGAGTTGACAGTCTTACCGCAAAGGAATTCAGACAACAGAAGGTCTCTATTCTAGACCATACTGCAATAGTATTTACATCAAGACATGCTGTTGATCATTTTTTTAATCTTTGTAAGGAACTTCGTGTTACAATACCTGATGATATGAAGTATTTCTGCATAACAGAAACAGTAGCGCTTTATATACAGAAATATGTGCAGTATAGAAAAAGAAAAGTTTTCTTTGGAACAACAGGTAAGGTGGATGGCCTGATGACTCCTATTCTTAAGCATAAGAATGAAACATACTTCATTCCTGTGTCGAACGTTCATACCGGAGAACTGACTGCATTATTGGATGCAAGTAAGATAAAACATTCGGAAGCAGTAATGTATAGAACGGTAAGCAACGAGATAGCTCCTGAAGAGCTTAAACAGTATGATATGATGGTTTTCTTCAGTCCTGCCGGTATAGAGTCACTCAAAGCAAACGACCCTGATTTCCAGCAGGGTGATATACTATTCGGTTGTTTTGGTGCAGCTACTGCAAAGGCAATACGCGATGCAGGTTTCAGACTGGATATAGAAGCTCCGGTTGAAGGTGTTACATCAATGCCTGCCGCAATCAGTCTTTATTTGTCAAAGAACAACGATTAAACAAAAAAGCGTATATTTGGGCCTTAGAAAACAAAGCTGTTTTATGCAGCCTGTTTTTTAAGGCTTGCTTTATATGTAAAATGTCAGAAAAATTCTTCTTTCCAAAATCGGAAAAACTCTGTAGTGACAAGCTAATAGAGAGACTCTTTTCCCAAGGTAACAGAGAGATAGGCACTTTCCCTGTTCGTTTGGTGTATCTTCCTGTCTCTACAGAAGAGCTGACAGGTATAAATGTAATGGTTTCTGTTTCGAAGAGGCATTTTAAAAGGGCTGTAAAAAGGAATAGAGTAAAAAGGCAACTTCGTGAATATTATAGACTTAATAGCTGTTTGTTGAAAGAAAAATTAGCAGCTAAGGAAAGTGGCCTCTTAATGGCTTTGATATTTACGGACAGCAAACTGTGGCCGTCTGATAAACTTGGTAAGAGACTTGATTTGGTATTTCAAAAATTGGTCTCTGCAATAGACGAAAGTTTAGATAACAAAGTAAGTGAATAACCCCTGAATGTAAAAATATTTCCTTGTATGTTTAAGTGGTTTTCAAACTTTGTTTCATATCTGCTCATACTTCCAATAAAGTTTTATAGGTTGTGTATATCTCCGCTGTTGCCACCTTCCTGTAGATTTACCCCAACCTGTTCGCAATATGCCATTGAGGCTTTGTCAAAATATGGACCATTCAAAGGACTCTATCTAACAGTCAAACGTTTGTTGCGTTGTCGTCCCGGTGGTGGTTCAGGTTATGATCCTGTTCCATAGTTTATTGAAATGAAAATTATAGATATACATACTCACAATATCTCTTCAACCAATTCGCTCATTTCCGTTACTCCCGAGCAAACTGAACTGTTGCCCGACCTGTTCTATTCTGTTGGTTTACATCCTTGGGAATCCAAAACTATCTCTTCACAACATTTGGAAAAGCTTCAAGACATCTCCGCACAACCAAACGTTTATGCAATTGGTGAATGTGGACTTGATAAACTTAAAGGTGCGCCTATAGAAGCACAAAAAGAGATATTTGAATTTCATATCCGTTTAAGTGAAAAATTGTGTAAACCGCTTATAATACATCAGGTAAAATCGATAGATGAAATAATTTTTTTCAAGAAAAAGTATTCTCCTGTGCAAAGGTGGTTGATTCATGGTTTTAGAGGCAATCCCATAACCGCATCACAGCTTTTGAAGTTTGGTATAGATGTATCTTTTGGTACCAATTTTTCGTTGGAATCTTTGCAAATAATACCGATGAAATCGCTGTTTTTAGAATCGGATGCATCTTCTGATTTTCCTCTCTTATTGTCCAAGGTTGCAAATTTGTTAGACAAATCTGAAAATGAAATTTCCAATATTTTATCCGAAAACATTGGCCGTTTTTTAGGTATCTGACCGACTCTTTCAAATAAAATTGATGTAAACCAATTTGCACTTAAACTTTTTGATTTGTACTTTTGCTCCCCATTTCTATGAATAATAACTTAAAATTACAATATATGACAAATTTCGTAGAAGAACTCCAGTGGCGAGGTATGATACACCAGATGATGCCCGGAACAGATGAACTACTATCCAAAGAGCAAGTAGCAGCTTACGTTGGTTTTGATCCTACTGCAGATTCTCTGCACATTGGTCACCTGTGTAGTATTATGATTTTGCGTCATTTCCAGAGATGCGGACATAAACCGCTGGCACTTGTAGGTGGTGCAACAGGTATGATAGGCGATCCAAGCGGTAAATCGCAGGAGCGCAATCTTTTGAATGAACAGACATTGAAGCATAATGTTGACTGTATTCGCAAACAATTATCCAAATTCCTTGATTTTGACAGCGATGCTCCCAATAAGGCTGAATTGGTTAACAATTACGATTGGATGAAAGATATTACATTCCTGGATTTTTCCCGCGATATAGGTAAACATATTACAGTAAACTACATGATGGCTAAAGAGTCTGTCAAAAAGCGTTTGAACGGTGAAGCTCGTGACGGTCTTTCATTTACAGAGTTTACATACCAGCTGTTGCAGGGATATGACTTCTTGTATCTGAATAAAGAAAAGAACTGTAAATTGCAGATGGGTGGTGCCGATCAGTGGGGAAATATTACAACCGGTTCAGAACTGATTCGCAGAATAACAGGTGCTGAATGTTTTGCGTTAACCTGTCCTCTCATCACAAAATCGGATGGTACAAAATTTGGTAAAACAGAAGGTGGTAATATTTGGTTGAATCCTGAATATACATCTCCATACAAATTCTATCAATTCTGGCTCAATGTAAGCGATGAAGATGCAAAACGTTACATAAAGATATTTACCAACATAGAACGTGAAGAGTGTGAAGCACTTATAGCTGAACACGATGCTGCTCCACATTTAAGATTGTTGCAGAAACGTCTTGCAAAAGATGTTACCACAATGGTTCATAGCGAAGAGGACTATAAAGCTTCTGCCGAAGCATCAAGCATACTTTTTGGTGGTGGTTCTTCTGATGAATTGAAGAATATCAATGAAGATATGTTGCTTTCAGTGTTTGAAGGTGTACCTCAGTTCCGATTCAATAAAGAACTGTTGTCTCAAAATATCAAAGCATCCGATTTTCTGACAGACCATTGTCCGGTCTTCTTCTCCAAAAGCGAAGCCAGAAAGATGATGCAGGGTGGTGGTGTCTCCATTAACAAAGAGAAGACCTATGACCATTCACGTCCATTTACTCAAGACGATTTGGTTGATGGAAGATATATAGTGCTACAAAGAGGAAAAAAGAATTACTATTTGCTTGTTGCAGAATAAAAATATTTCTAACTTTGCAGCCGAATCCCGAAAGGGATGAATGATTGTCGTATGGTGTAATGGTAGCACAACAGGTTTTGGTTCTGTTTGTCGAGGTTCGAATCCTCGTACGACAACATGGAAGAGTTTAGCAAAAAATGCTGAACTCTTCTGTTTTTTCTAAACGCATGAGCAAATAATTAAAAAAGCCGTTACAGCATACTGTAATGCATTTTATGGAGTCAAATTTTAATGATTTTGAACCAAATCTTAATATTTAAAAAATGTTAAAATCGATTTCGGAGCCAAATCTTAATCACTATGAAACTTTTTTTAATCCTCATCTCGTATCAGGCGCATATCTTTGCATCGTAAGTTTTCATGCATATACATATTTGGTTAGTAATTGACTTTCGTGAAGTGCTTGGCCATGTCTGTGGATAGATCCGGTTTACAGTACGAAAAAAAGGAGTGCAAAGAGGCACTCTTTTTTTTATTTGTTCCTCAAACAGTTCTAATAGTGGCGTATTTAGTGTTAAAAAATGGCTTAAATACTATGAAATCACCTTTTTTTATAAAAAAAACAATGAATTATCTGCATTAAAAGAAAAAAATAGTTAACTTTGACCGCTTTCATATATTAGTAATAACAACAAAAAAAGACATAGTATGAAGAAACGTTATCTATTCCCCGCAGATTACATGGCAGACCCTTCTGTACATGTGTATAACGACAGAGTGTATATTTATCCATCACATGATTGGGAATGTAACAATGTCAACAACGATAGTGGCGACGAGTACATCATGAAAGATTATCATGTACTTTCAACTGATGATCCTATGAATGGTGAAGTTATAGACCACGGAAAAGTACTTGATTTGGAGGATATAGCATGGCATGGCCGTCAGTTGTGGGATTGTGACGTTGCTGAAAAAGATGGCAAGTATTATATGTACTTCCCAATGAAAGACCGCAACGAAGTATTTCATCACGGTGTTGCTATAGCTGATAATCCGGCAGGTCCATTTATTCCACAACCGGAACCAATACCCGGCAGTTACAGCATTGATAACTGCGTTTTCAAAGATGAAGACGGTAACTATTACATGTATTTCGGAGGACTTTGGGGTGGCCAGTTGCAATCATATCGTGATAACAAACCTGTTGAAGATCCTGCAGTGAACAATACTCCTGACAGTCCTAATCTTCCACACGGTAGCGAACCATCATTGCCAAGCCGCATGGTAAAATTGAGCGATGATATGCTTACTTTTGCTGAAGATCCAAAACCAATATACGTTGTTGATGAAAACGGTAATCCACTGGCTGCAGACGATCCACATCGTTTCTTCGAAGCAAGTTGGATGCATAAATACAATGGTAAATACTATTTCTCATATTCTACCGGTGATTCTCATCTGTTGTGCTATGCAACCGGTGACAACCCATACGGTCCTTTCACTTATCAGGGTGTAATACTTACTCCTGTTGTAGGTTGGACTACCCACCATTCAATAGTAGAATACAAGGGAAAATGGTATCTTTTCCATCATGACAGTGCGCCTTCAGGCGGTAAGAACCACTTACGCAGCTTAAAGGTTTGCGAAATTGAATACGATGAAGAGGGTCGTATCAAAACAATAGAAGGTTTGGATTGACAATAATTACTAACTGATATAAAAGTTAAAACCATTTATTAACCATATTGTATGAAGATTAACCTATTGAACATCGCGATGCTGTCTTTGATATTGGTTGGCTGTGCGCAAGCTCCGTCAACTTTCAAAGATGCCTATGCTGACAAGTTCTTGGTAGGTACAGCTGTTTCGGTAGATGCTCTTAATAACGATCCTGCAGCAATGCAACTTGTAAAAGAGCAGTTCAATACCGTAGTGGCAGAAAACTGTATGAAGAGTGGTGAAATTCAGGCAGTTGAAGGCGAATTTGACTTTACTGAAGCTGACAAACTGATGGATTTTGCTCTTGAAAACGGTATTGTACCAACAGGACATTGTCTTGTATGGCATTCGCAAGCACCCAGTTGGTTCTTTACTGACAGTGAAGGTAATCTTGTTACTCCCGAAGTTTTGACACAGCGTATGAAGACACATATCTACACTGTTGTTGAACATTTCAAGGGTAAAGTTACAGGATGGGATGTAGTAAACGAAGCATTTGAAGACGATGGTTCATATCGTCAGTCAATGTTCTATCGCATACTTGGTCCCGATTACATTAAAATGGCTTTCCGTTTTGCTCAAGAAGCAGATCCTAACGTAGAGTTGTACTACAACGACTTTAATATGTATAAGGAGGGAAAGCGTAATGCAGTTGTTAAACTTATACGTGAACTTAAAGCTGAAGGCTTAAGAATTGATGCAATTGGAATGCAGGCTCACATTGGTCTTACATGGCCGGAAAAATGGTCAGATTTTGAGAACAGCATTAAGGCTTTTGCAGCCGAAGGATGCCAAGTTATGTTGACCGAACTTGATATGACTGTTTTGCCTGATAATTCAACAAGTGCAGCAATTGATCGTCGAGGTGAATATAGTAAAGAGGTGAATCCATATCCTGATGAACTTCCTGATTCAATATATCAGTTGGAAGCTCAGAGATACGATGAACTTTTTGATATACTGCTAAGGAACCACGAAAAGATTTCCCGAGTTACATTCTGGGGAATTAATGATGGCTATTCATGGAGAAATGACTGGCCCATAGAGG
Source organism: uncultured Bacteroidales bacterium (assembly GCA_937916465.1). Taxonomy (GTDB): domain Bacteria; phylum Bacteroidota; class Bacteroidia; order Bacteroidales; family Bacteroidaceae; genus Colenecus. Next base: position 31,796 of record CALFTK010000057.1, read on the forward strand.
GGCGAACAGACTATCCGTTATTGGTAGATAGGAATAATAGATTAAAACCTATAACAGAGCAGATGTTCAAAAAAGCTATAAAATGAGAATGAATAATCCGGGACTACCCTATATAATATATATATAAGGTGGTTTCGGATGACTGATTGCATATAATAACAACAAATAATTAACTAACTAAATGAAACAAAAAAGTTCTAAAGCGAACCATTCGCGTTTTCTAGGAATTGTTTGTATGACAGCAGTTGTAGTCTTTGGACTCTCTTCTTGTCGTCCTGATTATGATCTGGATACAACAATGCCTGCGAACCTGGGTTCCAGCATTTACGAATTCCTTCAGGATGAAGGATACGACACTTATGTCAGGTTGATTGAAGACCTGAATTACAAGGATGTCTTGGCAAAGACAGGTAGTAAAACTTTGTTCGTAGCTGATGAAGAGGCTGTACAGCGTTTTTATCAGTCAGGTACATTTAAGAAAGCAGATGGAACTCCGGTTTCTTGCTATGAGGATTTAAGCATTGCACAGAAGAAGATGATTCTCTTTGGTTCAATGTTGAATAACGTTTATCAGGTAGCTATGCTATCGAGTAGTGAAGGTCCTACACTTGGTGACTGTATGAGAAGAGTTGCTTCAAACTCAGTGTATGACTCTGTTCCATTTATTACTCCCGATCAGATGCCTACTACAAAACATTGGCAGTACTACAAGAATAGCACTAATGGTATAGTTGCTTTGCGCGACTTGACAATCAGACCAATTGTATTCTTTGTAAACAAGTTCCTGACAATGAAGAAAATTACAGACGATGACTATGATTTCCTCTTCAATCAGGGTGTTTATTCAAGAAACGGTAACAATAAACCTGGTCGTCAGCCTGGTGATGCTACAGTAAACGGTGTAAGAATCAAGACTCAGAATTTGAGATGTTTCAATGGTTTCGTTCACGAAATGGAAGAGGTAATCTATTCACTTCCAAACATGGCAGAATATCTCTCAATTGCTCAAGATTCAAAGATATACAGTGCTTTGGTTGAACGTTTCTGTGCTCCTTATTATTCTCAAGAAGCTACTGATAGAGTAAATGCTCTATTCCCTGAATTTGGTGGTCTTGACTCTGTATTCCAGAAACGTTATTTCTCACAGCGTAGCCAGAATAACGAACCATTAAGAAGAACTCCAAATGGTGCAAACATTGGTACAGGTGAAATCTTAAAGTTCGATCCGGGATGGAATGGTTACTATTCAGCAACATCATCTCAAACTTCTGCCAACGTTGCTTTGCAACAGAATATGGCAGTTATGCTTGTTCCAAGTGATGAGGCTATGAAGGTATGGTGGAACGAAGGTGGTGGTAAACCTCTGAAAGACCGTTATGGTGCTCCTGAATTTGCAGGTGTGATGCTTGATAATGTAGAAGATATTATTAAGGATATGGCAGGTGTTCCTGACAACGTAATTGTTAAGTTGTTGAACAACAACCAGTTGAATTCATTCGTTGGTTCAGTTCCAAGTAAGTTTGCAAACGTACTTGACGATGCTAACGATCCAATGGGTATTACAACTGCTCATGTTGATAGCGTAGCTATGTGTTGTAACGGTGCTGTTTACTTTACAAATAAAGTATTCAGTCCTACAGCATATCGTTCAGTATCATTCCCTGCTCTTGTAACAGAAGCATTGCAGATTATCAACGAAGCTATTGAACTTTATGAATTCGATGCTTATTTGAATTCAATGGTTGCTACTTATAGCTTCTTTATTCCTACTGTATCAGCATCTGATAATCCTGATTTGAATGGCCGTCTTATCTACGTTGACCCTGTTTCATTCGGTAATATCACAAAGGACGAAGTAACAGGCAACGAAATTGGTAAGGCAATGGTATTCTTCTACAACAATACCACAAAGGCTATTGAAGCAAAGCAGTATAACTATGATATGCAGCTTGACTCAGTATTTGGTACCGGTTCTACAATAACTGATGCAGCCATAATTGAAGACCGTCTTTCAGACCTTCTCGATTATCACATTGTTATTGGTGATGTGGAAGATACAAGAAACTTTGAATATTTCCAGACCAAAGGTCGTGGTACTATAAAGGTAGGTCGTGATGCTGCCGATAGCGTACGTTATGTATATGGTGGTTATCAGATTGAAACCGACGAACCTTGTAAGGTTTTAACTCGTTATGATATGACTACTGCAAATGGTAACGGTAAAACTTACATTATTGATAAGCCTTTGCAGACTTCAAGAAAGAGTGTCTATAATATTCTTTCAGATAGCATTAACTATCCTGAATTTGCAGAATTCCATAAGTTGGTACAGGCTGCTAACTTGTATGCTTCAAATATGAACGAACATGCAATTGGTAGTATCCGTAACATCAATACATTCAATACATATCACTACACAGTATATGTACCAACCAATGATGCTATTAAGAAACTGATAGCTGATAATAAGATCTGGACAGAAGAAAGAATTCAGGCAGAACAGGATAGACTTGAAGCATTGGAAGATGCTATGTTAGATTCAGAAGCTGCTCGTGATAATTCAGCAGCTGCAGAAGCTAAGTATCAGGCTGACTCTACTAAATACTATCAGGAACTTATAGATTTGGCAAGAGAAGAGCGTGGTGCTACTGCAGAAGATCCGGGTATAGCTTCAGACTCTATCTACACTATTGCAGCACGTGTTGCATTCCTGGGTGAACAGATAGAGGCATTCGTTAAGTATCACATTCAGGATAATGCTGTATATTATGGCGCTGAGTTCAAGATTGATACTGTTCACGTTGGTTTTGAAGCAAGCTACGAAACTGCATATATGAATAAGAAGAATCAGTTTGAGAAGCTTAAAGTTAGATCTAATAGCAATGGTATATTTGTAGGTGATACTCAGACAACATCTACCAGTGACTATCAGAATAAATATAATAAGGTTTCTATAAACCAATATAGTGAATCAACAGGTGCTCCTTTGTTCAATATTATGTGTCGTGAATACGAATATAATGCACTTGACTTGAGTAGTGCCAACCAGATAGAGACATCTTCATTTGTTGTAATACATCAAATAGATGATGCGCTTTGCAATGGAGTAATCAAGTTTTAATCAGCAAACCGAAAGACAATGAAAAAGATATTAAATAAAATACTTAGAGGAGCTTCGGTTTTAGCTCTGGCTTCTCTGCCAACTTTGGTCTTTGCACAGAAAGCCGGCGATGTCATCAGTGGTATCGTTGAAGATAGCGAAGGTCCTGTAATGATGGCGAACGTAGTTGAAATGGATGAGACCGGTCGTATTGTGGCTCACGCTGTAACAGACATTAACGGTGAATTCTCATTCCGTCTTCAGAATCCAAAGAATAAACTTACTATTACATACGTAGGTTACGAAACTGTTGAACTTCCATTCAACAAAACTTATTTTGAAATCAAAATGAGTGATATAACTGAAATTCAGGAAGTTGTTATTAAGGCAGAGCGTGTAGCCGGTGGTTCAGGTTTGGCTATTCCGGAACGCGAAATTTCTGGTGCTCAGCAGACTATCGATATGGAGGAATTCGAAGGTATGGGTATTACCTCCATTGACGAGGCCCTTCAAGGTCGTATCACAGGTATGGATATTGTGTTCAATTCCGGTGACCTTGGTGCACGTTCAACCATGCACTTGCGTGGTGTTGCCACAATGACCGGTGACGCTAACCCACTTATTGTTGTTGACGGTAACATTTGGCAGATTGATGCCAACAAGGTTAATAACTTTGACTTTACCAACAACACAAACGATATGGATAAGATGTCAGAGCTTTTGAATGTTAACCCGGAAGATATTGCCAGCATTACAGTATTGAAGGATGCTGCTGCAACAGCTATCTGGGGTATGCAGGGTACCAATGGTGTACTTGAAATTAAAACAAAACGTGGTAGTCGCGGTAAAACTCGTTTGTCATATACATATCGTATGAATGCTACATGGCAACCTAACGGTTATCGTCTTATGACCGGTGACGAATATACTATGTTCTTGAAAGAGGCATTCTTTAACCCTAGATTGAGTGATGATGCTTCAAATATTATAGAATTGAATTACGACCCATCATTCTCTGAATACGAAATGTATAACAACAATACCGATTGGGTATCTGCAGTTAAACAGATAGGTATTCAGCAGGCTCATTCTGTAGCAGTATCAGGTGGTGGTGAAAAGGCAAACTTCCGTATTTCTGCAGGTTATGACACTCAGGAAGGTTCTATTATAGGTCAGCACTTAGATCGTTTGACAGCACGTGTAAACTTTGACTACTTTATTTCAGATCGTATCAAGGTTTCTACAAACTATGCTATGACCTATTCAAAGAATAAGACTAACAGAACTGCTTTAAGTCAGGCTATGGAGATGTTGCCTAACCTATCTATCTACTATCAGGATAGAAACGGCAAAGATCTGGATATGTACTATTCAATGTTATCATCAGCCAGTCAGGAATTGCAATATGATCGAAAGAATAATCAACCATATCCTCCAAAGAACCCTGTTGCTGTAGCTGAATATCAGAAGAGTTATAATACATCTTTGAGTGTACAGCCTGAATTCGTAATGACTTATAACATTATGGGTTTAGAGGAAGGTCAGCACAGATTGACATACGATGGTCGCGTTACCTTCCAGGTTCAGAACTCAAATAAGGAAGATTATATGCCGGCTTCTCTTGTAGCGGGTGGTTGGGATGATGGTGATGCAAACAGTATCTCAACAAGTTCAGACAAGAGTTCAAATGTAACAACCACTCATACATTGACATTTGTTCCTGCTCTTGAAAATCGTAACCACTCAATAATGGCTATGATTAGAGGACAGGTAGGTTCAAATAACAGTAAAGGTCAGAACCAGGCTATCTATGGTGTTCCTTCAGGTTCATTCCAGTCAACAGCATTGGATGGTATTATTACCGGTTTTGGAACCAGCGCAGGTCGTGGTAGAAGTGCCAATGGTACTTTCTCTGCTCACTATGCTTTCAAGGGAAAGTATATTATGGACTTGACAGTTCGTGCCGATGGTACTACATCTTTGGGTGATAAACGTCGTTGGGGTGTGTTCCCGGCATTGTCAATGCGTTGGAACATTATTGACGAAGAGTTCATGAGACCACTAACATGGGTATCTATGTTGTCAATTCGTCCATCATGGGGTATAACAGGTAACCCTCCGGGCGGTTCAGACCTCTATTTCTCAAAGTATGGCGGAGCTGGTTCATATCTTGGTACATCTGCAATGAAACCTAATAACATTCGTTTGAGTAAACTTCAGTGGGAAGAGACACAGTCTTGGAACTTAGGTTTCGATATAGGTATTATGGCCGATAAACTGACTGCAAACATCGATTTGTATTCTCGTACATCAACTAAGATGTTGCAGGGTCAGTATAAAATTCCTTCATCATCAGGTTTCGGAAACTTGTCATACATCAATGACGGTTCTATGAAAAACCAGGGATGGGAGTTGACATTGAATACAAACCGTCTCATTCAGTTTGGTGATTTTAACGTAAGAACAAACCTTTCATTTGCTGATAACTCTAACCAGCTTCTGTCATTGAATGCAACAATTTTGGATCTTAGAAATCCTGAATTCGATTATCAGAATGGTAACTATATGACATATATTCAGTTGAAGAACGCATTCGGTTCTATCTATGGATTTAAATTTAAGGGTGTTTATCAGTATTCAGACTATTCAGAAGTGGAAGTTCCGGGCGTAAGCGGTCCTGATGCTCCTGTAGTTAAAGATGCTAACGGTGATGTTATTCTTAACCAGAAGGGTAAAACTAAACCAATGATGTTTGCATACGGTGAAACCGGTGAATATGAATTTGTAGGTGGTGATACCAAGTATGAAGATATCAACTATGACGGTAATATTAATGAATTGGATATTGTTTACTTAGGTAGTTCACTTCCTAAGATGAATGGTGGTTTTGGTATCAATATCAGTTACAAGAGATTCTCATGGAACAACCAGTTCAGTTTCCGTTGGGGTAACAAGATTGTTAACAAGTCACGTATGAATGCAGAAAGCATGTATGGTGTTAAAAACTCATCAGCAGCTGTAAACTGGAGATGGCGTGTAGAAGGTGACAAGACTGAAATGCCTCGTGCTTTGTACAACTACGGTTACAACTTCTTGGCAAGCGATAAATATGTAGAAAATGGTTCATTCCTACGTTGGGGTCACTCAACATTCACATATAGCCTTGACCAGAAGGTTGTTAAGAAGATTGGTTTGTCAAGTGTAAGTTTCAACCTTAACTTGAATAACATTTTAGTATTTACAAAATATACAGGTATGGACCCTGAAATTGGTACAGGTGGTATGGGTATAGCTACTGACGGTGCTCAGACTCCAAGATCAAGACAGGTTACAGCCAGCGTTAACGTATCATTCTAACCGTTAAATGAGAATTAGTATGAAAAAGATTAAATCATTATTATATATAGCCTTGACAGGTTTGGTAATGACATTTACCTCTTGTAAGGACTGGTTGACCCTGATGCCTCTTAACGAAGTGGTATTGGAAAACTTCTGGACAGAAAAGGCCGACGTAGAGAGTGTATTGTTAGGCGCATATTCTGCTCTCAATCAGGATGCTGTCCAAAAGATGTTGATGTTTGGTGAAATGCGTTCAGATAATATTGTTGCCAATACAACAGCCGATAACAATATTATACAGATTACTAAAGACAACATTCTGGAAACAAACCCAAATGTAAACTGGAGCGTATTCTACAGCTGTATCAATATAGCAAATAACGTAATGCATTTTGCACCTCAGGTAGCTGAAAAAGACCCTAACTACACTGATGCAGAATTAAAATCTCATATTGCAGAAGCAACTGCTTTACGTGCACTCTGTTATTGGTATCTGATTCGTGCGTATAAAGATGTACCTTACGTAACCAGACCATCTATTGATGATACAGAAGAATTTTTTGTTCCGGCTGAAAAATTTGATGTAATACTTGAAAGCCTTATTGCCGATTTGGAAGAGGTTAAGAATTTTGCTGTTAACAAGTTCGTCAACGAAGAGGCAAATACTGCACGTTTTACTCGTGTAGGTATAGAGGCTCTTTTGTCAGATCTCTATCTTTGGAAAGGTGATTGGGATAACTGTATTGCAGCTGTAGATAGAATTCTTGAAAGAAAGATGTTCGAATACGACGAATTGATGGAGGATGATCCCAATGCTTGTACTGTAGAAATCTTTAGAAATAAGTATCCACTTATTACTAATGTATGGCAGAATGAATTTGGTAACGCATATAACGAAATCTTTGGTGTAGGTAATTCATTCGAAACATTATTCGAATTGGCGTTCAGTCCTGGCTCAGGACAGCAATTTAACGTTGTTTCAAGTAACTTTGTGAATGATGAGGGAACTACAGGTAACTTAAAACCTGAGCCAAGAGTTGCTTCAAACTTCACACAGGGAACAAATACTATTTTTGAATCAGAATATGATGGACGTTTCTATGAATCAATAACAGAAAGTTCTTCAGCTGATTATTCTATTACAAAATATGTTTACTCAAATATCTCCTATAAGTTGCAGACCGGTCAGGTGCAGGATCTTTCACGTACACAGCGTAGTCAAAATTCTGATATAACTTGGGTAATTTATCGTTTAACCGACGTTTTGTTGATGCAGGCTGAAGCTATGACAATGAAGGCTATGGAAATGGGTAGCGAGATAACCGGCGATACTTTGGCTGCTCGTAACAGTTTGCTTGAAAATGCCTTTGCTATAGTTCAGACAGTTAACTCTCGTGCAAAGGGATACAATATCTTCCCTCCAACCGATACTATACCTGCTGGATCATATAGAACCAATGCAAAACAGATGGAAGAACTTGTGCTTAAAGAGCGCCGCAGAGAGTTGCTTTTTGAGGGAAAACGTTGGTTCGACTTGGTTCGTATGGCTCGTCGTGATGGCAATACAGAACGTCTGACTCAGTTAGTCCTTTTGAAATATACTGAGAATGTAAGTGCAGTACGTATTAAATTGGCAGATATGAATGCTATCTATTGGCCAATATTAAAGGACGAATTAAAGATAAATACATTACTAAAACAGAATCCTGCATACGAAGAGGATGAGTTTATTGAAAAGAATTAGTATTTTAATATAGCTTGGAAACTTAAATATTTGGAGATAAATGAAAATTTTCAAACAGATATATAGATATGGTTTGATGGCGGTAATTACCCTGATGTGCCTTGGTTCGTTAACATCTTGTGTTGACGAACAGATGCCGGGTAATCGTTACACCTTTACCGGTGAAACCATAGCTGACTTTTTGGAACAAAATTCTGAAGAGTTCAGTAGCTTTATCACTATCCTTAAGCGTGCAAACACTTGGGGAGAGCTTGATACATACGGACATTATACCTGTTTTGCTCCTACTAACGACGCTATAGACGCTTATTTGAAACAGCGTGAAATGGTTTCGTTGGAAGATTTAACCAAAGAAGATTGTGATACGCTGTCATGGACTCATCTTATTAACAGTACTTTCTTTATGTCTGATATGATAGAAGGAAGTTTGCCATCAGTAAACTTGTTGGATCGTTTCTTGACATTGTCATACGATTCTGTATTGTTGGAAGATGGTCGTTACAGATTGAGACATTGTATTAACAAAACATCACACATTATTCAGTTAGATGATACTGTTGAGAATGGTGTGGTACAAGTTGTTGACAGTGTTATTAAAGTTGCAGGTGATTACGTATTTGATGTACTTAAAGAAAACAATGATACAAAGTTGTTCTTTGAAGCATTGAATATGGTTGGACTGGAAGACTCACTGAAAAAGTGGCGTGATGAAACTTATTCAGTTAGTTACGATTCGGTTTATGAGGGTATAATAGGAACTGGTGGTGGCGCAGAATACAAAGTTTACTACTGGGGTGAAAAGAAGACCAACTTTACCATTTTAGTGGAACCGGATTCTGTCTATGCAAAACATGGTATAAATAATATAGATGATTTGATAGCATACGCAAACGAAGTATATAGCGATGCTTATTATCCGGAACATGCCGGTAAATATGATCCTAATGATTATAGAGACCGTCGTCACCCGTTGAATAAGTTCGTATCGTATCATATATTGCCGTTCTGTGTGCCTTCAGAATCAAACTTTAACTGTCGTAAGGATATAATAGATAACAGATGTATTGTTGCTCTTATAGATCCCGAAGACTATTTTGAAACACTTATGCCACACTCTATTATGCGAGTTTCTACCGTAATGAGTGGTGCAGACAAAGGTGTATATATTAACCGTCGAGGTATAGGTTCATTGACATCTTCTTCAACAGAGTTTGAAGGTAGAGCCGATCATCGTGGTGTAAAAATCTATACAGCTACTGAAATGGCTAATGTCAATTCAGAGGCATGTAACGGTTATATTCACTACGTTGATGACATTTTGGAGTACAGTGATTTTGTACGCAATGATATTCTTAACCGTAGAATGAGAATAGACTGTTCTACATTGTCACCTGACTTTATGACTTCAGGTGCGCGTCAGCGTAAAGGTAACTCTACATCAGAAGGAATTGGTTTCTTACAACCAACAAACTTCTATTCATACAACAAGGATTACACCATGTGGGTACGTAGTTCAAATACTGCCAACTGGAGTTATCAGGGTGATGGTGTAGATTTACAAGGTAACTATGACATATTGCTTAAATTGCCACCAATACCTTTCTCAGGTACATGGGAATTGCGTTTGTCATATCGTGGTTACGAAGGTTGTGGTGTGGTACAGAATTATGTAGGTGATTCTCCTGAAACTTTGGTACCTTGTGGTATTCCAACCGATTTGCGCCTTGCTGCAAATGAAAATCCAAATATTGGATGGTTGCACGATACCGAAGATTTGGGTGATGACGAAGAACTTATCAAAGCAAACGATAAGTCTATGAAGAATCGTGGTTATATGAAGGGCCCTGATTCTCATACAAATGGTGAAACTCCTATGAGACATGTATCCATTCAGGCAAGAAGAATTATTGTTGCGCAGTATTTTGATGCAGCCAAAGATTATTATCTTCGTATGAAATTGGTTCTTGACAATCCAAAGGCAGAGATGAACTTTGACTATATGGAGTGGTGTCCAAAGAGCATTTATGACAATAACGAAGATAGACATTAGGATTATAAAAAAAATAACAATATGAAAAATTATTTCAACTTACTAAAGAAGTCAGTCTGGGTTGTTTCGGCTCTATGTCTGTTCTCATCTTGTAATGATGCTTGGAATGAGCATTATTCAACAGACGCGTCGATTGTACCAGACAAGAATTTGGTAGAAAGAATGGAAGCAATTGAAGGAAGTGAGAACTTTATTCAAGCGCTTAAGACTACCAAAATGTTTAATGGTAACAAGATTATTGATTTGACCTATTATGACTTTTTGTCATCAGATCAGTTCTTGACAGTTTGGATGCCAAGCTTAGGTTCTATCAGTGAAGATGAGTGGGCTAAGTACACTAAAGAGGGCAAGACCTATCAGGAACACAAAGATGTTGGTCAGCAGTTTATTAAAAATCACATAGCTCGTTATAGCTATCCTGTAGGTGCTCAAAAAGAGAACCCCGAGAACGTGCGTATGTTAAGTAAAAAGCGTTATCCGTCAACTGCAGTAGAAATTGCAGGTGTAGAATATAAACAAGCAAACTTGGCTTGTACCAACGGTATATTACACCTTTTGGACGGAAAGATGCCTTATAGACAAACTATCTATGAATATATAACAGAAACAGAAGGTTATAAAGACAATCTTGGCGCTTTTCTTGAAAAGTACACTATTGACGAAGTTGATGATAACCGCAGTGTAATATCCGGAGTTGACGAAAATGGTGAACCTATTTATATTGACTCTGTAACTTACAAATACAGTATCATTATGAATCAATTTGGTCGCATCAGTGAAGAAGACAGTAACTACGTAGTGGTTCTGCCTACTCCTGAAGCTTGGCTTGAAATGTATGATTCTGTAAAACCGCAGTTTGACTATACAACTATGGAAAGATCTGACTCTTTGCAGGAATACTACACTCATACCGCTCTATTCATGGATATGTTCTTTAATATGAACATTCAGCGTCATCCGGATGATTCAGTTACTTCAACACTCTACTATGAAGGTTTGGAAAGAGATGAAGATGCACTTCAGCATAAGTATTACAATCCATATAGTGCAGAGGGACTGTTTAGGAAGTATGTAGTAGATTCAGTAATATGCAGCAATGGTAAGATATATCTGACAAGCCAGTGGGCTTTCGATAAGGCTGAGCTTATAGATCGTCCTATCAAGATAGAAGGTGAAGACAGCTACTTGATTAAACAGAAGAATCACGTTTCATATCGTACTCAGATTAAACGTGATGTAGCCGGTTATCCAAAAGTTTCTGGCGAATATGTAATGCAGATTGGTGGTGAAAGTGCTGCACCTAACTACGACATTACCTATAATGTATTTGATAACATGAAGGGTAAATACAAAGTTGGTATTGTTACAGTGCGCGACGCTGAATTCCCTAACCCTGAAAATAAGCCGGTGCAGATCTTGCCAACAGTCAGCTATGGATTTGTTAAGATTTTGGAACCTGTAAATCAGCGCGGACGTCCTGAATATCAGGTAACAAATATTGATAATCCTATAGATACACTTTGGGTTCCGGGTGTCGCAGAAGTTCCTCAAGCTAACTATGGTCAGGAAAAGGCAAAACTTGAGATTAAGTTATCTGTAAAAGAAACATCAAGTTATAACAATACAATGTTTTTGGATTGCATCATATTCAAACCGGTTCCGGATGATTATGTTGACCCAGTTGAAGAATGAAAAAGCTTAAGATTATGAGAATAAACTACAAAAAAGGAATTATCTCCTTGGGATTGATGGGCTTAATGCTATCATTCTCTACAACATCTGTTGCTCAGAATTCATCTTCTGAAGATGTTGTTACCATAACCGGTGTAGTTACTGACGCAGCGTCAGGTACTCCTATGGCCGGTGTACGTGTTCAGGCTTATAACAATTCTCTTTTCACCGCAATGACAAAGGAGGATGGTTCATACTCTATTAAGGTGCCTGATTATGTATCATCTTTGTCATTTACATTGGAGGGTTGTAATACCTCAGTATGTGCTATCAATGGTCGTACTGACGATGTTGATATGCAGATGTATAGTGACGAGTTTTCAAATATTTACACAACAAAGACAACAGCTGCCAAAAGCAAGGTGTCAAAAGTGAGCAGCCTTAACACAGATCTGAGTGTTGATAACCAGATTCAGCAGAATCTTATGGGTGATATTCTTTCAACAACTCGTTCCGGTCAGTTGGCTATAGGTAACTCAATGATGATAGCAGGTGTAAATTCATTGAATATCAATACACAACCATTGGTTGTATTGGATGGAGTTATACTTGATATGGGTTATGACCAGTTGTCAATGCACGATGGCTATTATAACAATGTTTTGGCAAACATCATGGTTGAAGATATTGAAAACGTAACTGTTTTGAAGAATGGTTTTGGTATCTATGGTGCTAAGGGTGCTAACGGTGTTGTTATTATTGACACAAAACGTAATAAGAGTTTTGCTACCAAAATTGACCTTTCAATAGCAGGTAATTATCAGATTCTTCCTCAGTTCCCAAGTATGATGGATGCATCACAATATCGTAGTTATGTATCTGAAATGTTGAAAACTACAGGAACCAAAATGAACGAATTCAAGTTCTTGCAGGAAGATCCTAACTATTACTACTACAATATGTATCATAACAATACAGATTGGTCAAAAGTAGTATATGACGAAGCTTTTGTTCAGAACTACAGTATGAATGTACAGGGTGGTGACGAAGTTGCAAACTACAACCTTTCAGTAGGTTACGCAATGGGTGATGCTATTGCTCAGGGTAATGATTACTCTCGTTTCAACTTGCGTTTGAACTCTGATATCACTCTTACAGACAATCTGTCAATACGTTTTGACGCATCTTATAGCGATGTAACTCGTAACTTGCGTGATGATGGTGCTACAGCAGACCTGGAAAATGAGGTAATATCTTCACCTACTTTCTTGTCTATGATTAAATCTCCATTCCTATCTCCATACGCATTTGACCACACAGGTAAACCATCACATTATCTGGCACAGGCTGATGATTATTTAGATGAAGTACTTGGTGCAGAAGCTTCTTTGGCAAACCCATTGTCAATTTTAGAGAATGGTGAGAGCATCAATAAGAACTACTATGGTAACCGTATGGTGAACCTTGCAGTTACTCCTGAGTACAAGGTTAATCCTTACCTGAAAATTAAAGAGCATTTCAGCTATACATTGATTAATGCAGACGAAAACTACTATCTGCCATTGACAGGTACACCTGAATTTGAATTGGAAAATGTAGGTTTGGTAAGAAACAAGGTTTCTGCTTCAAACACAAAGCAGGATGGTTTCTTTAGCAATACATATATGGAATATGCTCGTCGCTTTAACGCTCACGACTTGAACGTGCAGGCAGGTTTCCGCTTTATGAACAACCATTTGTATCAGAGTACAATGTTGGGTTATAACTCAGGTAACGATAAGATGCCTAACATGGAACCAGGTCTTCAGTATAAGAAGACTAACGGTCTGGACAACACTGATATCTCTCTTACATATTGGGCACAGGCCAACTATAACTTTATGGAGAAATATTATTTGAGCGCAAGTCTGGGTATCTCTTCTTCATCAAGATTTGGTGGTAATATTTCAAATGCTGTAAGAATGTTCGGTGTGCCTTGGGGTATCTTCCCATCTGTATCAGCAGCTTGGGTAGCTTCTTCAGAATCTTGGTTCAATGTTGACTTTATAGATTATTTGAAACTTAATGCCGGATTTGATTTGACCGGTAACGACGGTTTTGACGATTCTATGTCACGTACATACTTTGCACCTACTAAGATACTGGGTATTAGCGGTATGGTGATGGCAAACATCGGTAACAACTCATTGCAGTGGGAAACTACTTCAAAAATGACAGCCGGTATTGATATGTCATTGTTCAACAACCGTGTGGCTCTTTCTGCTAACGTTTATAAGAGTAATACAAACAATCTGTTGGCTATTAGTTCACTTTCATACTTGACAGGTATTAAAAATACTTGGAGCAATGATGGTTCACTTTCTAACTTTGGTTACGATGTAACTGCAAGTGCAAAATTGGTTAATACAAATGACGTGAAATGGGAGGCCGGTTTTGGTATAGGTGCATACAAGAATGAACTGACATCACTTCCTGATAATGATAATGCAATGGTTACTGAATTGTTAGGTGCTACTATTAAGTCAGAAGTTGGACGCCCTGTTGGTGTTTTCTATGGTTACCAGACTGATGGTGTATATTCAACAACTGACGATGCTGTTGCAGATGGTTTGAAGATAGTTGCAGATAATGGTGTTACAACATATTTTGAAGCTGGTGATGTTAAATTCATCGATCAAAATGATGACAATATTATCAACAGCAAGGATATGGTTTATTTAGGCGATCCTAACCCTGATTTCTATGGTAGAGTTTTCTCAAATCTCCACGTTAAGAACTTTACTTTGAGTGCTACATTGGCATATTCAGTAGGTGGTGATGTATATAACTACAATAGAATGTTGCTTGAAAGCGGTTCACGTTTCCACAACCAGACAATGGCTATGACTAACCGTTGGACTTGCGAAGGTCAGATAACAGATATGCCAAGACTTGAGTACGAAGATCCTATGGGTAATGCTCGTTTCTCAGATCGTTGGATTGAAGATGGTTCGTACCTCCGTCTTAAGAATGTTACTTTGAGTTACAAACTTCCTGTTTCAAACTCATATATACAGGGTGTAACGGTTTGGGGTGCTGCAAATAATGTTTTGACATTAACAAATTATCTTGGCGCAGATCCTGAATTCTCTATGAGTACAAATATCCTGACACAGGGAATAGACCGTGGTCTCATGCCACAGAGTCCAAACTTCTCGTTAGGCGTTAAGATTAACCTCTAATAGTATGTTGATTATGAAGAAAAGAAATATATTGATTGCAGCCTTGTCGGTTTTGATGTTTGGCGTAACTACAACTTCATGTGAAGATATGCTGAGAACCGATTCTAAGGTAGTTATGTATGAAAATGATAATACTTTGGCCGGCGCTACAGATACTGTATATTCGGTTATGGGTATTATTAAGAAGATGCAGGTTATTGCAGATAGAACTGTACTTTTGGGTGAAGTTCGTGGCGATCTTTTGGAAGTAACAGATCATGCCAATACCGATTTGGTGGAAATTGCTAATTTTAGTGAGATTTCTGAGAATAACAGATACAATTCAATTGTAGATTACTATGCTATAATCAATAATTGTAACTATTTCCTTGCACATGCCGATACAACACTTACTATCAATCAGTACAAAGTATTTGAAAGAGAGTATGCAGCTGTTCTTGGTTTCCGTGCATGGACATATCTGCAGTTGGCTCAGGTGTATGGTAAGGTTCCTTTTGTAACTGAACCTATTACCAGCGGTGATCAGGCTAATCTTGACAATTATCCTTTGATGGATATCAAACAGATAGCTGCAGAGCTTGTAGATGATTTGCTTCCTTATTCAGAAACATTGTTACCTGATTATGGAGAACTTAAGAATCTTCTTTCAAGCGAATTCTTTATACCTGTAAAGTTGATTATTGGTGATTTGTATCTATGGTCAGAACAGTATGGAAAGGCTGCTATCTACTACAAGAGTTATCTGTCATCATTTAAACAGCAGGTACCAACCGGAACCAATTTTATCTCTTGGGGTGGAACTGATTTTATAGAAAATGATGTTGATGATTCATATTCCAATCACGCCGTAAACAGTGTCATTACATCCATTCCAATGGAGAGCCAAGTATATGATGGCGTAGTTTCTGAATTGGATGATGTATTTGAATCTACAGAAGATAACTACTATTTCCCTCAGGTAACATATTCAAATGCTATTGCAGAGTTGTCAGCAAAGCAGATTTATTGTTATCATGATGTCAATCCTAATACACAGCAAAGTTCAGTTCGCTATCCTGCGGATGACGTAATTCAGGAAAGCCGTCTGTTGGCAGGTGACTTGCGTTTATATTCAAACTTCGTAATCCGTGGAATTAAATTGGATGAAACAATGGGTCAGTACAATGATCAGCAGCAGTATTTCTATAAATATGATACAAGATCAATAGGCTTGTATAGAGATGATCAGGTTTATTTACGTCTTGCTGAAGCTATGAACCGTGCAGGTATGCCTGAAACAGCATTCCTGGTTCTTAAGTATGGATTGTGTGAAGAAAACATAGAACAATATGTCAGCGAGAAGGAAAAGGAATATGCAGCTCAGAATGGTTTGGATACATTGTTTGATTTTAGCTTAGCTTATTTCCGTCCTGCACAATATATGTATAGTACAGGTTTGGGAAGACCAACATACGATAATTCAAGCGCAACGCAAAATACTATCGGTATCCATTCACGTGGTAGTGGTGATGCTGCAGTAAACGAACGTTATATGTTGCCTGACACTACTTCTACAGAATTTGCCGGTCTTGATGAAGAGGCAAAGAAGGAACTTCTTATAAAGAAGGTAGAAGAACTTATTGCTGACGAAATGGCATTGGAATTGGGCTTTGAAGGTTATCGTTATGGTGATTTGATTCGTATTGCAATGCATAGAGCAGAGCCTGGTACATACGCAGATAATGAGTATTTGGCTTCAAGAGTTGCAAACAGAACAAGTGAATATAACGATGCATTGTATCAGAAACTGTATGGTGATGGTTTCTCCTACAACAGGAACTGGTACTTGCCACTTCCGTAAATAAGAGATAGTTTATTAGATTTTGCTGGGATTCTCGAAAAAAATCCCGGCAAAATCTAATTATTTTAAGAACTTTGTCTATATTTGCGGTTGGCAAATGTTCAAAAATGTTAAAAATAGATAGGTATGTACCCTACCTATTGATTGCATTTGTTAGTAACATTGTACGTTTAATGTGGAATTATTTTAACTATTTATTAAACAAATAATTATTACATCTATGAAGAAATGTGACTTATTACTAGCCGGAGCAATGCTCTTTGGGTTTGGTGCTACAGCACAGGCTCAGGAACAGTTGTTCTTCTTTGGTTTTGAAGACGGCGTAGCTTCTTTCACTGATTCAGCAAATGCACCTGATTCAATTACTCAGGTACAGTTTTATGACCATGTAGGAAGTAATGGTGCCGGTCTAAAACCTGAAGAATGGAAGCTTGGTCCGCTTTATGACACAACAATGCTTGTGTTGAATGGTATCTCGCCAAATGTTGATCGTGGTGATACTTATGACATCGTACTTGATCCTGATGGTCAGCACAAAGGTGAATTTGAAGCTATGGGTGCACAGGGTGGCGAACGTTACTTTAAATACATGGCAGGTGGCGAAGGCGACCCATGTGAAGACTACAGAGCAAACCTGTTTGTTCGCGCACTACCTATTGACGATTACACATCTTATCGTCTTTCAATGTATGTAAAAGCCAGCAAAGGTGAAGGTCAGATGAATATTGACCTGCTTCGCGGTTTCTACAATTCAGAAAGGCAGTTCTCTATGACAGGTGAACAGAATTCAGGTGAATTCAAATTGGTTAAGAAAACCTTTACCACAGACCGTTGGGAACGTGTTACCATGATGTCATACTATCAGAATGACTCAGTAGCCAACCGTTACATGTATCAGTCAGGTTACTGGTGGTCAAGCAGCTGGAAAGCTATTGTACCAGGTGATGATACTGAATATAACATGATTGTTCAGCCTGACCAGTACTTTGTACGTCTTGCTTTCACAGGCCCGGGCGTAACTTACTATGTTGATGATATGGCTTTGACCAAATCATGGATTGGTGGTGCTGAGTACTATCAGA
>CALFTK010000058.1 GCA_937916465.1 uncultured Bacteroidales bacterium
CTGTTACCAAATTAGGATTCCAGTATAGTGTGCGGCGGTAATCTACATCACCGGGTATTGGACCATCGGGGTATTCCGGAGCATAGAACTGGTCGGGGGCTGTAAAACCTTTAAGAGTAGTGATACGTCTGCCAAAATCGCGTTTGGTCTGTCTATCCATCAGTTCATGCTCTTCTTTGGCTTGAACATTTACCAAATAGTATTTTTCTGTTGCAGTGGTCATATCAGTTTGAGCCTGCAGATTCATACTACTGTTAATATACTTCATATATAATGGTACTTCACTGCGTATATCTGTCAAATATAGAGGTTCGTCATAAACAACAATACTTTCAATATCGCGAGTATCGACATATATTATACTATCCCACATGCCGGTATATAAACATTTCTCATCGTTATGAACATACCAAAATACCGGTTTACCATTTATACGGGTTCTATTTATATATGCTTTGGGACTTGGTTCTATTTTACTAGTGCTGCCTATTCGTGCTATCTGAACATATTCGGGATTATAATCTACTTTAAAAATTCCAGCACCTTCAGATACAGTACCTTCATATACCGTATAACCTTTCTTTAAAAGATAGCCAAGTACATCGGTTGGATATTCTCCCAAATCAAGTACAGCCTCTACGTCTTTTTCCACATCGTAGGCTTGAAATGTCATATAGTCTATATACTTGCGGTCGCGTATCTCAACGGTAGGAAGTAATATGCCAAAATCTTTATACATAGGCGATATACTATCTTCAGGGTTTGACTTTTGTATGCTGATAGAGTTTCTATCTTTATTATTAAAGGTCTTTTCATAGACATCAATACTGCGTATTTTAGGCATCAAAGCACGTTCTAACAGCATTTTAACCTTTCTACTTGAGGTATTATTGCTGTTCATAAACATACGAGTTTGATAATCATAACTATTATCGGCATTCTTTACCATGAGCATTAAAAGATCTGCAGTTCCATAATAGTCTTTTGTATCAAAGCCAAAATAACCTATCTTTTCTGTTTTATAGGAGCCGTATTCTATACCCTTTGTACTGTCCGGTGGGATTATTGATACAAATACGTCTATATTTTTCATGACGTTTTCTTTCAAGGCAATTACTCTGTTGTCAAGTACCCAACCATTCAGGCTCAAACTGTCTTCCATTCGTCTCTTTTCCTCGAAATAATCTTTTCCGCTCATAGACTTCCAGTCATAGCGTTCCCAGCCTTGAACAAGCATAAGCAAATCGGTATGACGGCGATGCTGCTCGTCATCGGATTCCAAATAGTATTCGGGGTTGTTTATATAACCTCGCAAATCGGAAGAAAGAAGCAGGTTGGTTATCAGATTATCAGAATAGATTGTGCCGTATTCTTTACTGTCACGAACAGATAGGGCTATTCTGTCGCGGAACGGTGTCCCATCTTTATCTTTTACTTGTAGTGACAAATTCACCTTGCTGAATGGAGAAAAATCGGTGTCAAGTTTTTCTACATTTATGCTGGGTGGAGTGAATTCTTTATAATGAAAAAGACTGCGAGAGGCTAACACATTGCCGGAAGTATTATACAGTACAACCCTACATACTCCTAATGGTAAATTCTCTGATGATATACAGAATGTGGTGTCTGTTGTTTGGGAATGAATATTTATTTGATTAAAGTGAAACAGTTTTCCTCTACAAGTAACTGTTAAACCTAATACTTTCTCTTTTATATTAATATTTCTATTAATGGATATAGAAATGGAATCTTTTTCATAGATATTTTCTACAGTAAATGTATATCCTGTTTTTTCAATTTCAGGAAGAGCTATTTTATAATCTTTGCCATTATGAGTAAATATTGCATTTATCTTTTTGGTAGATGTGGGAGTAAAACGAATACTGCCCATTCCGTCGTGTTCGGTTAAGGCCTCTACACTGCCTTCAGAAATGTTGTTCTCTATTCGTAACGTACCGTCTATGTTGTAGCCAAGTGCATCGGTGGCTTTAAAAGCTACATTAACGGGAATACCCTCTACTATATGACCACCTTCGGGGTAGAAACTGACGTTTACTTTTTCCATCTTTTCCGCTTTGGGACGTTCATCTACCAAACTATTTGGATAATCGGGAAGAAAAACAGCATTGTCGTAATCACCCTCTTTGGATGGAGATTTAAATACAGGAAGTACCCTGGAAAAGGCTATCCTGTCATCAAAGTTCATCATAAACTGAGTGTAGGCGCGTACCTCATAGTAACCGCTGGGGTAAGGTATCATTCCGCGTATCTGGCGAGCCTGTTCGGTCGATTCGTCCATCAACGAAAAACAACCGTCTGCCTGACCACGAATTACTTTCAGCTTCTTCTGTTGAAGGATTACTCCATTAGGAGATATTAAATCAACATAGAGAACACCGCTGCGAGCCATCTGTAGGTCTGAAGCATTGACTACGTAGGCTTTAAACCAGATGGTTTCGCCTTGAAAATAACCGGTATTGTCAAACTGGAGATATACTTTTTCCTGTGGCCAGATTGTGTCAAACTGCAGTATATTACCGGCAGAACCTATCAAGTTGGCATTGGTCTGTCCACTAACAGCTAAATGAAAAAGCGGAACAAACAGCACAAATATGTACAGCAATAATCTTTTCATATTCTCTTAATTATATTGTATATCCAAAACACATTACAAATGTAATAACAAAACTAATCATTTTCACTTTTTTCATATTCTGCCTATCTAAATTAAATTTTGCCATAAGTTCATTAGCTTCTTGTAAATTATCTTTTTGATATTTTCTTGTTGATTTTTTCGCGTTTTGAGACAGATTACAAACACAATGCACATCCTGCAGCATACAGTCCTCCTTATTCATTATATCCTCACTCAATCCATTAACATCTCCAAAATTCAAGACTAAGGAATCTATAAATTCACATCGATTATAAAGATTTCCGCAAACGGAAAACTCTTCCTGAAATTCCGAAGGAAGTCATCACAAAAACAGTAAACACACAAAACAATACATATTATGAACGAATCATCAAACATATGGAAAAACAGATTGAAAAAAACGCTTGTATTTTTCCTCAAGCTGTTCTGTTTATTATACACTCTTAAATTCCTGTGGAAAGCAATCAAAAATCTGGGCACATTTGTGTGGCATGGTTTGTGCGATGGCGGCAACTTCGCTCGTTCAAGCGCACAACAGTGCGGTCAGAATAATGGCAAGGGCGGCAGATACCCTTGTCAACATTGCGGAGAATACATTTTTCCATCTGCGAAAGTTTGTCCCTACTGCGGCGGCAAGATAACTACTGGAAACTATGGCAGCGCCTGGTTAGCATTATTCCTGCTTCCCATCAACCTGACTATGGCGTTTGTCTGCGCTGCGCCTACTTTGCTTCTGCTTGCTCTGGCAACAGGAAACATGGCAGCGGTTGATGCAGCTATCAATGGCCAGCTCCCGCAGTAATCTTTCTCGCCTGAGATTTTCTCAAAAGTGATTGACAGGAACTGACGCAATAGCGTCAATTTGAAATATCACCTGATTCCGCAAAAAAAGAAACCCGCTGACTTAACCGGCGGGCTTCTTCTT
>CALFTK010000059.1 GCA_937916465.1 uncultured Bacteroidales bacterium
AGCCAGCCTAACGGCTGTCTAACGTGTCTCAAACATGCTCCGTTTTTTCACGGTCTTCCGGTTCACTACGCTATCTCGCTTCTCACAGATAGTCCTTCATTTTTCACTACTCCAATTTGTATTATAATCATAATAAAAGAAGAATATGTTTCGCCGGTAATTATTAAATATTGCGCCATTTATTTATAAGAATATCAAGTTGCACTTTGGGAAGACGCTGATTTATATTTTTAAGTGTATCAAGTACTTCTGCGCCTTCAAGTGTAGATATAATATTATACTCAACCATCATATTTATTATATAAATAGAACCATGAACTTCTACACCCTCTGATAATGCAACTTTGCGAAGGTTGCCATCGCCTGTAAGAAGAATATAGCTATTCTCTTTAGAATATGTTAATACACTATAATCAGCGACACTGAGGTTATATTTACGATGTCTTGCCTGAAAAAACTGTAACATTTCTTCTGATGTATATGTCTTAACACTCAAATAACCTTTATTAATTAGGTCTATCATGATACCGCTTTGTCCCTCTCTTTTAATCTCAAAGATCACCATGTCTGTGGTATGTATCTCTATTGGTAAAAGAAAGAGTTTTTCTTGCAAGCCTACTGATATCAGATCTATAAATATATTTGTGTCGCTTACTACAATTTTATTCATTAGAGCGTACTAGAATTTTTACGAACTTTATTAATGCTTACTCCTAATAATATAGAAGCCTTTGAAATTGATATTAGTTGTTGTGCTAATGCACTGTAAACCATCGTCTGGAAACGAGTTGTAGCCTCCTCTTTATACCGTGTAACCTCAACTATTCTCTTAAAATCAGGATTTGTATTTTTTTGAATACAGAATCCACGATAACGCTTCTCCCCTATTATTCCTAATTCTTTGAGTTTATAAACTATAGCATCTACAGATATACCATAATTAATACTTAAAGAAACTAGTTCTGCTACAGCAATTCTACTTTTTCCATTGTAAAGATTTATAAGAATGTCACCAGGAAGTAACAACTCGTTAGCAAATGAATTACAAAGGGTTTCTTTCTGGTGCTCAGTAAGTCCTTCAGCAAAATAGTTATTAAATAAAAGATGACATAACTCATGAAACGCTGTAAGCCTACGATGCTCAATATGAGAATCATTGTTATTGAGAACTATTATAGGGGTATTATCGTTGATTATACCACTTACACCCCAGAAATTTTTAGGAGCAGTGGTCAATAACACTTTAAACCCATGAAATTCGAGCAATTCTTGTGAATTTGCAATAGGAGAATTACCTAATCCCCAAATATTTCTGATATTTTTTGCACACTCTATCATATCTTTATTTGTAGATAATGAATGCGAAGGCACTAATTCATCAGCCATTTTTTTGTATTCATATTTTACATCTAAGATATCTTCTATCTCAAGATAACGTTCTACCTCATCCTGAATTTGAATTTCAAGAGCTTTTTGTTCACAAATAGTAGTATCTGATTTCTTACGAAAGGAGACTTTAAAATTGTCCAAATCATAAGTAAATGGACGAAAGAAATAGTCCAAACTAACATTGAGTGCTTCTGCCATAGCAATAAGAATGGTACTATTTGGCATCATCATTCCTTTTTCATATTTAGATATAGCTTGCTTAGTTACAATCCCGTTCATCTTTTCGCTTAACTTCTCCATAGAGAGTTTTGCCTTTATACGAGCTTGTAATAGACGCTTTGCAAAGGTATTTAAATTTTTATCCATACTATTAATTAAGCTATGCGATTAATTGTTGACAAAAGTACAAATAATCTTTAATTTGTCAACCAAACAACATTGTTTTTTTTATTTTTTTTCTTTTTTATCAGGTCTGCTATGTTATAATTAAAATGCAACTCAGATACAACCCAAAACGATGGCTACAAATTAATATTTTACCGGCGGTTCTTACCAAGTTTCGCCGGTAATTATTGAATATCTCACCACGTATTGGTTGGCTGTACTTTTTTCAGTACCTTTGCAGCCGTTTTTTACAAATACAGATTAAGGACTTGAATACAATAATAGCAATAATCTCACTGCTAATTGCATTAGCCCCGGAAAGCATCAATTCAGTTGTGCTTGAAGAGGTGAGCATAGTTGCTCCCATAAAAATGCCGGACAGTGATGAAAAGGGAGCCTATTCAGCCACAACCATTACCCGTACAGACCTTGAAAACAATCATCTGAACAGCATAAAAGAGATAACCGCGCATGCCCCCAACTTCTATCAGCCGGACTACGGTTCACGTATGACATCGTCAATATATGTTCGTGGATTTGGTTCGCGCATAGATCAACCTGTAGTAGGCATGAACATAGACGAACGTCCCGTAATGAACAAAAACAGTTATGACTTTGAACTGTTCGATATTGATAAAGTACAGATATTACGTGGAGCCCAGAGTGCACTTTACGGACGCAATACTTCGGGTGGCGCCATTAATATACAGACACTCTCTCCATTAATGTTTCAGGGTAAAAGATTATCACTTGAATATGGTAATGAAAACCACATTCGCATTAAGGCATCGCACTATGCAGCTCCGACTGACGATTTTGGTTGGTCAGCAAGCGTATTGTACAGCCACAGCGACGGCTATTTTATGAACTATGGACGCAATGAAAAGTGCGATGGCGGTAATAACATAGCTATGCGTCTGCGTGCCCAGTGGTTGCCATCACATAACTGGAGTATAGATAACACATTTACCACCGGATATACAGACGAAGGCGGTTGGGCATATAGAAACTACAACAATGGTATTCTTGCACCGGTCAACTATAATGATCCATGCAGTTACCGCCGTTTCAACATAGACAATGGCCTTATTATAAAGCGTTACTTCAACACCTTTACCCTGTCGTCCACAACCGGCTACCAGTATATGGACGATGGAATGCGTATAGACAACGATTTCCTTCCGTTAGACTACTTCTCAATGGGACAGTTCCAACAGGAGCATTCACTGTCGCAAGAATTTGTAGCACGTTCTAAAGAGAATCAAGCGTTAACATGGCAGACTGGTTTATTCAGTTTTATCAAGCATAACAATATGTCGGCACCTGTCACTTTCAAAAAGTACGGTATAGACAATCTTATTTTGAAGAATGCCAATGATTCCTACTATCTACCCATCTATGGTAGTGAACTGGAGTTCAGAGACAATCAGTTTACCATAGAAGATGATTTTATAATACCATCATTTGGTGCTGCAGCCTACCTGCTGTTAGGTTACAATATATCAGGATTTAATTTTTCGGCCGGACTGCGTCTCGATTATGAAAAGTCTGTAATGGACTACAATTGTTACACTCAGGTATATACCAAACTGAAAAAGAATACAGATTTCACCCCGCTTAATGTAGAATTTATAGGCAAAAACAATATAGATGATTTAGAACTGTTACCCAGTTTTTCGGTATCGTACAGCAAAGATTGGGGTTCAATATACATTTCTGCCCGCCGAGGATTTAAAGCCGGTGGATTCAACACACAACTCTTTTCTGATTTATTGAAAAACAAAATGGCTCAGGAACTGATTGGCAACCCTGTCCATACCGATGCCCTATCTACCATATACAAACCCGAAACAAACTGGACATACGAACTTGGCACACACCTGTCACCGCTTACCAGTGGAGCGCTGAAAATATCGGCAACTACATTCTACATAGATTGTAGCAACCAACAACTAACTATATTCCCTCCCGGGTTGAGTACCGGTCGCATGATGTCAAATGCCGGAGAATCATTCAGTTGTGGCATGGAAACAACCGTTGCATACCGCACAGGTCCATTTACACTAAATGCCGGCTATGGTTATACACATGCTGAATTCAAAAAGTATAAAAGCGGCAGTAATGACTATTCAGGTAAGATACTACCCTACGCACCACAGGAAACCATGTCAGCAAACATAGAGTACAGACTTCCTATATCAAAGAGTATTGCTAAAATCATGGCTTTAAATGTTGGATGGACAGGCATAGGCCGTATATACTGGAATGAAGAGAATACACTATTACAAGACGAATACGGTCTGCTATCGGCATCGCTTACTTGGGAAAAAGGGATATTTGGTGCCTCTGTATGGGGAAAGAACATACTGAACAAACAGTACAACACTTTCTATTTCCGTTCTATGCAAAACGATTTCTTTGCACAGGGAAAACCATTACAAATAGGAATTTCAATTAATATTAACTTATAACAAAAACCGATGAAAAAATTATTTTATTTATTTGCAGTTACAATGCTTTTTGCAGCATGTTCAAAAGAGAATGATGGTATAGAAATACCTGAAGAGCCTGAAACAAACAGCACCAGTTACAATGGCACACTAATGGCCGATACTTTTGCTACAGCAGCAGTTATAGACATCACTCCAAATGCAAACACATCGACTGTTGATGTTGTTTTAAACGATGTTAAGTTTGCACCAAATATGCCTGTTGTACTGGATATTACACTTAAGGGAATACCATATACCAAAAGTGACAGTGTATTCTCTTTCAGCGCAAATAATGTGGCTCCATACATAAATACGGGCGCAGAACCTGTTGCAACATATACATTTGATAAAGTTCAAGGTAGAATAATTGGTAAAAGCCTGACCCTTTCAGCTACAATGGCGGAGAATCTTGCCCCATACATAGCAGGTATGGAGTTTCAGTTCAACGGCATTGAGGTTACAAAATAAAAAAAAACAGATAAACATGTTACCGGCGGTTCTTCACAGTTCCGCCGTTTTTTCAGTTATATTCAGGTGTACGCATTTTGTTTCGCTAAAATCTGCTTGGAACCAAACGGACTCCCACTTGTACACCGCCTGATGCTATAGTTGGCGATACAAACGCATCCCAACCTGTAATTCTGTGCATAACACTCTTGGTATATGGAAGCAACCAATACCCTATACGTGCGCTCAATATACCAACACCTGCTCCTGCTACCACATCGGTAAGCCAATGCTTGCCATTATACAAACGCAAAGCGCCTACTGCCGTCGCCACAGAATAGGCTCCAATAGTGTATAGTGGCGATTTATGACCATACTCAATACGAATCAGTTCTGCTCCCATAAACGCAGTAGCCGTATGACCCGAAGGAAAAGAATCAAAACCGGAACCATCCGGTCGAGCCTCTTTTATGACCTGTTTCATGGTGCCGGCCATTGCGCATAGTGTTAGGTACGATGTAGCCAGTTCAAGCGTTCTGTCTATATAGTTGTGCTTGGCATCTGCTCCTAACAAACTCATAGCATAGACCGATGCCATAGGCAGGTATTCCATATAACTATCAATAGATGTTGTGCCACCTCCGCTCCAATCTGCTATGGCTGAATTAAATTCTGTGTTCAAGTTTTTTACCGGTTCTACAAAACCCAAAGCCCCTACCCCAACAAGTGATACAGGTAGAGCTATTTCCTGGAATCTGAAACCATTATCCACTATTGTACTATCTGCATTCTTTGCTGACACAGGCAGTACAAGCATCAGAGCCATGAGAATTACCAAACAATTTTTCATTGCCATACGTCTATAACCTTCACGAAATACAAAGTTAAAAAACATCGGACATTAAATTCTCTTTTTGTTCCAATTTGCACGTTTAATATAGATTCCGCAGAATATCCCTAACAGAACACCATAGAGAATTTCTGCAAGCCACACCAACTCCACTCTGGTTGTATAATGTGTCATACCCCATACAAACGCCACATAGAGCACCAATATACCTATTTCCAAATACAATGCTGCCGATGTATTACCTGTTCCCGACACAGCTTCAAAATAGGCATTGCCAATACCTTGAAATATTGTTCCTAAGCATATAACGTAAATAGAAGGTATAACCAATTGTGCCAGATTCAAATCATCTGTATATATTCTTGCCATCTGCAATGGAAAAATTGAAACCAAAATCATAATTGGAACAGTACAATAGAGACAGTTCTTTAGAATCTTTAAAATAGTAGAATGCACCTCATCGGCACGCCCTTCACCAATAATTCTGCTTACAACAGTATTTGTAGTAGTAGCAAAAGCAAAACACGGAGTAATAAGAATCATATAAACGCTTCTTACTATAGAAGAGATGCCTGTGGCTGTTTCGCCCATCTTCTCTATCAATACAAAGAAGACAAACCACACACTGAAAGAGAATAGTCTCTGCACCATGGTAGGAGTTGATACTTTAAGAATTCTCCCCATCAGTTCACCCTCCAATTTATGTAGTTTAAACATTTCATACTCCTTCTTTCTTAATGTAACATAACTGTAAATGGTAAAGAATATGAAAGCCGATACCTCTGCACAGAACGATGCCAATGCTGCACCACCAATACCCATCTCCGGGAATCCACATCTACCAAATATCAGACAGTAATCCAGAACAATGTTAACAACTGCCATTATAATAGTAGAATAGGTAATAACTTTTGTGTTAGATATACCTACATACAATGCTCTGTATAAGTAATTGAAACATACAAACACTATTCCAAACTGACGATACTTTATATAATCCAATGATGCTGCATATATATTATCGGAATCAATAAGCCACAAAAGAAGTCTGTCTGAAAAGAAATACAAAACAGATAGCAACAACAGTCCCAATATCATTACAAATAGAGATCCATGTTCAAATATCACGCCTATTCTTTTGTAATTACCCTCTCCATAACGACGTGCCACTATAATCTGTATTCCAATGGCAAAGCCCATAGCTATAGTGGTAAACACATAATAAAAGAGTCCGGCAAGCATAGATGCACCCAGTGCCACTACTCCAAGACGTCCTAAAAATGCAGTATCGGTAAAATTTATTATAGTCTGTGCCAAATTACCCAGCATAATGGGCGTAGCAATACTCCAAATCTCCTTATTTGTAATCTGAGCCTTCATATAAAATACGTTTACTTTTCAGATAATCCCCCAATTTATTAGGGCCTGCAAAGGTACTAATTCTATTTCAGACACAAACGTCAGCAAATGAAAAACATTTTTCCTGATATATTTCATAACTTTGCGTTTTAAGAGCAATGTAAGCCTGTGAATAATAGGAAGACAATGAAGATAGCCATAGCATTTGATTCCTTTAAGGGATCATTATCGTCTGTAGAAGCCGCACACGCATTTATAGACGGATTCCGTTCGGAAATACCGGACACAGACTTTGTGTCATTTGCTATAGCAGATGGTGGAGAAGGAATGCTCACAGCTCTAACTTCCACCGAATCCACAACTATGGAAAAGTGCGTATCAGATCCATTAGACAACAGAATCACAACCCATTATATTATAAATCCTGATGGAAGAGCCATTATAGAGATGGCTCAGGCAAGCGGTCTAACATTAGTTCCGGAACATCTGCGTAACCCAATGCTAACCACATCATTTGGAACAGGAGAACTTATTATGGATGCTCTGGAACATGGTTGCCAAGAGATACTATTAGGTATAGGCGGAAGCGCCACAAACGATGCCGGAATGGGCATCTTATCGGCATTAGGATACCGTTTCTTAGATGCAGACGGCAATGAACTTCAGCCTTGTGGAGCAAATCTGTCGGCCGTACAAACAATAGATGATACAAAGGTACAGGACATAGTAAAAGAAGCAAAATACACAATAGCCTGCGATGTTGATGCACCCTTTTGCGGACCCAACGGAGCCGCTTATACATTTGCAGCCCAAAAAGGTGCTGACAAAGATATGATAAACACTTTAGATAAAGGAATGCACCATTTTGCAGACATCATACTCAAACATTATGGCATTAACATAAAAGATATACCCGGAGCAGGTGCAGCAGGTGGCGTAGGCGGTAGTTTAAAGGCTGTATTAAACGCCAATCTTAAAAGAGGAATAGACATCATACTTAACACTATCAATTTTGAAAAGCAGATAGAAGATTGCAATCTGGTTATTACCGGTGAAGGCCATATAGACCACCAGACTATGATGTCGAAAGCTCCAAGTGGAGTATTGCGCGTAGCACAGAAAAAAGGAATACCCGTTATTGCTTTAGGTGGCAGAGTAACTATGTGTGAAGAACTTAAGAACAGCGGTTTCCAGGATATTATTTGCATTACCCCCCACTCTATGCCTATACATCAAGCCATTCATCCACAAACAGCCACATCAAATCTCCGCAATACCGCCATTCACATAGCCCGCATGTTTACTCAGAGTGATTAAATCATCAACAACTATTGTCAAAAAGATTTTAAGTTCTTAAATTCGCATCATATATACAAAAGTGAGATTTTTCAATAAAGAAAACAGACAAAAACAGAATAAAATGAAGAAGTTTAGAGCATCGGTTTTGGCAGTGGCACTATTGGCCATAATGCCTGTAAAAGCAGATATTAACAAGAACAATCTGATGAAAGATGAAATCAGGAACAAAGTGTCTATGTTGTCACAAAACAACATACAGAAAGGTTATGGCAGTAAATTATCGGAAGAATCAATAAACAGGTTGAAGGCAGCTGCCAGAAGAGTACCGGTTACAAAGACAGCCACACAAACACTCGATGTGGTTTATCTGGACAGCGTAATATCTGAAAACCGCAAAGAGTACTACAAATACAATGACCACGGATGGCTAATATCCAAAGAAGTTTACAATCTGGAAGATTATACATTTGTACTAAACACAGACGAATCTTTTCGTAACGATTACGAATTCGATTCAATGGACAGAATTGTAAATTTCGCCTACTACGAATATAATGAAGACGGTTCTGCATACGTGACAGCAAGGATGACTTCCACCTGGACCGGTCCAAAGTCACGTAATGAAAAGTATTACACCATATCTGAATATGACGAATGGGAAGGTTTACAGTTAGTTACCGAAATAGACTACGATGAATTTGGAAATATAAGCCAAATGAAAGAATACGAATGGGATTATGACACCAACACAATGGAACTTGACAATTTTTTTCATGCAAAATATTCGCGCAACGTTATGGAGTACTATTACACCGAAGATGGGCTATACGATGGTATGGACTTTAACGAAGAATTAGTGTTTCGCTACATGACATACTATGTAGAAGCCGACAAATACGAACTGTATGGTGAAAAGGTTGAAACCAAAGTGGATGGTCTTACAACCACCAACACAATATACACTGTTGATAATTATTTTGAAGGAGAACAAGATATTGAGAAACTGATAGCAGATATAGACAGCTATTGGGAATTTGCTGAAGAAGAGGTTATAACACTTACCCCAAAAGGTAATCGTTTTGCAAGTCTGTACTACTACTCTGCTCCTTTGGAAGAAGATATGCCGACTGTTGATGAAGACACAAATTACGAAGAACCTGTTCCTACCCGTTCACAGACCAACAGAGTTCTTGAAAACAGCTATGTAATGGAATATGACGAACTGGACCGCTTAATAAAATGTGTAGAGCAGAATGACGAAGAGGATGACATATACACCCGAACATTCACCTATTACAATGACAAAGCTTATAACATTACTTTAGCAGATTTGGAAGACGCTCTATACAACTACTGGGAAAAAGAGGATTACATGATAAGCCCAATGAGCGGCTATTTATATGGTGAAGTTAAAAACGCACGTTCAGAATCCAATTATGGCTATAGCGAAATCTTAGTTTATAAATACGATGCCAACGGCAATATTCTACATCAGAAAGAGACCGAGCACATCTATAGCGATGTTGAGATGGATTACGATGCTAATGGCGATGGTATCATGTCAACCGAAAGCGAAACTATTGTTGATGAATACTGGTTCACATACGATGAAAACAACGAAGTGAAATCAGAAATACATTATGCCGAATATGAAGATCCTGAATATCAATACCAAAAGACTGAATATGTTTCAGAGATGACTTCCGATGGTTATCTTATTGGAGAAAGATACTATAACGGCACATCAGAAAATGGACCTTGGACTATTGAAAGCGAATTCCTCCTGTTGTACAAAGAGAATATTTATGAAGTGTATGAAACACAATTATTAGCTACATGGTGGCGTAGATACAATAAAGCTTTGCAGTTATGGTTTGGCGAAAAGACAGCATATATTAATGATGACGCAATAGTTTATGAAATAGATCCTGCTACAGGTGAATTTATTGAACCGGCCGACACCCAAAATAATACAGTTCCTACCCGTTCCGGATTTAACCTGCAGCAAGGAGACAACTTCATTAGTTTTGTAGAAGATAATTGGCAGTACGAAGGAAATATTTGGTGCGATTATATATACGATGAACAGACACAGGCAGAAGAACTTACAATTACTGACGGTCAATTAATGATAATATGGACAGGCAGCAACAAAGATAAATTCAATTATGATCATCCTTCAAACAACTACAATTTCCCTGTAGGACCTATCTTCTATGGCATTGAGGTATCAGAGAGCGTTGATATGGTTAATTCGGGTATGATTGAACTTAGTTGGGATATGGAAACCGAACAGTGGATAAGCCATTACAATCAATCTGTAATCATAACAAATCACACTACAAACAGTCAAGGCAATGTAATTGAAATAAGCGGTACATATACATTCAACCCAGAAACAGAACGTATGGATAAAGTTGCTGAAGATACTGTTATGTATGTATTTGATGAAAAGAACAGACTGGTATATATTACAGATAACAGTTCTACAACATTCTTCAATTATCTGAGCAAAGATTCAAACTATCTGCTTGAATCATACACTGTAGATGGTGCCGGTAACAAATATAATGTGTGCAAATACTACTATTCAAACGGAAAGTATTCATTCCCATACACAGAAGTTAAGGATATAGATGCTTCCACAGAATGGAACATAAGCGGACGCACCATTACAGCCAATGGTACTATAACACTGTTCAACATGAATGGTATGAAGGTCGCTACAGAAAATGGCATTCTTCAAGTACCTGAATCAGGTATTTACATTATGGATATAAACGGAAAGAGGACAAAGATTAGCATCAGATAAATGTATTACAAACTGCATCATCATTTGGTGGTGCAGTTTTTTGAATGTATTAAATTATGAAAAGAGGATTATTAACTTTTGCAGCAATATTTACTGCAGCAGGAGCATTTGCCTGCACAAACCTGATAGTAACAGCCGGAGCATCGGCCGATGGTAGTGTAATGGTATCTTATGCAGCCGATTCACACCAGCTTTATGGTGCTCTGTACCACACAGAAGCCGGCAAATACAAACCCGGTACTATGCTGAAGGTCTATGAATGGGATACCAGCAAATATCTGGGCGATATAGAACAGGTATCGGAAACCTATTCTACCATAGGCAATATGAATGAACATCAGCTTATAATAGGCGAAACCACCTATGGCGGACGTGCCGAACTGGGCGAACCTAATGGTATTATGGACTATGGTTCACTTATATACATTGCACTGCAAAGAGCCAAGAGTGCCCGTCAGGCCATAGAGGTGATAGCAGATTTGGCAAATACCTACGGATATGCTTCAAGTGGCGAAAGTTTCAGTATAGCCGATAAAAACGAAGCCTGGATAATGGAACTGATAGGTAAAGGTGCCGATGAAAAAGGTATAGTTTGGGTGGCACGCCGTATTCCCGATGGATATATAAGCGCACACGCAAATCAGGCACGCATAACCACGTTTCCTCTTAACGACCCCGAGAATTGCCTCTATTCTCCCGACGTAATTGATTTTGCCCGTAACAAAGGTTATTTCAGCGGAAAGGATGAAGATTTCAGTTTCTGCGATGCCTATGCCCCACTCGATTTTGGTGCATTGCGCGGATGCGAAGCTCGCGTTTGGTCCTTCTTTAACCGTTTTGCAAGCGGCATGGACAAATATCTGGATTTTGCACTTGGCCACAACCCTGCAAACAAAATGCCACTGTGGGTTAAGCCTGACAATAAAATCTCTCCTAAAGAGGTATTCGATATGATGCGCGACCATTACGAAGGTACTCCTATGGATATGACTACCGATATAGGTGCAGGCGGTAGCCATCTGCCTTACCGCTGGAGACCAATGGATTTTGAAGTTGATGGTGTAGAATATACTCAGGAACGCGCCATTGCCACTCAGCAAACCGGCTTCTGGTTTGTGGCTCAGGCACGCAAGAACCTGCCCGACCACATAGGTGGAGTGATTTGGTTTGGTACTGACGATGCGGCTACATCACCTCTTACCCCTATTTACTGCGGTACAACAGATGTTCCGGAATCTCTTGCAGAAGGTACAGCCGATATGCTTACATACAGCGACAAATCTATGTTCTGGGTAACCAACCGCATAGCACAGTTTGCATATCTGCGTTACGACCATATAGGTAAAGAGGTTCGTACTGTTATTGATGAATGGGAAAATAGCATGATAGACGAACTTAAAAAGCAGGATAAAGTTTTGGCCGAAATGAGTCCTAAAAAGATGACAAAAAAGGCTACTGAATGGTCTGTAGAGAATGCTCAATCACTATGGAAAAAGTGGAGCGAACTGGATGACTACCTAATGGTGAAATACATTGATGGTAATGTTAAGCTTCAGAATGAAGATGGCAGTTTTATGAATAACGGCCACCATCCATCGCAGCCTGAATATCCTGAACAGAGCGGATACAGCGAAAAGTTCCTGCGCGCCATTGCTGCCGATAATCCCCTGCTTCGCGTTTTAAAGTAAATTTATCACTGTTTCTATACACTATCCCGGTTGCATTCCTTGCAGTCGGGATTTTTGTTTGCCTTATAACATAAAACACAGCATAATTATTAATTCTTAGACATTTTTTGTGTATTGATTTTTATTATTTACTTTGCATTCGTAAATAGAGCATCTTTACAAACTAAATTTATTAATATATGAAACTGCTACTAATAGAAGATGAAGTATCGCTTCACGAACTTATTGTGAATACTCTAAGTAAAGATGGCTTTATAGTAGAAAGTGCCTACAATGTGGCATCGGCAATAGATAAGCTATCTGCATACTATTATGATTGTATTCTTTTGGATTTAAATCTGCCTGACGGTAGCGGACTGACCATACTTGAACACCTTAAAAAGACATCGGCAAAGACTAATGTCATAATAACATCGGCCAGAGATTCACTGGACGATAAGATACAGGGTCTGGAGCTTGGTGCCGATGATTATCTTGCCAAACCGTTTCATATATCAGAACTTGCAGCCAGAATAAAAAGCGTAGTAAGAAGAAGCCAAAATTCGGGTAGCATGGCATGGACAGCGGGCAATGTACGATTAGAAGATGTTACCAACAGGCTGTTTATAGACGGCAAAGAGATAACACTATTAAAGAAGGAGTTCGATATACTGAAATATTTCCTTATGCGCCCGGGACACATGGTAGATAAATCTGTGTTGGCAGAAGCCATCTGGGGAGACCACATAGACCAGACCGACGATTTTCAGTTTGTATATGCACAGATGAAAAACCTGCGCAAAAAACTGTCTGAAGCCGGTGCCGATATTGAGATAAAGTCTGTTTACGGATTTGGATACAAACTTATAAAACCTTAAACCAGATGAAACTTGTCTATAAAATAATGCTATCGCTTATGCTGCCACTGGTTATTACTCTTGGCCTGTGGGGATGGTTATCTTACAGTACCATGACCAGAAAAATTCATGCCGATACAGACCTGATTCTTAAAGACTACACCGAAAGCATTATTTTACGCAAACTGTCGGGACATGAAATGCCGGATAGGTTCAATGGTGCATACAACACCTATTACATAAGAGAGGTAACTGCAGATTATGCTGCAGAAAATCCAAAGGCTGTTTACGATGAAGCAGAAGCGTTTTTAAAGAGCCAGCAGGAATTTG
Source organism: uncultured Bacteroidales bacterium (assembly GCA_937916465.1). Lineage (GTDB taxonomy): Bacteria > Bacteroidota > Bacteroidia > Bacteroidales > Bacteroidaceae > Colenecus. The sequence continues at coordinate 13,887 of CALFTK010000059.1, forward strand.
CCAGTTCGCGCATAAGAAGACAGGTTTTTATGGACAATAATGGCCAATACTATGAAATAACCGTATCTATGCCCACCTTTGAACAGGATGTTCTTGTAGAGCATGTCTTATGGTGGACTATACTTCTTTTCTTTGTACTCTTGATTGCATTGCTGATAATTGGTTTAAGAGTTCTTAAACGTAACTTGCGTCCGCTGGAAGCTCTGCTTAACTGGATGGACAACTATATACCCGGAAGCAGAAATTCAAAAGTTCCATCAGAAACAGATATTTTAGAGTTTCAAAGATTAGCAAATGTTGCCCAAAGGGCTGTTGACAGATTTGAACATCAGTATGAAGAGAGAAAGATGTTTATAGGTAACGTATCGCACGAACTTCAAACACCACTGGCTGTATGCAGCAACCGTCTGGAAATTATGCTTGACCGCCCAGATCTGAACGAAGAGATGGCCGGCGAACTGATAAAGTTGCAGAAAAGCCTGCGCCACCTTATTAAACTGAATAAGACATTGCTTTTACTCTCCAAAATTGAGAACAAGCAGTATCCCGATAAAAAGATTATAGATATGGGCAGTTTACTTTCCGAAACCATCAATGATAACAATGAGATATGGTCTTTTAAAAATATTGTTGCCAGAATAGAGAAGAAAGGTGAATTTACTGCATCCATAAACGAACAAATGGCATCTGTATTGGTTGGTAACTTAGTAAAGAACGCATACGTACACTCTACCGAAGGAAGTTCAATAGAGATTAAAATAGATTCTATGGGATTCAGTATTAGCAATCCGGGTGAATCTCCTTTGGATGAGACAAAGATATTTCACCGTTTCTACCAACCCAACGGACGCAGAGAGGGTTCAACGGGTCTTGGACTTGCCTTGGCCTATTCAGTCTGTAACAACAATGATTTGACCATAAGCTATTCATTTACCAACAACCGCCACACCTTTACCGTTTCCAAACAGTAACCCCTGCGAATATCTTGATTACATATCTTCAATCGATACTCCTCTATAAATAATTTCGTACCCTTTAAATGTGCCGACAGCTTTGAAGAACAGTTCAGATTTGGCTTTCAAAACATTTTCGTCAAAGTTTTTAGCTTGTCGCTTAACCTCAATAAATTCAATCTTGTTATCCAATTCGTCTTCGGCAATAATATCAATCTCGTTTTCGCCTTTTCGGTCATGCCAATATCCAAGTCGAGTGTATGCACCCGATTCCTTCAGCACTTCATTAAAGTAGCTTTCAAGAGACTTTCCGCTCACTGTTGTAAAATCACGTTCTGCTATCGCTTTTAATTTATTATTACCACCAGCTTCGATGATGTGCGTATATTTGTAGATGAATCGGAACCAGAATTTTAGGAACTGGTCGTTGATGGCATAATGCACGTTCTTGTTGCTTGACTTCTCGTAAACAGGTTGCATCTTACTTATCAAGCCATATTCTTCATTTAAATTTTTCAAGTATCCTGATAATTCTTTTATATTGAGAGCATTTTCTATCTCTGAACGTGTATTTTTGCCCTGAGCTATTAGTGTCAGTATTGAGAAATAGATACCATAATCTTTTCCAAACTCCTCTATAAGCATATTCTTACCCTCTGGCAGAAAATAGGAATCTCGTTCAAAGAACATATCCATCATTTTCTTTTCTGTAAACTTTTTTCTGTCTATAAACAACTCAACGTACTTAGCTACACCACCTGTCAGCGTATAAAGAGCCAACAAGTCTGACTTTTTATAGTCAGGGCAATATTCAGACATGATTTCTTTTAGGACTGAAGGTTTAAAAGGTCTAATATGCATTGTTTCTGTCTGTCTACCAAAAAGTGGTTGCTTCTTATTCTTGAAAATCTTATTCATCAAGGTGTTCACAGATCCAGCCACAATCAGGTTAATGTGAGCCTTATTTTTATAGCTATCCCATATATTTTGCATATCGGAGTAGATAGATGGATTTACCCTATAGAAATCTTGGAACTCATCAATAAAAAGGTTGATATGCTGATTCTGAGATAATTCCATAATGAATTTGAATACGGCAGCAAAAGACATTCCCTTGCTATCAAGCATAGGTATGCCTAGTTTTGTTCGTATCTCATCTACATATATATTGCATAGATCGGCTTCTGCTTTGCGAGCAACAAAAAAGTATAGCATTGTCTTGTTCTCATAATACTTCTTGACCATCTCAGTCTTACCAATACGACGTCTTCCCGTAATGACGGTAAATTGGGCTACCTCATGAGATACTTTTTCTATCTCTCTAAGCTTTTCAAACTCTTGTTCTCTATCAAAAAATCTCATACCTACATATTTTATCGTAATACTCATTACCGTAACGGTGGTTAC
>CALFTK010000060.1 GCA_937916465.1 uncultured Bacteroidales bacterium
CAATTCGTGCCAAAGCAGAAGCAGAAGCAGCTGGTATTCGTGCAAAGGGTGAAGCGGAAGCGGCAGCGATTCAAGCAAAGGCAGAGGCAGAAGCAGCCGGTATTGACAAGAAGGCAGAAGCGATGCAAAAGTATGGAGAAGCCGCAATTATCGAGATGTTGTGTCAGATGTATCCGCTTGTTGCACAGGCAGTTGCAACACCACTAGCAAATGTAGATTCTATTACTATGTATGGTTCTGGTAATGCTGCAAAAATGACAGAGGATGTAACTACTTCGTTGAAGCAGATTATGGACGGAGTTGGTGATAGCTTGGGGATTAATCCTTCCGTCTTGTTATCAAGCTTTGCAGGTACGAAGCTGGCAGGTCTAACAGATAAGGATGGCAGTAAGCAGGACACGACTGTAGTGAAAGTGATGGCTCCAGCAGCACAGGTAGACAAGGTTGTTGAATCGCAGAATACAACTGAAGAATAAAAAAGTAGACTGCGAAATACTGAAAGGGTGTGTTCCGATGTGAATGCACCCTTTTCATATCCAAACAGTTCACTTTCAAACAGTTGTTCCGGCAGACTACCCAAATCTATAGATACAAAAGGTTGATTACTTCTGTTTGACAGATGTTTTATAAGATGTGCAACCACATCTTTACCTGTGCCATTTTCGCCTGTAATAAGTACGTTCGCATCTGTCTCTGCTATACGGTCAATAATACTCTTGACCTGTTTCATTGCAGCCGATTCGCCTATTAAAATAGGTGTGTTGCTACTACCTTGTTGTGCTAAAACTGCCACCTTTTCTTTAAGCGATTTAACTTCTTGTTTGGAACGTCTCAGTTCTACTGCCGCTTGCAGTGTGGCCAGCAGTTTGTCGTTTTCCCATGGTTTAGATATAAAATCTGTAGCACCTGCTTTTATGGCTCGTACAGCCTTTTCTGTATCGGAATAGGCTGTCATAAAAACTACAACAGCATCGTTATCTATATTTATAATATGTTGTAAACAGTCCATACCCTCCTGCCCGGAGATGGCATCTGCTGTAAAGTTCATATCTAAAAGTATAACATCCGGTTGGAATGTGTTCATAAAATGTTCCACACGTTCCGGGTTTGTGGCAACTCTTACTGCTTGAACTCTATTTTTTAGCAATAGGTTCAGAGCAAACAGAACATCTTCGTTGTCGTCAACAATTAGAATCTTGCTTTTATCCATAGACTGTGATTTTTTTTGCAAATGTATATATTTAATTTTGAAAAAGTGTGCGAAATAGTAAATAATATGTGCGTATTCGCACGCTAAAATATGTGCTTATATTTTATAAGTACTTGATTTTTAGTGTGTTGATTTTATGGCACGCTTGTTGTAGTTATATATGTGGAGGTATTATACAAGTTATAGACAAACTTTTCAAAGAACTTATTTTATATACTACCAGAGCAGCTTAGCTATGGCCAATTTTTAACGAACTATTATTGAAATAGAAACGAGAATAAATTACTTAAATTATTAATTTAAAAACTATTTTTTTATGAAAGTAAGTATTAAAACTAAAAAGAGTGTGTTAACTATATTAATTACTAATTTTGAAACTCATGCCTAGTTTGGGTTTTTCCATAATAGGCATGTGTTTTTTCTTTTGATTAATAGGAATGTAAAAAATACAAAATTGATAAAAATGAAATACAAATATTTATCACTTGTTATTCTGACATACGCAATGATATGTATGATTAGTTGCCAAAACAGAAAGAATTATTTGATGACTGATGTTATTGAGATAGATAATTCAGAACAAAATTTGGATACACTTGTTGGTCGAAATATCGGATTTGATTATATGGGGGTAAATAATGTTTATTGTCATGACAGTCTGCTTGTAGTTTGTACTTCTGACCCAAATGGATTCTACAAAATAATAAACACTATTAATAAAACCGAAATATGTAAATTATGCTATAAAGGAAGAGCTGTTAATGAGATGCTTTCTCCTTTCAATGATTATTTGCAATTATTCGAAACTAATGAAATGTTGTATTTATATGTGCCCGATAACGAAACAAGCATAAAGTCTATCAATTTGACTAAGTCAATAGAAAAGGGAGTTGCAGTACATGATTCAGTGTTTCCAACTGAGTCTTTCGATATAGTACAAAGTATTAGATTGAATAACGACCGATGGTTTGATTATAAATTGGCAATTTCCGAAGATCCAATGGTTGGTAAATATTCTACACCACATTTTTTTATAAGAAATTCTAATAAGAATAAGGAATTAAAACTGTTTGGTAGAATACTTAATCCAATAGAATCTTATCTTATACCACCTCTATATCGTGGTGTTGTAAGAGCAAAACCTGATGGTAATGCAGTAGTTTATGCTATGACAATATTTCCATATATTCACATATTTGATATGAATAAAAAATCAATAACAACTTTACACGAAAAAGATGGAGCTGTATTTGATGGTCCGGCAGATGTAGAAAGCTTTGTCAAATTGCCAATCTCAGTAGTTGATGTGGAAACTACAGATAGCTATATTTATACGCTATCAGTGGGTTATTCAGAAATGGATTTAGCAGTATTAGAAACTACGCCTTTGTATAAATTAAATGTTTTTAATTGGGAGGGAGAAAAAATTTATTCTGCTTTTTTTGATATACCTGTGACCAGAATTACTTATAGTCAATATACAAATAGTATTTTTGGTAAGTACAAAGAGGAAATCTATGAATTTGATTTACCACACATAGAGTGATGTTAAATAACTAAGTAATTTTGTAATTAAACTATTAGCAGACATGATTAAAACTGAAGCAATTAAGAAAAATTTCACAACAGAAGATGTTGAAACACGAGCTTTGAATGGAGTAACACTCCAAGTGCAACAGGGTGAATTTGTAGCAATTATGGGACCATCGGGATGTGGTAAATCAACTTTGCTCAATGTGTTGGGGTTATTGGATAACCCAACAGAGGGAAAATATTGGTTCAAAGGTATAGATGTGGCAGAATTTACAGAGGACAAACGTACATCATTGCGTAAAGGAACTATAGGTTTTGTGTTCCAGAGTTTCAATCTTATAGATGACCTTACAGTCTATGAGAATATTGAACTGCCACTGCTTTATATGGGAATTCCCAAACAGGAACGTCAAAAACGTGTTAATGCTATTATGGAGAGATTGGATATTGTACATCGTGCCAAATATTTTCCGCAGCAACTTTCAGGCGGTCAGCAACAGCGTGTAGCTGTGGCACGTGCAGTTGTAACAAATCCGGAACTTATACTTGCCGACGAACCAACAGGAAACCTGGATTCCAAAAACGGACTGGAAGTGATGGAGTTGTTGCGTCAATTAAATTTAGAAGGTACAACCATAATAATTGTAACCCATTCTCAGCGTGATGCAGCATACGCTAACCGTGTGATAAATCTATTTGATGGAAAAATTATATAATTGAACGCTTATGTTACTACATTATATCAAAATAGCGGTTCGTCAACTGCTTAAATACAAATTACACACTGCTGTATCTCTATTATGTATGTCATTGGGGCTTGTATTATTTGGCTTTGTAGATTCATTATTTGAAATAGATAAGGAATTAACCAGAATAATAGATTTTATGCCACAGAAGGATGGAAATACCTATATGCTGCAAGGCGAAGAAATAGAACAAATTCTTAATGCTGATATAGAGGGACTTGAAGACATTAAAGCGTCTTTACCTTCAGGATATGCCAAATGCTACGAAGTGGGGAAAGAAGATGAACCATACATAGTCTCTATTATACCTGTTAATTCGCAATATTTCAGGTATGCAAGTGTTGTAGGAAGTAAAACATTAAATAAAGGTGAGATCATTATAAATGAAAAACTTGCTAAAAGAATGTATGGTGATGATTCGCCAATAGGAAAGCAACTTGTCATTACCGAAAGAGAGTTTTTGGAGATAGATCAATATTTGGAATATATCGACATAAGTTATACTATAGTAGGTGTGGCAAAGAATGAACTTAGAAATAATGATAGAACGATATATGTTCCTTTCAATGAAAATGTTGCTTGTATGGTTAGTGCAACATTATCAAAAGGATATAGACTGAAGGATGTGCAGAAAACATTAGACAAAATGCAAATTTTTAGATCAGAAACCGGTGAACCTTTAAAAATCAATCTGGTAAGCGCTGTCAATTATTCTGCCGATTTGTTTAGTCGCATAATAACATCATTCTTTGCCTTACTTATTTTTATAACAGGTGTTGTGGGCTTTATGAGGTTCTTCATACAGATGTTAGATACCAGACACAGAGAACTGGTATTACGTAAATGTGTTGGTTCTAATAACAAAGGTCTCAATCTTCTATTAGCTACAGAGGTTGTTATAATGTTGTCTCTGGTGTTTATCTTCTCCATTGTAATAACAGAGCTACTTTATAAATCGATTAATGATTACTCATTGAATAACGTTTGGGGGTACTTTGGTTTTACTTTTGCAGATGTAATTAAAAGGCAGGTCATAGTTATAATATTTGCATTAGTATTCTGTTTGTTGATTATCCTGTTTTATGTGAGAAGAATAGGAGGCAAAACTGTACTTAAAGTAATGAAGAGCAAACCGCATACAAATATAAAGCACTATGTTCTGCTCTCTATGCAATTTGCGGTATCTGTAATCTTCTGTGTGCTGATAGGGGCCTCTTTATACTCTATTAAGATAAATTCCAGTCCTGTAAAGAAATATCTGTCATTAGAAGAGATGGATAGAATTATGTATGTAGATTGGAATGGAGTGGAACATTGGGATGAAATACGTGCGGAACTTGAACAATTGCCGGAGGTAGAAAATTCTTGTGTACTTCAGATAGAGGAGATAGTAAAGCAGAGATATAATTTCAGAGAAATTTTAGTGGGTAGTGATACCATTACAATACAAGACGTAAGTGCAGGAGATCCCAGATATTTTGAACTGTTGAATATTCCTATGGAGGGCAAATTGGTAAAACCGGAGCAGAATAATTATGTCTATGTAAATAGAGCAATTTATGATAAACTCTCAAAACTGAGTGGTTTTGATGGTACCATACAGGTATCAAACAGTTCTGAATTTTATTACAGATTATATGAAGATATCAATATAGATAGTTATGATTTTACCACACTGCAAATTGCCGGTATTATAGATGTTAATCCCGGTGTAACACCTTCATATTTTATTGATTATGGCTTTAATGAAGTAAAAGGTGTTATGTTTAAAGTACAAGAGAGTCCAAATGCAAACACCTGTTTGTATAAAATAAAGGATGGAGTAGATATAGAAGATGCAAAGAAATCGTTTGAATCGGTTTATCGTAAATATATTCCAAAATCTATAGATATAGCTCCATTTCAAACTGTAAAAGATGTGGTGTTAAGTAGAGAAGAATCGATTAAGTCTCTTTTGCTTGTTTCAATATCTCTTGCTTTTATCAGTTTGGTAATGTTGGTACTCAGTGTGTATTCTACTATTGCTCTTGATGCAGCAAGGCGTCAGAAGGAGGTAGCTATAAGAAAAATAAATGGAGCCAGCAGACAAGATATTCTTATGCAGACTATCAAACCATATCTGAAAACATACACAATAACCTTTATTGTGGTTTATATAGCTATGCTAAGTGTATGGGGAAATGTATCAGACGTAAGTATGCCTGTACTGTTGGTAACGCTTTATGGTATAGTGGTTTATCTCTTTACTATGGGGTTAGTTGCGCTAACTGTATGGAAAGAGGTCAAAACCATAATGTTGGTAAATCCTGCCGATGCCATAAGAAGAGAATAAAAATCTGTTATAATTACATATTTAAAAGTGGCAACCGATACCAGTTTTCGGTTGCCACTATTGTTTGTTTATTATATGCTTTAGCTTGATTATTTAATTATTTATTTGTAGCTATAGGTTTGATAGTGATTGTTCTATTGTATGGAGCCGGCTTAACTCTGTATTCATCCAGCACATAGATAGATGTACAACCTACACCTGTAGTATTGTAGTCAAGGTTCAGAGTGTAACAATCTGTCTGAGGCTGCAACTGATATGTGTACTGGCTCTTTGTAAGATTATCTGTACTGAACTGATAAGCATTAAAGTTGAAATGTTCGTTCATGGAAATCTGTACACCGCTACCTGCATCGTCAAGCAACTTAACGTAGCGGATATCTGTGCGCAGAGCATGATCCTGAGGTAACAGATATGGTTCGTACATATCGGCAACACTCTTAGTCCAAATACCTACAGGATAACCGGTTTTACGGTCTGGATAGTTCTCTTCCGGACCACGACCATACCATGTGATGTTGTCAAAACTGTTCATCACAGATGTGGTGAAACCTATACGTGGAAGCAGTTCCGGCAGTTTGCCCTGTGGACTTGCCTGATTATCTATCTTAACAGTTCCGTCATCATAGAATCTATAGGTATAATCAAGTGAGAAACCTGCCAACTGAACACCCTGTATATAGAGATCCAACTGTCCGTAAGATGATGCACCTACCTGAACCAACTGGTGTACTGTAACGGTTGTTTCGTGTTCGTTGTGGGTAAGTTCTATCTGTGAAGGACGTATGCGCAACTGGTTTACACCCTGAGTGTAGAATAGGGTAGATACCATGTTGCCGTAACCATCGTTGTAACCGCCATTAACACGGAATGCGTTCCAAGAATCGAATTCGTTGGCCAGCGGTGCACGCCACAGGTTGAATGTAACAGGTTCTTTAAGCACTGATTTGCCATCTACTTCAATCTGATCTAAATTGCCGGTCTCTTTGTTGATAATGTAGCAGAAACCATTACCGCTTATCTTTATAAGTTTGTCATTCTCTTCAGCATTGATATTTGAAGCCGATAGTTTTTCCGGAACTGCAGGTAGGTTCCATTCTGTAAGTTCCAGCTGATCCCAAGCTACCTGATGACCTGCATCTGCCCATATCTGTTTCTCTTTAAGGGTAGATGTAACCATTATGCGGTACTCTTTACCCGGAATTATGTTTGGCTTCTTGTATGGAATGGTTACAATCTGTTTCTGTTGTGGACCGGTGGTAAACTGAATGTCACCCTCTTCAATAACTTCGTTATCGGCCATCAAAGCCCAATGTGAAGCATACTGTGAAAGGTCTGTAAAGTGCAGACGGTTGGTAACCTCAACAGTTCCCTTTTCTGCATTTAGCAGACGTACACTTACAGGCTGTGTAGTCCATTTTAACTGCAACATTTCCGGCTGAACAGTGCGGTCGGGCCATATACATCCGTAAGTACGCATGTTGGTGCCTATAGTGTAGTATGTTCCTTCATCGCCATTACTATCGAATGTAAGGTATAGCACAGCATCGGCAGCACTGCCTTCGCCATCGGCCAGACATTTGTCGTATATAGCTACGTTATCCATCTGTGCATCGGCGGTATATATGGTCTGTGGGTCCTGAGCATGGTTTCCTGCAAATCTACCTATGTTGATAGGGTAAGGGAAGTTACTAATTACTCCACGTTCACCCTGCTGGTTGCCACGACGGTTGCCGGTCTGTTGTCTTGCAGGAGTAGCCTCTGTTCCCTTTAGTTCTCCATCTATGTAGAGTTTCATTTCCTGACCATCCCATGATGCTGTTACATGATGCCAATTGCCAATCCAGTTTTCAGGCAGATCTACATTCAGAGCATGTTTTACACCTGTATGCAGGTAGAACTGCAGTGTCTTTTCTCCCTTTTGTACCACACCAAACTGAGTGCTGCCTTTGGTTATATATGGTGCACCATCGTGTGTTCCGCTAAGTTTTCCGGGTTTAACATCAAAACTTATTGTAAGAGCATTGCCTTTCAGTTCTACATTGTCGGCGCGATATACCTCTACCCACTCTTCATGACCGCTTAGGCATAGAATACCGTCTTCAACCTTTGCATTGCTCATCAAGTGAACAGGGGTGTTGTAAGGAGAACTGTCTTTTAACGGACGTATGCGTTCTGTCAGACCCGGGTTTACAAAGTCCCATATTGCACCACCCATCAGACGTGGATGACGACGTATCACTTCCCAGAATTCATCCATACCACCACCGGCATTACCTGCTACAGAGAGATATTCGTCCATGAAAGATGGACGTGGGTCCTCTTCTTCCGGTGTCATGGCAGTATTCATTTCCAGCTCGTATGGAGTAGGATAGCGTGGTCCTATGATATCTTCGCCTGGATGAGCGTATGCATTACCACCATACATATAGTAACGTGTAGGATCGTACTTTTTACCCTCTTTAATAACCTCTGTAATAAGCGGACCTTCGCCACTTTCGTTACCTGCGCTCCAGAATAGAACCGAAGGGTGGTTACGATCGCGAAGCACCATCTGACGTACACGTTCCAGATACATCTCTTTGAAATCCTGGTTGTTTGAAAGGTACTCTGTGGCGTGGGCTTCATCGCCTGTCTCATCAATAATGTATAGACCATATTCATCGGCCAGTTCCAGATATTTGTTAACCGGAGGATAGTGTGAAATACGCACTGAGTTGAAGTTGTGCTGCTTGAGTATCTCCATATCTTTACGGATGGTCTCTTCTGTAATAACGTGTCCCAGTTCAGGATGCTGCATGTGGGTGTTGATGGAATTAACCTTGATAGGTTCACCATTCAGATAGAATGTCTGGTTGCGAATCTCGGTCTCTTTGAAACCCATGTTGCTGGTAATCTGCTGAACAGTCTCTCCGTTTTCTGCCAGCAATTCCAGTTTGAGTTTGTATAATACAGGAGTTTCGCTGGTCCATTTTTCCGGATTTGATACCTTTGATGATAGTTCCAGACTCTTCTTGCCCTTTCCATTGATGCTGAACTTATCAGATACCATCTCTTTAACTTTAGCACCATTCTTATCGGTAAGAGTAGCGCGTACAGAGTAGGTGCTGTTATCTTCCTGATAGCTCTTTACGTCAATTGCAACCTTTAGGTCGGCATCCCTGTATTGGGCATCCAAATCGGTAGTGACAAACCAGTCGAACAGACGTGTTTTAGGGGTGGCATATATAGTAACGTCATCACAGATACCTGCCAGGCGCCAATAATCCTGTCCCTCCAAATAGTAACCATCACAATACTTGATTACGCAAACAGCAATGGTGTTTTTACCTTTCTTAATAAATGGGGTGATATCATATTCCGCAGGTTCCTGACCACCTTCGTTGTAACCTGCTTGTTGACCGTTTATCCATATGAACGATGCGCTTTGTGTCTTTTCCAGACGAAGGAATATCTGATGTCCATCCCATGATGAAGGTATGTTGAAGGTACGGCGATATGCACCTGTAGGGTTGTATTCGCGTGGTACGTATGGTGGGTTTGCCTTGAATGGAGCAGCAACATTACGGAATATTGGATCTCCATAACCTAACATTTCCCAGTTGCTGGGTACCTCTATCTTATCCCATCTGCCATCCTTGAAATTTGTCTGGAAAAAGTTTTGCGGAACCTCCTCGGGTGTATTGGCGTAGTAGAATTTCCAACTGCCGTTTAGAGAAAGATGCTTGTCTGCCAGATAATAAGCATGTCCCTCTTCCTGATTCTCTTCAAAAACTGAGGTGTTTTCAATATAATCGTAAATATGCTCCAGGTATTGAGCATTCATCTGTAATGTACATGTGGCTATAAGACCAAATGTCAAACTCTTTTTAATTCTGTTTATAATCATAATGGTTGTATTTGTTTATAACATGCAAAAGTATAAAGAAAAAAACAATAATACAATGTCATTCTAAGTCTTCATGTTTTAGCTCTTTTAAATATATGCATATTAAAGGCTTATATTTTTGTTTTATGTGGGAAGTAGTGTTTGAAAAAAACTAGTAGATGAGCAGCCCTACCAGTGCGCCTAATCCTATTATGGCAAATGGTCCAATCTTCTTTAGATATAGGGCTATAAATGCAACTATGCAAATAACATAACTTTTCCAATCTATAAAGTTTTCAGGTGTAGCTAAACTAATAGCAGCGGTTCCTATAAGTCCCAACGTGGCAGGTTTCAAACCATTTAGAACACCTTTAAATATATGGTGGTCCTTCCATTTTTCATAAACCTTACATAATAGAAGAACTATGATGAACGATGGAAGTACTACTGCGAATGTTGCAGTGAACGATCCTAATATACTCATAAATTCCGATGCGCCCGATTTTGCCAGAACTTCGTATCCAACGTATGTGGCAGAATTTATGCCTATTGGACCGGGTGTCATTTGCGATATAGCCACTATATCGGTAAAAGCAGTATCGGTTAACCATTCGTGTTTGGTTACAACTTCGTTCTGAATAAGCGAAAGCATGGCATATCCACCGCCAATGGTGAACATTCCAATAAGAAAGAATGTAAGGAACAACTCTATGTATATCATCTTTCTATCTCCTTCTGTTTCTTATTGTTATACCAACTTATGAATACAGCCATAACAATTACACATATAAGTATGTATATAGGCGATACACTAAGTATGCAGACAAGTACCATTGATGATACTACAACTATCCACTTCCACCAATTCATCTTGGTGGCTTTAAGCATATCCAACATGGGTACACCAATAAGTGCAACTACCACCGGTCTGATGCCTTTGAATGCTTTGATTACATATTCGTTGTCTTTAAACGATGTAAAGAACATGGCAACCAACAATATTATAAGGAAGGGTGGAAGACAACTGCCTATGGTAGCAACTATACTTCCTTTGGTACCTCTCAGTCTGTGTCCTGTAAGTATTGATATATTTACGGCAAATAGTCCGGGAGCAGTTTGGGCCAGCGTTATTATGTCTATGAAATCTTCGTCATCAAGCCATTTCCTCTTAACAAGTTCGCTCTTTATGGCTGCAATCATAGGAATGCCTCCTCCAATAGTGAAGGCTCCTATCTTTGCAAAAACCGAAAAAATTTGCCACAAACTTACCATATCTCAATTTTGATTATGCAAAATTACAACTTTCCTTTTTCCGATACTCTATTATAGCAAGGAAATGTTTGATTAAATCATCAATGGTGTATTATTGGATAAATCTCCTGTAAAATATGCCATACATGTCAGCAAATATTGCTCTAAATCTGACTAATGAATCTTTTGAAAGTGATGGTTTCTGATGGAGAATATTTAACTTTGCCGAGATTTGTTTTTGTTTATTTAAATATGTAATTATGAAGATGAAATTGTTTTGTTGGGTACCGTTTTTGTGTACTATGATAGGCCTGATGACATCGTGTAGCAAAGATAATACAGATGATATTCCGGATAACACTATTCAAATTGATACAAATGTCTTTTATGAAATAAAGAGTGATAATACATTTAAGGTTGTCGATTTGGTAAATCAGTTAGCACTGCCAGAAGGAGAAATGGTAAGCAAGGATCTTATTCTTGGTCAGCTTGAGGTACGAGAACAAAATCTGAAAAAGGAAGTGGGTAATGATAACCTGGAACTGGGTTTGCGTAAAGTGGTCTATTATTATAACAGTATAGACGTAGAAGGTGAACCTATAACTCTCTCTGCTGCTGCATTTTGGCCCGGATATTTTACAGATGGCAAATGGAATAATATGGAACTTGATAATATTTGCCTGATGGAACATTATACCATAACATCAAATACGGAATCGCCCAGTGCGGGGATACCTTTGGAGGTCTTTGTAACAGGCGATGCTTTGGTCTTGATGCCCGACTATATAGGATATGGTATAACCAAAGATCTGCTACATCCATATTTGAACCACGAACTCTGTGCTATGAATTCTATTGATGCTGTGCCGGCAGGATATGCAACCTTTGTTGGATTGTCCGATAAAGGGTTGAAGACAGATTGTAAATTTGTAGTAGCAGGGGCATCGCAAGGTGCCGGTAATGCGCTTGCAATACATAAGTATCTGGATACAAATCCCACTGTCGCCAAAAATTGGCATTTTGCATATACTAATTGTACATCGGGTCCATATAGCCCGGTTAAGACCATGGAAAGGTATTTTACCGAAGGTAAGACAGCACTGCCGGTAGTATTCCCGCTTACACTTAAATCTATGTTGGCATCATATCCGGAAGTGATGAATGGCTTTACAGAAGAGATGATGTATTCCAATGCCTATTTAGAAGTTAAGAAACAGATTGACGAGATGATTTCCGGCAAACAACATACAACCACTGAAATTAACCGCTTCTTTATGGAAAATGTAAAGAAAACCGTTGTGGATGGTTTGGCTGAAGATGAAATTCTGTTGACCGATATATTGAGTGCAGAGATGCTTAATCCAAATTCAGATATAATGAAGGCTCTGTACAGTTGTTTTGAAAAGAATGATTTGACAAAAGGTTGGACACCTGTTCGTCCTATAAAACTGCACTATTCAACAGGCGACCGTATAGTATCTTCAGACAATGCACTTGCAGTTAAAGAGGCTTTTGATGATAAAGTTATATTAACTCCAACATCAGTTCCTATGGAACACATGGCAACATGTGCCTTCTGGATGTTCAGTCTATTCCTAATGGGACTTTAATACCGCTCGGTTTTATTGCGGTATTTGGAATTAAATTCATATCTTTGTTAAATGTAACGTTTAACAGTTAAATGTTGCTTCGTGTTATAAGATAGAGTTAATAAAAAACAGATTTATATGAAAAGATTCTTATTGTCGTTGTTGGCTGCTATGTTGTTTGGTTTGCCAATGTGTGCCGATGAAATTACAGTTGATGGCACAAAAAGAAATTATATTTTATATGTACCGAGTAATTTAGGTGAAGATCGTCCTTTGCTTATATCATGCCATGGCATGAATCAAGATGCAGCTTATCAGAGAAATATGTTGCAAATAGAATCTGTGGCCGATACAGCAAAATTTGTTACTGTTTTCCCAAATGGTATTGATAAATCATGGGATATAAGCGGTGACAGGGATTTAAGATTTATGCAGGCTCTTATTGATGAGATGGTAAAAAAATATGCCATTGATCCTGATAGAGTATATTTGTCAGGCTTTTCAATGGGAGGTATGTTTACATATCATGCCATGAACAGAATGGCTGATAAAATAGCTGCATTTGCTCCTATAAGTGGTTATCCTATGTGGGGCGGTAACTATTCAAGTTCTCGTCCGGTACCTATTATTCATACTCATGGAACAACCGACGATGTGGTGGGCTTTAGTGGTGTAGCTGCTGTGCTTTCCGGCTGGGTTGATAGAAATAAGTGTTCTAAAACCGCTAAAGTGGAAAAACCATATCGCGCCGGTCACATTACCAAACATACATGGTCAGGTGGCGAAGAAGGTGTAGAGGTGGTTCTGTTGGAGATGGCAAATAAAGGACACTGGATATCAAACGATGGTGGTGTAAAAACCGGTGATGAGATATGGAAATTCTGTAGAAGATATTCGTTGAATTTTACGGATCCTAAAGTGAAAATTACAGCTCCTGTTGGTGGTTTGGTTTACACTACCTTTGGAGGAAAATCGGAGATACCCGATATAACCGTTAGTGCTACAGCAACAGACCCAGATAATGAGATAGCAAAAGTATCGTTCTACGATGGCGATTCTTTGGTGGTAGAAATAACAGAAGAACCATACGAATTTGTGTTTTGTAATTTGCAGAAAGGTAAACATGAGATTAATGTTGTGGCAACAGATATAGATGGTAATACCGGTAGTGATGTAGTTGTTCTGAATGTAAAAGAACCTGCGGGACTTTCTATTATATCAAGTTTTTCCAAAGAGAACTCTGTTCCGGATGGCTGGTTAGTATCTAATGGTTCTACAAAGCGTGTAGGTCCTAAGTATGATCTAACATCGGGATGCAGAACTTTAAAATTTACAGGTTCAAAACGCGATTTTGCATCGGGTTTATATGTATATAGTAGCTCAGGTAGAGCTGCTTTCGCGCGTTATGCAGGAAAAGGGACCAATTCTACTCTGATATTTTATCCCGGTAAGTATCAAATGAATTTGCGTATAGCAAACTGGAATAATCCGGATTTATCGCCTGTAACAATAGCTGTTGAGACAATAGGTGGAGAAGAGGTCTTTACTGAAACTATCACTCCGGCGGTCAATATAGGAAACAATACAGCAAATAGCTTTTCCGGTGCATCAGTTTTAAAGATTCCTTTTGATATTTATGAAAAGGGGCAGTATGTAGTCTCCTTTTACACAGAAGAAAAAGAGAATGCCGATCTTGTTCTTGGCTATTTTGCTCTAATTCTTAAAGAAGCATTAACTGCTGTAGATAATGTTGAAGAGGCTGCTCAGGTGGTGAATGTTAAGTACTATAATCTGAGTGGCGTAGAGATTCAGAAACCTGAAAACGGTATATATATAATGAGGTCTGTTTTATCGAACGGAAAACAGATAGGCAAGATAATAATGAAGTAACTTGGAGATTGTAGTTGTGTTATATAACCATTGAATATTAGCAGAATATGAAAAGGTTGTTACTCTCTATTTTAATGGTGGGATTTGCGTATGCAGGTCAAAGCCAGGAGATAAATGACTGGGAAAACCCTCAGGTTATAGGAATAAATAAAGAACCATATCATGCAAATCTTACATTACCATCGCAAAAGTATAATTGTGGCGAATGTGAATCGTTGGATGGTAGCTGGAAATTCCGTTGGTATGCGCGTCCTGAACAGAGAATAGTGGAGTTTTATCAACCCGATTTTGATGTATCGGCATGGGATAATATTATAGTTCCGGGTGAATGGCAGATGCAGGGGTATGGCATACCTATTTACAGTAACTGGACCATGCCGTTTAAAAAAGATCAACCTTTTGTAATGTCTGAACCGCCTAAGGATTACTATACATACGAAAACAGAAATCCTGTTGGTCAATATGTTACAACGTTCAATGTTACCGGTATAACCAAAGATAAAACATATTACCTACATTTTGGAGGAGTTGAATCAGCCATGTACTTGTGGGTAAATGGTCATAAGGTTGGTTATAGTGAAAACTCTATGGCTCCGGCAGAATTCAATATTACTCAGTATGTTCAAGAGGGAGAGAACAAGCTGGCGGTAGAGGTCTATTCCTACTGCGACGGTAGTTATCTGGAAGATCAGGATATGTGGCGTTTGTCGGGTATATTCCGTTCGGTTGACCTATGGACCAGACCCGATGTTCATATAGCAGATTACACAATAACTGCAATTCCTACCGAAGATTATTCCAATGCGGAGGCTACCATAAAATTTCAGGTAGCAAACCTGTCTTCCAAAAGCAAGAAGAATGTAACTCTGAACGTTTCAGTTAATGGAAAGAATAATAAGGGACAAAATGTGTCGTATTCTTATTCTCAGAATATCAAGAAGATAGAGGCAGGAGAAACAGCATTGGCAGAAATGGTGATCAATATTGATAATCCATCGCTTTGGTCATCGGAAAAACCCAATTTATACGATGTTGATATAGTGCTGAGCAATAAGGAAAAAGAATTGGAACACTTCAATAATCATCTTGGAGTAAGAAAAGTGGAAATTAAGGGCGATGTGGTCTATTATAACGGTAAGCCTATAAAGATAAAGGGTGTAAACAGGCATGAATTCCACCCTCGAACAGGACGTACTATGGATAGAGCCACTATGGAACTTGACCTGAAGATGATAAAGCAGGCAAATATCAATCTGGTTAGAACATCGCACTATCCGGACGATCCTCTTTTCTATGAACTCTGCGATGTTTATGGTCTGTTTGTTATGGATGAAGCAAATCAGGAGAGCCATGCATACGGATTGAGAAACCGTGAACTGGGCGATAATCCGGATTGGACAAAGGCGCATGTTGACAGGGCAGAAGCACTTGTTGCAAGAGACAAAAACTGGCCTTGCATACTTATCTGGTCACTTGGAAACGAAGGCGGACAAGGCATTAATTCTATTGCAATGGCAGAAAAAGTGCGCGAAATGGATTCTACCAGAATGGTATTCAGTGATACCGATCGCGATATATCCGATTTCTATGACGATGGCTATATACATCCGGACAGAGTAGCAGAGCTGTCCAAACAGATTACAGATAAACCTTTCTTTATGAGAGAGTATGCATACGCAGGTGGTAATTCATTGGGCAACTACATAGATTATGCAAAAGTTATAGATGCTGATCCAAGTAACTTTGGTGCAGTTATATGGGAATGGTGTGACCATGGAATAGCAAAGAAAAAGGGCAGTAATGTGCAAAAGTATGGTGATAACCCATTCTCTCTGACATTAGAAGCCGATGAACACTTTGCCTATGGTGGCGATTATGGCGATAATCCACATTCATCAACAACATGTTTGAACGGTATAGTGCGTGCCGACAGAATTCCGCATCCGCAGTATTTTGAAGTGCAGAAGGTTAATCAATATCTGAACTTTGAACTGGTGTCATCAAGCAATATTCGTGTAATAAACAGTTATCATTTTACATCTTCTAACGATTTTGACTATTTCTACGAATTTGTTGATGATGGTAAGGTGGTACATGCCGGTGAACAGCCTATAAATACCAACGGAATACTTGAAATTCCTGCTTTTGACGATACTCAGGGCGAAGTTTTCCTAAATGTATATGCTCGTTTGCGCAGGTCAACTGTGTGGGCCGATGCAGGTTTTACAGTTGCAAAAGAGCAATTCTTATTGGTGGAAAAACCTGCTGCAAAGATAGAAACAGGAAAGTCTGTACCATTGGTTAAAGAGACAGAAAACAGCTATTTGGTTACAGCCGGTAAAGAGGTGATAAGTATTGAAAAGAATACCGGTTATTTAACATCCTGGAAGCATAACGATACAGAGTTGTTAAAGGAGCCGCTTCAGCCATATTTCTGGAAACCTGCAACAGAAAATCAGAAACACAACAATTATAACCGCCGACTTGGTCCGTGGAGAGATGCAGCAAAATCTATGAATGTAGTATCTGCCAAGATGGATAAGCAGAGTGGAAATGTTGTGTTGACTTTTGAACAGGAGATGGCTATAGGAGCAAAATACACTCTTACGTACACCATAAATTCTGATGGCAAGATTCAGGTCTATGCAGATTATGTTCCAACCAAAGAGGGGTTGCCATTGATGCCAAAGTTTGGTATGAAGATGCTTGTAAATTCTACAATGGATAATATAACATGGTATGGCCGTGGTATTTATGAAAATTATCCTGACAGAAAGTCTTCAGAATTTATAGGTAAATATTCGTTGCCTCTTAATGAGTTTGTTGTAAATTATCCGGCACCGCAAGAGAATGGTAACCGTTCTGATGTCAGGTGGATTTCTTTCACTGATGGCAATCTTACTATGCGTGTAGAGGGTATGCAACCGCTATGTGTTAGGGCATGGCCTTGGATGGAGGAACAAATTGAAAAGGCAGGACACTCTTATGAACTTCCTACCGAAAGCGATTTCATAAACGTAAATATTGACCTGAATATTCATGGTGTGGGCTGTAATGATGGATGGGGTGCACAGACTTTGGAAAAATATACCATAAATGCCAACCAGCCATATAACTACGGCTTTATTCTTTCCTGCGAGGAGGAGTGATGATTATGGTTTGTAGAGGAAGTTTGAGGTAAATCGTTTGTTCGTAGTAATAGGGCTAATTTTGCTATGGTTTCGCTGTAACAAATTTTGGTTTTATCCTATCTTAATGGACTATTTTCAGGCCTATAACTGAAGCTATCAGGGTAAAAACAAAGAATAAACGCCAGAATGAAGTGGGTTCCTTAAACACCAGAATTCCTACTATTACGGTTCCAACTGCACCTATACCGGTCCATACAGGATAAGCGGTACCAAGCGGAATTGTCCTGGTTGCTTTGGTTAGAAGAACCATACTAAGAAGACAGAGAAGAGCGAATGCTATATACCATAATGTCGCTTTATAACCTGTCTCCATATTGCCTTTTCCAAGACAGAATGCAAAGCCGGTTTCACAAAGCCCGGCAATAATTAAAATAATCCAATTCATAACAATAGATTATCCTTCTTGAGGGCTGCAGAAATTTCCGGCGTCTCCTTCTGAGGAAAGTGCAAATTTACTATTTTCCGGCGTAGTATCGTCAATAATTGCTCTTCTTTTCTCTTTACTCTGTTGTCCGTATATGAGTACAAATAATTGTAAGTAATCTGTGGATACTTGTTCGCCATTGGATTTATTGTTATTTTTGTAAACCATGTGCGACATTCTTGGGAATGTGTAGCCAAACAAGAATTTATGATATAAAAGAATAAGATTTTATGCAAACAGATACATTCAAAGATAAGGTAGTTATAGTAACCGGTGGCGCAAACGGAATAGGCCGATGCATTGCCGATGAGTTCCGTAAGCAGGGAGCTGTGGTCTATGTGATTGACAAGCAGGAAGGAGAGCATTTCGTGGGAGATATCTCCAAACAAGATGTATTGGAGGCTTTTGCTTCCGAAGTGTTGAGTAAGCACAACAAAGTGGATATCATTGTAAACAATGCATTGCCACTGATGCGTGGTATTGATGAATGTTCCTACGATGAATTCCAATATGCATTGAGTGTGGGCGTTACTGCGCCTTTCTATCTGGTAAAATTGCTAAAGAACCATTTGGCCGAAGGTGCATCCATCATCAATATCTCTTCATCGCGCGACCGCATGAGCCAACCCCAGACCGAAAGCTACACAGCTGCCAAAGGGGGCATTGCGGCACTTACTCACGCACTAGCAGTAAGCTTGTCGGGGCGTGCAAGGGTGAACTCCATTTCTCCCGGCTGGATAGATACTGCCTACACTGTTTACGAAGGTCCCGATGCCATTCAGCAACCTGCGGGCAGGGTAGGGAATCCTATGGATATAGCCAATATGGTGCTGTTCCTTTGTAGCGACAAGGCTGGCTTTATTACGGGTGAAAATATCTGTATTGATGGTGGCATGACCAAGCAGATGATTTACCACGGAGACTGTGGTTGGAAGTTGGAAAATATATGATTATTGGGAGAAGCCGACGTTTGCCACATATTCGAGAAAAAATGTGGTTATCTCTTTGTTACTGAAATCATAAAGGTTACGGCAACAATAGCGATGCTGATGCCGACTATGATGTTTGTGGTAAGTGGTTCGGCAAACATAATTGTTCCTACCAGGATGGCCGTAATGGGCTCGAATACACCCAGTACAGATGCTTTTGTGGCGCCTATATTGCGGGTTGCTATTGCAAGAGTTGCGGTTGAAACAATGGTCGGTAGCAGTGCCAAACCTATCAAATTCAGCCATGCTGTACTACCCTCAATGCCTGCAGTGATGGCAGTATTAGAGAGTACAATCTTCCCAAGAAAGACTGTTGTGCCTACCGCCAAGGTGTAGAAGGTGAGTAGTGAGTTAGATATGTCGGCAATCGCTTTGCTACGGTTGATGATTACTATAAATAGCGCATAGACCAGCGCTGACCCAATCGACAAAAGAACACCTATTGGGTCTATCGTATCGCCACCGCTACCTTGTGTCATTATCAGTACGCCACCAAATGTAGCTGCTATGGCAAGCCATACCGGCCAAGAAGGAATAACACCCAAAAAGACCATAATAATAGCTACCAATACGGGATATAGGAATACAAGTGTAGTGGCTAATCCTGACGCAATAAAATTGTATGCTTCAAAAAGAAATAGACTACTTGCGGTGTAAAGCAAGCCTAGCACAAATAGTACACCAGCCTGTTTGAACGATATCTTGAAACTCTGCTTGCCTAACAGGAGGAACAAGCCCAAGATGATCACAGCAAATGCGTATCGGAAGAATAAGATTGACTCTATTGCAGCACCGTTGTTCATCAGTGGCATTCCAAACAGGGGGTTGAGTCCGTATGCTATGCCCGTTATTATTCCTGCTGGGTAACCAATAATAGCCTCTTTACTTAGCTTTTTCATAACATGATTCCTAATGCAAAGATACTGGTTTTGGTCGATAAAGAGAAAAAGTATCGAAGTGAGTTTTGATTTTGCTGGTAAAAAGAAAAATTATGACAAAGCCATTTCTTCTTTTCCCTTCTTTTAAACTTTACTTTATTGCCCGTATATATACATGTACGGCTATAAAGTAAAGTGTTTGTTAATGGGGGCGCTCCCTATCAAGGTGCGTAATGCTTACGATATTGTACAACACTGATTAACAGAGTTATAATGCGTAGTATTGAAAATAAAACTCTGCCAAATCTTGTTTTCTAATGCACATTTGGCTGAGTTTTGCGAAATATTATGTAGCTTTGCATACGGCTAAAAGTATTTTGCTCATATATCCCAAATTAAGTATGCATTGAGCATAGGTGGTGACGTCTTCCTCTCCGTCTATTCCGTCCAATGGAAATCAACAAATTTTATAATTAACCATGCAGTAATGCGTATAAAAGAAGAATAGATTATGAATATGAAACGTTGCTTATTATTACAGGGTGTGATTCTGTTTATGGCATTCAGCTCTACTGCATCTGCCAATGATTTGCAGGCGTTGCAGGTTTCTGCAAATGGTCATTATCTGCAATATGCTGATGGTACTCCTTTTTTCTACCTGGGCGATACTGCCTGGGAGTTATTTCACCGTTTGGACAGAGAAGAGGCGGAAATGTATCTGGATAATCGTGCCAGAAAGGGTTATAATGTGATTC
This sequence comes from uncultured Bacteroidales bacterium, assembly GCA_937916465.1. GTDB lineage: Bacteria > Bacteroidota > Bacteroidia > Bacteroidales > Bacteroidaceae > Colenecus. The sequence continues at coordinate 20,654 of CALFTK010000060.1, forward strand.
AGGCTGTTGCTTTGTCGGAAGTGGATGGTGTGGATGTGCCAAATGCTTATGGTCATACACCTCTGATAGACCGTGATCCTGCACGCCCGGATACTAAGGATGGTGAAGCAGATGATTATTGGGATCATGTTGATTATATTGTTGAATGTGCAAATGCTAAGGGTATGTATGTGGGACTGTTACCTACATGGGGTCGATGGTGGAAGGATGCTAATGCTATTTTTAATGAAAGGAATGCTGAAATTTTTGGCAGATGGATTGCCGAAAGATATCACGAATATGATATTATCTGGATTCTGGGTGGTGATCGTAATCCGGATAACGCACAGCAGGAAGCTGTTGTCAGAGCTATGGCATGTGGCATAAGAAGCGTGGATAGGGATAATCTTATGACTTTTCATCCTACTGGCTGGGAGAGTTCATCTAAATGGTTTCATAATGATGAATGGCTGAATTTTAATGGAAGGCAAAGCGGACATAATCAGCGTTACAACTCTAATTCGCAGATTGTTAATGATTTTAATCGTGTTCCTGCTAAGCCGATTATAGAAATTGAGCCTCTTTATGAGGATCATCCGTTGGAATTCCGTCCGGATGATGATGGGCATTCTAATGCATGGGATGTAAGAAGGACTTTGTATTGGAGTGTTTTCTATGGCTCTGCTGGTGTTGCTTATGGTCATCATTCTGTATGGCAGATGTACGATAAGGATAAAGGGCGCGGACCTATTAATCGTCCTCTGATGCCTTGGTATGAGGCTATAGATCAGCCTGCTGCCGGACAAGCTTTCTTTCTTAAGTTGCTGATGGAGTCAAGGCCTTATTTTACGCGTATTCCGTCGCCAGACTTTATTGTTCAGGACGAAGTCTATTCTTCTGTACCGGGAGCCGGCCGTTACCGTTTTGTGGCCACAATGGATAGCGAGGGGAGTTATGCTATGGTATATGTTCCTGCAGGACGATTGTTCTCTGTCAGGACAAATATGCTCAAGGCCGAAAAGATTGTTGCATGGTGGTATTGCCCAAGGACAGGCAAGGCTACCAGAATAGGCAAGTTTGTCAATGACGGAAAGGAGTGTTCGTTTATGCCGCCAATGCCCGGAGAGGCGATGGACTGGGTGCTTGTGCTGGATGATGCTACTAAAAGGTATCCGGCTCCGGGAAAGGCTTTGTAGTTGTTTATGGCGTGTTGTAGTAGTATCGTCAAAACCTGGATTCAACTTTTTTTAGTTCAAGTCACTAAATGCAACTATGCAAAAACGATGGCGCTCCCTATTGTGGTGCGTAATGCTCACAATGTTGTACAACGCTGATTAACAGAGTTATAATGCGTAGTATTGTTTATTTGAGGGGCAAGAATGTTCCTTTGCTAGAGTGTAGGGAGCAACCATCATGGGAAGAAATTCAAAATCTTTCTGATGTTGAAATAAATAAAATCGAATAAGAAAGAAAAGAGTATAATAGAAAAGTAGAGAGGTTGATGGTATGCGAGTTGTTTTACCATTTAAAAGCAGTAATTATATTAAAAATGCATTCGTAAAGCTTTTATATTAAAGCATTATTCGTATATTTGCACCGTAATGCTTACAAATGCAATCATTATGGAAGATATTTATATTCTATCAGATGCTCAGATTCAGAAGAAGATTGGTGAAAAAATCAAGGCAACCAGGCTAAAGCAAAATATTACGCAAGATAGTTTGGCTGAGTCTGCATCCATATCACGTTCATCGGTCCAAAAAGTGGAGTCTGGGGAGATAAAGTCGTTTGATACATTTCTTCGTATCTTAAGAACGCTCGGAATGCTTGATGAGCTCTATCATCTATGCAAAGAGGAAGAATTAAGTCCTAGCGAATATTATGATATGGTAAACTCGGCCAAGAAAGTAAAAAGAAAACGTGCCGTAGGCAGTATTAACACTCATAAGGAGGAATCAGAATGGTAGATGTAGCAAAAGTTACGATGTTCGGCGAGAATGTCGGTACATTCAGATGGGACAATACAT
>CALFTK010000061.1 GCA_937916465.1 uncultured Bacteroidales bacterium
GACAAGGAGCAGATTTGGCAATACATAGTTACGCTGATAAGTTCAGAAGATGAATTTCGCTGCAGGGTGGGGCTGATACTATCATTGGCACACTATCTGAACGATGATAATCTGATACGCACGTTAGATACAGTTGTTGAACGCAACTATTCTGATTCAGATCCTTATTACATTCGTATGGGTGTGGCCTGGCTCTTTGCTGAAGGGCTTTGTAAACAGTATGCACAGACCCTACCTTATATTCTAGAAGGCCGATTAAGCCGATGGATTCACAACAAATCTATTCAGAAGGCTCGTGAAAGTTTCCGCATCACTGACACTCAAAAGCAATACCTTAACACCCTAAAACGCTGTAAATAGTCTGTTCAACACCATCATTTTAGTGAGTGTAATATTGAATTCACTGTGTTTACTTTTTGAGGCTGGTACAATTTACCGAAAATATCACTCTAAAGCACTCACGCAAAGGATGTTCCAAACTGTTATTCTATTTTTTTTAGGGTGAAGTCAAAGCGCAGGCCGCCGTCAGGGCGGTTGCAGGCGGTTATAGTTCCTCCATGAAACTGTACGGCATGTTTGACAATAGCCAGACCAAGTCCGGTGCCGCCTTTTTGTCTGGAACGTCCTTTGTCAACCCGGTAGAATCGTTCAAACAGACGATTTAAGTGTTTCTCTTCTACGCCAATGCCATCGTCTTCAAAGCTAATATGACATTCGTTGTCATTATTGTCAATAAGCGATATGTATATGTTTTTTCCTTCTGAATATGCTATTGCGTTTTCGGTAAGGTTACGGAATATAGAACCAATGAGCGACAGATTGCCTTCCACTATTACCCGTTCGTTAAAGTTGGCATGTAGAGTCATGCGTTCTTCGTCAGGCATTATCTCCAATTCATTGGCAATATCGCATAAGATATCGTTTATAACAACTTCTTCCTTATCTATAAGTGCGCTTCCATCTTCCATTCTTGTAATGAGTGATACATCGGCAAGTAATCTTCTTAGGCGTTCATTGTTGGTGTAGCATCTTTCAATGAGTTCCTGACGTTTCTCTTCGCTTATGTTAATGCCTGAAAGCAGGGTTTCAAGACAAACTTGTATGGATGCGACAGGCGTTTTTAATTCATGATTTATGTTGTTGGTCAGCTGACGCTTAATTCGCATTTTCTCTTGTTCTTCACGCAAAGTTGCTTCATAGGCTATATCTCTGTCTTTAATGGTTTGTTGCCATTGGGCATAAAGTTGTATAATGTGGTTGGAAATGGAACCAAGTTCATCGTTTGGGAATGGTTCATGTTCGTCAAATACTTCTCCTTTTTTAGCTTTAGCTGCAAATCTGTTCAGTCGTTCTATGGTTTTACCAAGTCTTCTTGTGGCAAAATATGCCAAAACACTCATTATGAAACTGATTATAATCATTACGCCTAAGAAATTCCAATCGGCTTTAAGTATTTCTCTAAGTGTGGCCGAATAGGGAATAGCGGTTCTGATTATAGCTTGGTTGCCTTTTGTGGCAGAGTAAAAATATTCCCGACCATCACTTGACGATAGTCTTCCTATATGATGCCCAAATCCATCTTTTAGTGCGGCTGCAATTTCCGGACGATGGCTGTGATTGTCAAGTGCGTCCAATGAAATCATATTGTCATAAATAACATCGCCGGACAGAGTTATTATGCTGATACGAAGATTATCAAATGGTTTTGGGTGTGTTGATATATACTCTTCGTATGATAATCCATCTTCTACAACTTCAAGTATGTGCCTGTTATACATCTGAAGCTGTGCATTTAAGAAATCTGATTTATACTGTTTTTCTCGTATGTATTGGAATCCTATAAAGCATAATATAATGGTCCAGGAGAAGGCAAGCAGTATAAAAAACAGTCGCTTATGGTAAGATAATTTAATCGCGGAAACCATAACCAAAACCTGAACGAGTTACTATATATGAACCATAAGTTCCAATTTTTGAACGTAAACGGGTAATGTTTACATCTATGGTGCGGTCCAGAACAATTACTTCATCACTCCATACATGGCTAAGTATCTGTTCGCGTGAACATATTTTGCCTCTGTGAGATATTAAATATGACAACAATTCAAACTCTTTGCGCGCAAGTTTTACCTCTTCTCCATCAACAATACAACGTTTGAATTCCAGATCAAGTTGCAATCCATCTACTGTTAAGATGTTTGGTTTCTCCTCTTTGATAATAGGTTTATTATGTCCTGATGATCGTCTTAATACACTTTTTACGCGGGCTATTACATTACGAATTGTATATGGTTTCATTATGTAATCGTCTGCACCAAGATTCAAACCCATAACCATGTCATCTTCTGTATCGCGGGCTGTACAAAATATAATAGGTATATCTGCTGTAGTGACATCTGCTTTTAGCATTTTTGCCATCTTGATTCCACTAATTTCTCCCATCATTATATCAAGGAGTATCAAGGAGTATTTGTTAAGCTCCAACTTAAGAGCCTCTTCTGCACTTAATGCTGTATCAACATCGTAGCCTTCGTTTTCAAGGTTGAGTTTCAAAACTTCGCACAGTGTCTCTTCGTCATCTACTATCAATATACGTTCTGTAGCCATATTCTTATATGTATGTTATTGCGCGACAAAAATATTTAGAAAAAACGAACTGCATACCATGCAAAATGAAATTTAATAAAAATGTAATATTTTTCATGTAATCTGCATTTAACAAAAGAAACTTTAACATAAGCATAACCTGTTTGAAATATTTTTGAAACATGTTTGCATTTACTTTGCAACCGAGATTTTAAAAAATATTTATGGGTATATTGCAAATATTTACGTTGTTAGGAGCATTGGGTATGTTCCTATACGGAATGAATCTGATGAGTTCCGGTCTGCAAAAGGCTGCAGGAGAGAAGTTAAGGGGATTCTTGTCTGCTATGACATCAAATCCGTTTAAAGGGGTTATGACAGGATTGGGTATTACTACAGTTATTCAGTCTTCGTCGGCTACAACGGTTATGGTAGTCAGTTTCGTCAATGCCGGTCTTTTGACTTTAGCGCAAGCTATAGGTGTGATTATGGGCGCTAACATAGGTACAACAGTGACTGCCTGGATGGTGTCCTGGTTAGGTTTTAAGGCTGATATCTCCCTGCTTGCAGTTCCGTTGATGCTGTTTGGATTCTTATTCTCAAACTCAAAAAAAGATAAGCGCAAGAATATTGGTGAACTAATAGTGGGATTTTCACTTTTGTTCTTGGGACTATCATTAATGAAAGATTCTGTGCCGGACCTAAGAGAAACACCTCAGGTATTGGAATTTGTAACCTCTTGGTCTGCTCGCGGTTTTAGTTCTGTACTTTTGTTCCTTGCCTTTGGTACTATATTGACTTTAGTGTTGCAATCGTCATCAGCTACAATGGCTATTACGCTTATTATGCTGAGTATGGGCTGGATTCCATTCGAAATGGCTTGTGCAATGGTTCTGGGTGAAAATATAGGAACTACAATTACTGCTAATATAGCTGCTTCGGTAGGTAATACGCAAGCTAAACGTGCTGCATTGTCGCATACAATTTTCAACGTATTCGGTGTTCTTTGGGCATTGATTCTTTATAAGCCATTTTTGCAATTGGTAGGAACTATTACAGAACACTTGTTTGGACTGCCCAATCCTGCTGCCGATGGCTTTGTGGTTACAGACTCAAATTCGCCGGAAGGTACTGCCGCTTTGTATGGTCTGTCAATGCTGCATACACTGTTTAATCTGACCAATACTCTGTTGTTGGTTTGGTTTACAAAATGGATAGCTCAGGCTGTAAGTTGGATTATTCCGGCGCCAAAAAACCAGGAAAAAGAGGTGTTCAGACTAAAATATATTTCGGCAGGTCCACTTGCTACTCCGGAATTATCTGTTGAGCAAGCTTTTGAAGAGATTATTCATTTTGCCAATATATCAAAAAACGGAGCTAATTATGCACAGAATGCAATAAACGAAGCCGATAGTGATAAATTTGAAGAGTTGCGAAGCAAGCTTGTTAAATATGAAGAGATCTCTGACAGTATAGAATATGAGATTGCAGCATTCCTTAATGGAGTTTCTGCCGAAGCGGTGAGTGAAAATACATCTGTTAAGATAAAATCGATGTATAAAATTATTGGAGAATTGGAGTCGTTGGGTGATTCTTGCGAAACAATTAGTCGTATATTGTCAAGAAAGAATATTCACAATAAGAAGTTCGATGCTGATGCATTAAGAAACCTTAATACAATGGCTAATGCTGTAAATGAGGCATACGATGTGATGATTGAAAACTTAATAGCAGCCCGCAAAGGTGAACTTACCAATATATCAAATGCTTATTCAGCGGAAGATACTCTCAATTCACTGAGAAATGATTATCGTGATGCTATGATTGAAGATATTGATAGAGATGGTAAGAACTATCAGACCGGTGTCTATTATATGGATATAATCAATGCTTACGAGAGAATGGGAGATTTTATGATAAATGTCTCGCAGGACCTTGAACGTGGATTTATCAACAAATAGTTTGTCTATTGGTTCTATCACAAATTCAGTTTTTTAGCAAAATAGTAACTTTTTTACATTTTATACTGTACCTTTACGGCAAAATAGAATTACTAACCAATTAATAGTATGAAAAAATCAGCAATCCTATTAGCTGTATTAGCAGCATTGATGGTGGCATGCACACCAGATCCGTACAAAGGCAGAGTAAGAGTGGAGGGTAACAAATTTATTGACCCTCAGGGTAACGAAATTATTTTCCGCGGACTGTGTTATTCCGATCCGGTCAAATTGGTACGCGAAGGCCAATGGAATGATCGCTATTTTGCAGAAGCTGCAGACTGGGGCGCTAACATAGTACGCTTTGCTGTACATCCATCGAACCTGAATAGTATGGGTTGGGAAGAGACATTTGCAGCAATGGACCAGGGTATAGAGTGGGCTAAAAAGTATAATATGTATGTGATAATGGACTGGCACTCTATAGGTAATTTGAAGGAGGAGAAATATACATCAGCAATGTATAACACTACAAAAGCCGAGACATTCAAATTCTGGCGTACTGTAGCCCAAAGATATAAGGACGAACCGACAGTTGCTCTGTACGAACTGTTCAATGAACCAACGGTAACAGGTGGAACCGGAAACTGTACTTGGGAAGAGTGGAAAGCATTACAGGAACAGATTATTGATACTGTACGCGCATATAATCCTGCTGCTGTTTGTTTGTGTGCAGGTTTTAACTGGGCTTACGATTTAACTCCGGTAGCAACAGCTCCTATTGACCGTCCAAATGTGGCCTATGTCTCTCATCCATATCCTATGAAACGTGAACAGCCTTGGGAAGAACAGTGGGAGAAGGACTTTGGTTATGTGGCCGATACATATCCTGTTATCTGTACTGAAGTAGGCTTTTGTCTGGAAAATGAACGTGGTGCTCATGTACCTGTAATATCAACTCCTGTTTATGGTGAACATATTACAAAGTATTTTGAAGAGAAAGGGATATCTTTCACATTATGGTGCTTTGATACCAGCTGGTCACCAACACTTATTGATGATTGGGACTTTACTCCATCAACACAGGGACGTTTCTTTAAGGCATACTTACAGAGCAAGAAATAAGAACAATACTTAGTGGAACAAAAATAGAGTGCGCCAGGCTTAATGTAGCAAGGCGCACTCTTGGTTTATGTTGTGTAGTAATTTATTCTACAACTTCAGCTTCTTCTGTTTTTGCAGGTTCTTCCTTTTTCTTTGCCAGATATTCAGGAAGACTTAAACCTGCCAAATCGAATAGGTCTGACATAGGTGGAACAGATTTCATCAAGCCACTAAGGAAATTGGCTGTAGAACCCTTTCCGTCACCATTGTTACCAGAATCCCAAACTGTAACGTGGTCAATGTTAACACCCTTGATTGCCTCAACCTGAGTCTTGACAAGTTCAGGCATCTTTTCAGACATAAGCAGCATAAATGCTTTTGCAGCATCGCCACCTGCTGCCTGTACCATCTTGTCGTAACCTGCAGCCTGCTTGGTAAGAATTTCGTAGTAACCCTTAGCTTCTGCTTCCATTTTTGCGTAAATAGCATCGGCTTCACCCTTTGCACGTACACGCAGCATTTCTGCTTCTGCTTCAGCTTCTACAATAACTCTCTGCTTATCTACCTCCTGACTTACCAATACGTTTGCCTGCAAAGTAGAACGTTCACGTTCTGCACGGGCATTTTCTGCATCGCGTTCTGCCAGATATGCATCCTGCAAAGCTTTAGCCTGCTGAACCTTTTCAGCTGTTACAGCCAGACGGTTTGCTTCGGCCTCTTTTTCTCTACGTACAGCATCAGAATTGGCAATGTCAATTTTTGCGGCGTTTTCACCCTGTACAGCCACAGCATTAGCCTGTGATGTACGGATACGAGTCTCTTTAACGGCCTCAGCCTTACCTATTTCACCGTTTCTGTCCTGTTCAGCTACGCTAACCTTAGCTTCGTTGATAGCCTTAGCTGCAGCCTCTTTACCCAATGCCTGTATGTAGCCCGATTCGTCCTTGATATCGGTTACGTTTACGTTGATAAGGCGCAGACCGATTTTCTTTAGCTCTACTTCAACGTTCTTTGAAATGTTTTCCAGGAATGTGTCGCGGTCTGAGTTAATCTCTTCGATAGTCATTGTGGCAATAACCAGACGTAACTGACCAAAGAGAATATCTCTTGCAAGTTCCTGAATTTCATCGGCAGTAAGTCCTAATAGACGTTCTGCAGCATTGTTCATGCTTTCAGGTTCTGTTGATATACCTACTGTAAAACGGCAAGGTACGTCAACGCGTATGTTCTGACGGCTTAGTGCATTAGTCAGGTTTGCATCTATGGAGATAGGGGTAAGATTCAGGTATGCACACTCCTGAATTACAGGCCATACAAATTTACCTCCACCATGGATACACTTGGCTGAACCGCCACCTGTCTTACCATATACTACCAGAATTTTGTCCGATGGACAGCGTTTGTAACGACGTATAAAGGTTACAAACAGCACAAATACAAGTACTACCGCTATGAGTACTATAAGTGAAGCATCTAACATAATATTAAGTTTTTAAGCTATTTTTTCTACTTTAACAAGTTCTCCCTTGAATACTTCGACAATTCTTACCAGCGTTCCTGTAGGCAGTTCTTCCGGACTGTCTGTTATGGCATCTATTTCATGAACAGATCCCTTTACACTGAATTGTACCTTACCGCGACCATTGCCTGCTGCAGGTATGCGCAAATAAACATTGCCTGTTATTCCTATGGCTTCTTCCATTTTAAACGATCCGTCATGAGTAAGTTTCATCATCAATTTGAAGATGAGTACAAATGCCAGCACAAATGCCAGACCTATAGCAATACTTACTATATACAGCCAGAATCGGTTTTCAATATTGTCATAAAAAACAACTCCCGACCAACCATAACCAAGCAGGAAGTTTATAAGGTTGCGGAATGAGAATACACCGGAGAAACCGGCATCGTCCATCATTCCTATGTCACCATCGGCATCGGAATCAAAGCCTATCAATGCCATAGTGGCCTGAATTATGAATACTACACTTGCTATAGTGGCAATAATCCAGAACAACTTTAATGCAGGATCCATAGAGTTGAAAATCTCTACCATATTAGATGTTATTTATAAGATTCGTCTTTGATTTTAAAGTATGCCTTTGGGTGTGCGCAAACAGGACAGAGTTCAGGAGCCTCTTTTCCTATTACTAAATGTCCGCAGTTTGTGCAGTGCCATATAACAACGTCTTCTCTAATAAATACTCTGTTTGTGTTAAGGTTTTCAAGCAATTTGAGATATCTCTCTTCGTGCTCTTTTTCAATGGCTGCAACACTTCTGAACAGGGCAGCAATCTCTACAAAACCTTCTGCGTCAGCCTCTTTAGCAAAGCCGTCATACATGTCTGTCCATTCGTAATTTTCGCCTTCTGCAGCAGCCTTCAGGTTTTCAGCTGTACTGCCAATGCCTTTCAATAATTTGAACCAGATTTTTGCGTGTTCTTTTTCGTTGTTTGCAGTCTCTTCAAACAACTGTGAAATCTGAACATAACCCTCCTTCTTTGCCTGTGATGCAAAGTAAGTGTATTTGTTACGTGCCTGTGATTCACCTGCAAAAGCTGTCCAGAGATTAGCTTCTGTCTTTGTTCCTTTAAGTTCTTTCATATTATTAAATATTTGTTGTTAAACAATACTTGTGCCGAATAGAAACTATTCGCTTTCAAATATAGTGTTATTTTTCTATTATCGGTGTATTTTAAATCACAAAAAATAATAAAATAGTTTCTCTTTTTTCACAAATCAACTCTTTATGACTAACTTTGTAAAAATAAAATAGCAAAAACAATAGAATGTACGATACGTTATTACAATTGCCCCTGTTTCAGGGAATGACAAAGCAGAATTTTGATGCTCTGTTGATGAAGCTGAAACTTAACTTTATTAAATATAAGGCAGGAACAAAATTTATAGAAGCAGGTAGCGCATGCACTGATTTTGTCTTTCTGATAAATGGTTCTGTTGTCAGTTCTAGAGAATCGGCTGTGGCAGGGTTCGTATATAAAGAGGTGATAGGTGCTCCTTTTTTGCTGGAACCATTTGCCATGTTTGGCGTGTCGGCTACATTTAATCATGATTACTATGCTCAGACCGATATCAGCGTGTTGCTTATTGATAAACAGTATGTATATTCGGAATTGAATAAGTATGATATTTGCGGAATGAACCTGTTGAATATGCTTAGCGGTAAGGCGCAGGTTGTAGATAGGTTTATATGGAGCAGAAAAGAGTTTACTTTGAGAGAACGTATAATCAGGTTTGTTAAAGGATTGTCCGAACTGCAGTATGGTGAAAAGTATTTGCAGATAAAGATGAATACTTTGGCCGGTTTGATGGATACTACCAGACTGAAGGTGTCGAACGAACTGAATGATATGGCCGAAAGTGGACTTATTGTGTTAAAGAGAAAGGAAATATATATACCTGATATGACTAAACTAATTGAGACTACATTATGAATATTAAAAAACAGCAGGAATTTGATAAGAGGTATGCTCGTATGGCTTTAATATGGGCAGAAAATTCATATTGTACCCGTAGAAAGGTAGGTGCATTGGTGGTAAAAGACAGGATGATTATCTCTGATGGTTATAATGGTACCCCTACAGGTTTTGAAAATATATGTGAAGACGATAATAACACATCCAAACCATACGTGTTACATGCCGAAGCAAATGCTATTACCAAACTTGCAAAGTCGAGTAACAGCAGCGAAGGTGCAACTCTGTATGTAACAGCATCACCATGTATAGAGTGTGCCAAATTGATAATTCAAGCAGGCATTAAACGTGTAGTTTATACTGAAAAATACAGATTGACCGATGGCATAGATTTATTGGAAAGAGCCGGCATAGTTGTGGATTATTTGGAACTTAACGATTGACGTTTGGTATGAAGAAAATTTATGCAATAATATTGCTGATATTTGCTTTGATTGGAGGTTTTATAGCTGGTGGTTATACTATCTTTAGAATATGGCAACGTGAGAATGTGAAGATTGAGAATTTTTTGCGTGTCAGCAACAGAACCAACAAAGTTAGTACTCTGCTTACTGCAATGGAGCATAGTTATGTGGAAGAGATTGATGTGGATTCTCTTATAGAAGAGGTGTTGCCAATGATTTTGGACGAATTGGATCCACATTCGGCATACTATCCTGCAGAAGAGGCTCAAATTAGTAACGATGAACTGCACGGAAGTTTTTCCGGTATAGGTATTCAGTTCTCTGTTCAGGAAGATACTATAAGAGTGAACAGTGTGATTCGTGGAGGACCATCGGAAAAGGTGGGTGTGCTGGCAGGCGATAGGATTATTCTTATCGATGATTCTCTATATGCAGGTCAGGGTATATCGAGCAATGATGTAGTAAAAAATCTAAAGGGTCCAGAAGGGTCTGAGGTTACTATCAGTGTGATGCGTACCGGTGAACCCGAACTTATAGACTTTACAATAGAACGTGGTCCTATTCCGCTAAAGAGTGTTGACGCAAGTTATATGATAACAAGCGATATAGGTTATATCTTGATAAATAAATTCGGAGAAACTACATACACCGAAATGATGAATTCCCTTGCGAATCTGAAGAATTTGGGAATGAAAAAACTGATTGTGGATTTGCGTGGAAATACCGGTGGATATTTGGGTACAGCCATTCAGATGGTGAATGAATTCCTTCCAAAAAATGACATGATAGTCTATACTGAAGGTGCTCATAGTCGTTATGCCGAACAGCGTGCAAACGGACACGGCAGGTATCAGAATATTCCGCTTGTGGTGATGATTGATGAAACAAGTGCTTCTGCGAGTGAAATTTTTGCCGGTGCTATACAGGATAATGACCGTGGTACTATAGTAGGACGCCGTTCATATGGTAAGGGATTGGTTCAGGAACCTATAGATTTTTCTGACGGTTCAAGTATAAGACTAACCATTGCCCGTTATTACACACCGTCCGGTCGCTGTATTCAGAAACCGTATGGTGAAGATGGCGAAGATTATGCCATGGATATTGTAAAACGTTATGAGCATGGCGAATTTTTCTCTGCCGATAGTGTTAAGCATAATGAAAACGAAGTGTATAAGACCAAAAATGGTCGTACAGTATATGGTGGCGGTGGTATTATGCCTGACCATTTTGTGCCGCAGGATACTATAGCCTATTCTGAATATTATGCTTCTATAGTAAGAAAGAGTATTGTCAATAAGTTTTCGTTCCGTTATGTTGATGGTCGTAGAACTGAACTTGCCAAATATGATTCTACAGATAAACTGGCCACCTATTTAGATAATAACAATGTACTAGCACAGTTGCAGCAGGCGGCAGATAAAGATGGTGTAAAGCGCGATTCAAGTGCTACTGCCGAAGCTATTGCACAGTTAAAGAGATTGCTCTATGCTACCATTATTTATGATGCTATGGAGATGGAAGATTATGTAAAGTATATTAATGAAGATGACAGTACGGTGAAAAAAGCTATAGAGGTGCTTGAATAATACTGTCTATTTGAATACAATTTGAGTGATCACCTGGGCTCCCACGTGGTCATTCACTTTTTTTGTAAGCAGGCTGCGTTTCATAAGTAGTTCGTTTCTTACTACCGATGATGATACCGATACAAACATAGTCTGATTGTAGATCTTTATATCTGTGGTGTATTTTGATATGGCCGGTCCAACTATGCTACTCCAGGCTTGTGTTGCTCTGAATTCATTTAGTGGTGTCTCCAGACCATTATCGCGTAGGTACTGATAAATGACATCTTTTATTCCTTCGGTCTTTTTCCTTTTCATAGAACAGTTCCTTTATCAATAGAGAACACCTTATATTCGCAATCCAAACCGGATATCATCTGCTCTATGTTGGTGCGGTTTACATCGGTTATAAATATCTGACCGAATCTCTTATCGGCTACTAATTTAAGTATGCTGTTCACTCTGTTTGAATCTAATTTGTCAAATATATCGTCTAACAGCAATATAGGTTTTTTGCCGTTGCACACTTGGCACAGCAACATATATTGAGCAAGTTTTAGCGCAGTAAGATAGCTTTTGGACTGTCCTTGCGACCCCTCTCTCTTTATGGGGTAGCCTTCAAGTTCCATTATCAGATCATCTTTGTGTATGCCATGCAGAGTGTAGCCCACTATGCGTTCTTTTTGCCTGTTTCCTGTTAATTGCTCTATTAGACTTCCTCTGTCCAAATGGGAAGTGTAACTGAATGAAACTCTCTCAGAACCGCCCGATATAGCAACATATAGTTCCTGAAAGTAAGGAATTATGCTATCTATCAGTTCTTTGCGTTTTTGGTAAATTATGTTTGCGGAATCGGACATTACCTGCTCCCACATAAGGAATAGATCGGAGTCGGGCATTGTCTCCATTTTAAGCATAGTATTACGCTGGGTAAGCGCTTTGTTGTAGTTAATAAGCTGTTTCAGATACTCCTTGTCATATTGTGATATCATCACATCCAGAAATTTGCGTCTCTCTTCGCTGCCGCCTATTATAAGCTGTGTATCGGAAGGCGATACAATTACCAATGGAATGTAGCCTATGTGTTCAGAAAAGCGCTGATACTCTTTCTTGTCTTTTTTTATCAGTTTTCTGCCCTTCTGTTTGGCTACGCACGATATGGTGCTCTTGCTGCCGTCAGGCATACTGTAGATGCCTTGCAGTTGAAATGCTTCTGCACCATGACGGATAATCTGTGAATCGAGCGAATTGAATGCACTTTTACAGAACGACAGGTAATAGACTGCATCCAAAAGGTTGGTTTTGCCTACACCGTTATTACCTGCAAAGCAGTTGATTTTGGGCGATAACTCCAATTCTGCTAACTGTAGGTTCCTGTAATCTGCTACAAAAAGATGTTCTAAATACACTGGCTTAATTTTTTGCGAAGGTACAAATATTTGGGCGGTAAATAGTAAGTTTACTTTGATATTTCACATTATAAAAGCTGCAATATTAAATATTAATGCTACTTTTGTGATGTTACTAATTATTATATAATAGGTTACTATGAAAAAGTTATTCTTGTTGTGTGTGGTAATACTCACTATGGTGGGTTGTATAGAGGTTAAAAATGTTTTATCGTTTTATTTTAACCAAATTGGAATTCAAGTAAATTACGATGATAGCGATTTTACTATCTACTATAGGACTGACGATAGTATAAAAGTGCCTTTAGTGAAAGTGTCCGATTTGGGGTATGAAATTAAGGACGATACCACCGATTTCAAATTGGTTAATGTGAGTGTGGGAAAGATGATTGCTAATGAATACAATATGATAAGTGGAAAACGCAGTAATATTGTTAATTATGCCTTGGAAAGAGTTTTTTCTTTTGAAAGCGGTGCCGGGACCAAGATGAAGATGTATTTAAGGGTTTATTCTGATGGTGTGGCTTTCCGCTTCGAATTTCCGCAAAATGTGGTGCTTACCAAATCGACCACCACTTATAATATTCCACAAGGTTTGAAGAGATGGACTCAGAAGTGGCACGAATCATACGAAGATTTCTATCCGCTTAATACCGATGGCGTAGGTAATAATCGTGGTGGCGATTGGGGCTATCCTGCTCTGTTTGAAATGAATGATTCAGTATTTATGTTGCTTACCGAAGCCGATGTTACTCGCGAAAACTGTGGTTCATGGTTGAATAACAGAGAAGACCGCACACGTTACAGAATACGTATGCAGGAAGATGAAATGGTATGCAAGAAAGGGTGGAAATCTACCTGGAATGTGGCTATTATTGGTTCGCTTGCCGATGTGGTGGAATCTACTTTGGTTACAGATGTAAGTACTCCATGTGCTATAGGAGATACATCATGGATAGAACCGGGACTGGTATCGTGGATTTATTGGGCATATAATCACGGATCGAAAGATTTCCAGATAGTCAAGAAGTATATAGATTTTGCAGTGGATATGAATCTGCCTTACGTTCTTATAGATTGGGAATGGGACGAAATGTCCAATGGTGGCAATCTGGATGATGCCATTGCATACGCAAAGGAACGTGGCATTAAACCTTTACTGTGGTATAATTCATCTACTGCCTGGTTAGGTCCGGGACCTCTGTATCGCCTTAACAATAAGGAGAACAGAGAGAAAGAATTTGCTAAACTGCAACAGATGGGAGTAAAGGGTATTAAGGTGGATTTCTTCCAAAAGGACAGTCTTTCTACCATGAACTATTTTATAGATATCCTGGAAGATGCTGCCAAATATGAACTGATGGTTAATTTCCATGGTGCTACTATTCCGCGTGGTTTTCAGCGTACCTATCCGAATATGGTATCTGTAGAGGGTGTTTATGGCGCTGAATGGTATAATAATGCTCCGGTGCTTACAAACAGAGCAGCAGCTCATAACTGTACATTGCCATTTACCAGAAATGTGGTAGGTCCAATGGATTATACTCCTTGTACTTTTACAAATTCTCAGTTCCCGCATATCACTACCGATGCTCATGAACTGGCTCTGCTTGTAGTGTTTGAATCTACTCTTCAACATCTGGCAGACCGTCCTGAAGGGTATATGGCTCAGAGTGAAGATGTGCGTAATTTTATTTCATCACTGCCTACGGTATGGGATGATACCAAACTGCTGGCAGGTTATCCGGGTGAATATGTGGTAATGGCACGCAGATGTGGCGAAAAGTGGTATATAGGTGGTCTGAATGGCAGTGATGAAGAGAAAAACATTACATTTAATCTGCCTGCAGAAATATCTACAAGCGTTCTTTTTGTTGATACTCAGGCTGAATATGAACAGGAGAACTGTATGATAGATAAGGTGGATTTTTCTGCTACAGCAAATAGTTCGGTAGAAATTATATGCCAGCCTCGTGGCGGATTTGTCCTTACCAACTAAGTATGGTTGATTTTTAAAATATGAATTGATTATGTAGGTAGTTTTTCCGGAAAAAAATATCTCCGAAAAGTATTTTTGTGAACATAAATATACAAATTGAATAAAGTGGCTGTATCTTTGCAGTAAAAATTAGATTAAACGTATGAAAAAGAACTTGTTTATATTAGTGGCATTTGTTGCTTTATTCGCAACATCATGCAAGAAGCAACAGAGTAAGGAATTTGTTTTTACACCAATGGAGTGTGACACTATTGAGTTTGTTATTGAAGGCTTGCTGAGCGAAGGCGCACACAATCTGTTTATTCAGGAACTCTCATCTTCAGAAAAAACACAAAGATATGCGAATTATACAGAAGATGGAAAGTTTACCCAGACAGTTCGTGTGCCAATGTATAAGTTCATTGAAATTGAAGATGAAAATGACGCTTCAATGGTAGTTATGGCAGATCCTGAAATGTCAAAGGTTGTGGTAGATTTCAATAGTAACACTTTGATAGAGGGATCTGATGTTAACAAGGTTTTTATTAAGTATCAGCAGGATATAGCTGCTCTTGGAGCAGAGGTTGAACAGTTACAAAGCACAGACAGTCCGGATTTTGACGAGTTGATAAAGCGTTATTGCAATCTGTCATGGGAGTTTATTAAGGCTAATCTGGATAATATTCTTCCTGTTTATCCTCTGTACTTCAATGATATGCTTTTTGAACTTAGTCACGAACAACTTGCAGAGTGCATGAAGGAAGAGTATATGTTTACTGCCCACCCTGATATGGATTATGTCTGGAAGTTCTACATGGCTTTGCAGAAACGTTTGCCCGGTCAAAAGTTCCACAATCTGGAAATGGCCGATACAGCAGGTGTTATGCATAGCCTTTCAGAGTATGTTGGTAAAGGTAATTATGTCCTAATAGATTTTTGGGCTTCATGGTGCGGTCCATGTATAGCTTCCATGCCTGCTTTGAAGGAGATTTACAATACTTATTCAAGCAAGGGCTTGCAGATTGTTGGTCTCTCTTTTGACATCGAGCATGAAAACTGGGTAGATGCTATTAATCGTTTGGAGTTGCCATGGATTCACCTTTCAGATTTAAAGGGTTGGGAAACTATTGCTTCTGAAATTTATGGTGTAAGTGCTATTCCTGAAATGATACTGATTTCGCCTAAGGGTGAAATAGTTGCTATAGGCCTTCATGGTGAAGAACTGGAAACTACTATCGCAGAAGTTTTTGCTGACAAGTAGTACTACCAATTGCGTCATACAAGTGGGCAACATAAAAATACATACCCCCCCCGGATATTTTGATGTGACCCCCAAAAAGTTGGACGGTTTAACATTATTATCAGGATCGCTTAGATTGGAATAAAGCTCGGTATTACACCGGGCTTTTTCCAATTAGCCTCAGTTTTATTATATCACTATTGTAGGGGTTACCCAATTCTGTTTCGCGCTGCCCAAACACATCAAATTATTCATCATAGTTATATAGTTCCAATTGTGAATAAAAAAATCTTTGAAAAGCGTACTTTATTTGGATTATGGAAAAAACTTTTGAATTTCAGAATTATTGGTTATCTTTGCAAAAATAATAGAAAGTACTATGAGAATATTTACAGAGCAGACTTTGAAGGAATATATAGAAAAGCATCCTGATACACGTATTGCCTTGCAGGAGTGGGTATCAATTGTTAAACGTAGTGAATGGAGATGCTTTGCTGATGTTAAAGCTACATTTAATAGTGTGGATAATATTGGAAATCAGCGTTATGTGTTCAATATCAAAGGGAATAACCATCGTTTGGTGGTGGTTATTAAGTTTACAATCCGGTTTGTGTATATACGGTTTATTGGTACACATGCCGAGTATGACAAAATAGATAGTAGAACCATATAATGGATGTAGGATATGGCAAAGATTGAAAATAAAATTCAGTATGAATGGGCTGTAAAGCGCGTAGAAGAGTTGCTCCCGTTGGTTGATGATAATACACCATTGACCGACCCTAATAGCATTGAATTGGAACTGCTGTCAAATATGGTGGCAGATTATTCTGAAGAACATTTTGCAATTGGTGAACCTTCTTTAGCAGAGGTGATGAAACTGCGTATGTTTGAGATGGGTATTACACAGAGCGGTCTTGCTAAAATACTTGGAGTTAGTCCTTCCCGTATAAGTGAATATCTGTCCGGCAAATGTGAACCTACCCTGAAGGTGGGGCGTGAGATTAGCAGAAAATTGAATATTGATGCTAATATTGTGTTGGGCGTTTTTTAAATTAGAATAGCCTGTGGATAAGGTCTGAACGTCCCATACGTTTCAGTTCTGCTATTATTTTGGAGCGTTGTGCCGGTTCGTACCAGAAGAAGAACTGTCTCTGTGCAAGTTTCTCTTTTTGGGTACGTGCGGTATATACAGGTTTCATGGTGTATGGGTTTATACCTGTGTAGAATATCTCTGTACTTAATGTCATTGGAGTAGGGGTGAAGTCCTGTATCTGCTCCAAATGGAAATTCAGCTTTTTGGTCTTTACGGCAAGTTCTGCCATATCTTCCGGCGTGCACTGCGGATGACTGCTTATAAAGTATGGTATAAGTTGCTGATTCAAGTTCTGCTCTTTGTTTATCTTGTCGAATGTTCGTTTAAACTCTTCGAAAGAACGGAACGATGGCTTACGCATCAGGTTCAATACGGAATCTGAAGTATGTTCCGGGGCAACCTTTAAGCGTCCGCTAACGTGCTTGGTTATCAGCTCTTTGGTATATGCTGTATGTGACTGGTTTATCTTGTCATCAGCATCACGATATTGCAGAATGTCATATCTGATTCCGCTTCCTATGCAACACTTTTTTACTCCTTGTATGGCACTTACTGCCTGATAAATATCTATCAGCGGATTTAAATCGGTGTTCAGGTTTGGGCACACTTTGGGGTGCAGGCAAGTTGGACGCTTGCATTTGCGGCACAACTCTTTATCTCTGCCGGAAAGTCTGTACATATTTGCTGACGGACCGCCCAAATCGGAAATGTATCCTTTGAAATCGTCCATACGAACTACCTGTTTGGCCTCTTTCAGTATGCTGGCTTTGCTACGGCTGGCGATCTGCTTGCCCTGGTGAGCCGATATGGTGCAGAAGGCACATCCTCCAAAACAGCCTCTGTGCAGAGTGATGGAGTGGCGTATCATTTCGTATGCCGGAATGCGTTTGTTCTTGTATTTTGGATGGGGCAGTCGTGTGTAAGGCAAATCGTAAACTTTGTCCAGTTCTTCTGTTGTCATAGGCGGGTAAGGCGGATTGACAACGGTAAAACTATTGCCTGTTTTCTGTATTATTCTGCTTGCCTCTATCTTGTTCGATTCCTCTTCTATCACTTTGAAATTGGCTGCCTGTTTGTATCTGTCTGTCAGACATTCAGAGTGAGAATATAGTAGTTTGTCTTTGCCGGAAATACCATTTGGTAAGTTGCTTTCAACAGTTAGAAAAGCTATCTGAGGCTGGTTGATAATAGCACTGTGAGCATCTTTCGGACTGTTTTCCATTAGTGCGTGGGCTATGGCTGTTATAGGTTTTTCGCCCATTCCGTAAACCAAATAGTCTGCACCGCTTTCTACAAGTATGCTTGGCAGAAGTTTGTCCTGCCAATAGTCATAATGTGTCAGTCTGCGCATGGATGCCTCTATGCCTCCTATAACTACAGGGGTGTCCGGAAATAGTTTTTTCAGTATCTGTGTATAAACTATGGTGGGGTATTCCGGACGTCCGGAGTGACGGCCATCGGGGGTGTAGGCATCTTCTGAACGTAGTCTTTTGCCGGCGGTGTATCGGTTTACCATAGAATCCATACAGCCTGCAGTTACTCCGAAAAAGAGTTTTGGAGTGCCTAATTTTTTGAAATCGCGCAAATCGTCCTGCCAGTTAGGCTGTGGAACTATTGCTACGCGCAGTCCTTCGGCTTCCAATACTCTGCCTATAACTGCTGTTCCAAACGATGGGTGGTCAACATACGCATCGCCACTGAATAGAATTACATCAAGTTCGTCCCAACCTAACTGTTCGCACTCTTTCTTTGTGGTTGGCAACCATTCGCTTATATCTCTGTAGCTCTGCATATCAACTTATTTTATCCACCGCAAAAGTACAAAATCTATTTTACATACATAATACTCCTGTCATCAATGCTAAATAATAACAGTTCCGGCGTTCACTCTCATGGAAAATTTGATACTTCAGCAGTGGATAATGCCAATAGTGAGATTTTGGCTGCATTAGGGAATGGTAAATTATTATTTCAACTACGGAAGCCTGTTTCACCTTCAAAGTCTATTTGCTGTTGAGAGCGTTTGCCTAAATCACGGCGATACTCCACCAACATATGTTCTATGCGTCCTTTGTCTCTAACAGCCTCTCTCATAGATTAACACCTTGTCTTTGTTTGCAGTGTCCGCAGCGAAAGGAAGCAGTGATCCCTCCTCTACTAAATCGACTTTTTGCTTTAACAGGCTCTCCAATTGGCAAATCATGTCGGCATATTTGAATAGACTAATATTGGCATCTTTATCAAAAACGACCAAGATATCCACATCGCTGTCGGCAGACTCCTCGCCACGAGAATAAGAACCAAACAACCATGCCTTTGCGATAGGCTGTGTCGCAAAATACCTCTGAATAGAGGGAATGATTCTGTCTCTTGTAACGCTATTCATAACTACAAACTAATTATATCTGCCACAAAAATAACATTTTTCTTTCAGTTGATGTTATGGCTTATGTTTTTTTGACAATTAATATTCTCTTTTTTCTTTTATATAATTCTTCAATTAATATCGGGTGAATAGTGTTGGAAAATCTGCTCAAAGTTATCTATCACATTGTCATCATTAAGTAGGCATCGTCTATATTGCGTATGGTAACAGTACGTCCTAATTTCTCGTTTATATGGATCGTTTTTCTATCTTCGCCTTTGAAAAATCATCAAAATTTCAAAGGTGAATGACTAATAGATATTCTACAGATGAGTGAATTATATTTACAAATGCAACCAGTGTTCTACACCGCATTCGTTTGATACTATTGAATTTTAAATTTGAATTTCATCTTCGGTGTCGGGTAATATGGCTTGTGCCCATTCAGGCACATCTGTTACATACATTTTACCCATAACACCATTTACTAAACGGAATTGTATTTTTGCATCTTCTCCATCCACGGAGTTGTCATAAACATAAAGACGGTCAACGATGGAAGATACAGTTTTACAATTCTCTATAGCCTTGTAATACCTTGAAATAATTTTGGAGATAGGAACATCGTGTCCTCCTTTCATCACCCTGTCGGCAATTCGCGAGGCATTTATTTTCGGATTTTCTGTTGAGATGAAGAACAATCGAATGAAGAAACCAGCATTTTTGGCCTTGATGATGAATTGAATTTTATCTTCAGCAGACATAACAGTTTCAAAGACAAAGCTTTTTCTTTCGATCAAACATTTCTCTCTCCATTCTGCACAATAATTTGCTGCGTTCAACACCGCTTCCCGAGAGTTCCAATCGCCAAACATATCGTTTGCCACTTCATCGGGGTTTATGTAGGTAGTACCTTCAGCCCATTCGTGATGTAGAAATCTTTTAGTCACAGAAGTTTTGCCCGACCCATTAGGCCCGGCTATGATAATCAATTCAGGTTTAAGCGTATCCTTAGACATTTACCGCTTGATTGATTTGTTTAGCCCATTTTTCGCGTTTGATAGCAATGTTTCTGCGCATTTGCTCGAAATGAGCAGCAGCAGCTCTTTTACTGCTTTCGCGTGCTTCTTGGGCAACCTCTTTCATAACCTGCTCCAGCATTTCATCAGTAGGTTCCTGGCCTGTGCCGAATCTGTATGAATTCATTTCCTTCTCTGACATAACGGCTCCTTTTTCCATTCTTTCTGCAAAAATAACAATTTTCTTTTGTTAGTAAATGTTTTTGGGGTCCTTAAATTCTCTTTTCATTTTCAATGATTCTACAAGTTGTATCGGGTGAATAGTGCTTGAAAATCTGCTCAAAGTTATCTATCACATTGTCATTGGCTGCTGAGGCATCACGCATAACAAAGTAGATAGGTTGCAATTTTTTAGGGTAAATCCTATAGGATGGGGATTTTTCCTGCTTTATATTTGTGCTTGGATTATAAAACTTTATGCAAATATATGGGTTGTAATAGGATTTTTGCAGAAAGAAATAGAGTTTGAAATTACAGAACATAAAATATGGGAATTATGAAAAAGGTAGCAGTGTTATTGGGAATGATTCTGGCAGTGCAGATGGTTGATGCACAAACAGCTTATAGTAATGACTTGCAGATGGAAGATTTGGATCGCGGAGTGGTAGCTTTCAGAACGTCTGAAGACAGTGTCATGGTTAGCTGGCGTTTTATGGAGGGCGATACTCCGGAAACCGCATTCCACGTCTATAAAAACGGTAAACGAATAACTAAAGAACCCATAACAAAATCTACCACCTTTATGGATGCCAATAGGGCAGAAAGGGAGACCGTATATAAGGTTAGAAAGACAAAGACCTTAAAAAGAGATAGAACATCAGGAGGCAGTTGGGTGCTTAAAGCCGATGCTCCTATTGGTTATTTGGAGATACCGTTGCAGCGTCCTGCCGATGCTGAAAACATAAGGGGCGAAGAATATACATATACAGCTAACGATGCTTCTGTGGCCGATCTTGATGGCGATGGTCAGTATGAGATTATAGTGAAATGGGATCCCTCAAATTCAAAAGATAATTCACACAGTGGTTTTACAGGCAATACCTACATAGATGCTTACAAACTGGACGGGACTTTTATGTGGCGCATAGATTTAGGTAAAAACATTCGTGCCGGTGCCCACTATTCTCCGTTTATAGTATATGATTTGGATGGTAATGGCTGTGCAGAACTTGTGGTAAAGAGTGCCGATGGCACTGTGGATGCTGCGGGAACTGTTATAGGCGATGCTACAAAAGACCACCGTTACGGATTAAATGCAGATGGTTCTGTGAATTGGGATATTGAAGGCCATTACGGATACATAGCATACGGACCGGAATATCTTACACTGTTTGAAGGTGCTACAGGTAAAGCATTGACCACCATAGATTATACTCCGCAGCGTGGCGATTTGCGTTCATGGGGCGATAACTATGCAAACCGCAGTGAGCGCTATCTGGCTGCTGTGGGTTATTTGGATGGTAAAAAAGCCAGTGTGGTGATGTGTCGCGGTTACTATACCCGTGCAGTATTGGCAGCTTACGATTGGGATGGCAAAGAACTGAAACAGCGTTGGGTGTTCGATACCAATACCCCGGGAAATGAAAAGTATCGCGGACAGGGCAATCATAATCTGCGTGTAGGCGATGTAGATGGTGATGGTTGCGATGAAATAGTATATGGAGCCTGCTGTATAGATAATGATGGAACAGGTCTCTACTCAACAGGGTTGGGACACGGCGATGCAATGCACCTGACAGCATTTTTCCCCGATAACGATGCTCTGCAGGTGTGGAGTTGTCATGAAAATAAAAAAGATGGTTCTGTACTTAGAGATGCTGCAACCGGACGAATAATATTCCAGATACCATCAGGCAAAGATGTCGGTAGATGTATGGCTGCCGATATAGATGATGAAAACCCGGGTTTGGAGATGTGGTCATCGGCTTCCGATGGAATACGCTCTGTTACAGGTTCGCAGTTTACTAAATCCACTGTTGGAATACCGGTAAATATGGCTGTATGGTGGGATGGAGATCTGTTGCGCGAAATGCAGGACAATACACAAGTGTCAAAGTATCATAAAGTACTGAAGATGGCTGCAGCCATACAGCGTTTTGATAATTGCGTTTCAAATAATGGGACCAAGAGTAATCCATCACTCCAGGGCGATATTATTGGAGATTGGCGTGAAGAGGTGTTACTGCGTAGTTACGATAATAATTCTCTGCGTCTTTATATATCTCCTGAAATAACCAAATACAGATTCCATACATTCCTGGAAGATCCTGTATATCGTATAAGTATAGCAACCCAGAATGTAGGCTATAATCAGCCTACACAGGTGGGTTTCTATTTTGGTGCAGAACTGGAAGGAAGCGGCAAACTGTTCCGCGGCTACCAATTCTAATCTCTACTTGCTAAGGTATTTGATAAATGCCTGCATGGTTTTGTTGCGGTCTTTTTCATTGGTGATACTTTCAAATGGGAAACCTATAACTATGCAGTTGTAGTCTTTGCCATTGTAACCTATGCCGGCACTATATTTCCGTTTTTTGTAGGTCATAATGGCAATGGCTTTACCATTAGGTTCCAATATTTCCGGACGTGGTAAAGCATAAAACTCTCTGTTTGGTTTTCTATTTATGTTAATATTACTTTTTATGCCGGAAACAACGTCTTCTTCTATGTCTGTAATGGATCCGCTATAGTTTAGATGAAGTTTCTCTTCCAAGAACTTTTCACCTTGTACGGTGCTGCACATGTCGCTGCCTAAATAGGAACCTGTCAGAAGCAGACTACCACCACCATCCAAATATGAACTTAATGCATCCTGTATAGCCGGCGACAGGGTAGAGTAGTCTTTGTTATAGATGGTGTCTTCTGCTGTATGCTTTTGCAAACCCAATATGTAATCCACAATCTCATAATTGGATAAACTTATTTCACCGTTTTCTACGGCTTCGCGACTACAGGATACAAATGAATAGTTGGAACTCTCTGCTATTGCTTTGCCGTGTATAAACGGATAGTTGAATGAATTGCCTGCCAACACATCACCATTATACAGGTCATTGCTGAAACCTATTGCGAGTGAATCTTCCAAATCCATGTTGTCTTTGCTGAATACCTGTTGTTCGCCACAGAATACAGGTGATGCTATATATGATACACCAGGGTCTCTTGCTAAATTGAATCCCTGTTCGCTCTCTGTTTCAATAGCTTCAGGTCCGCTTAAACGCTGGAAACCATTTACTATCAATATGTATTTTTTATTACTTTCCGATATGTATGCCGATAGCGTTTCAGAGGGAAAACTTTCTCCACCATCATTCAGGGCAGTTACTTTGAAACGGTATATATGTCCTTTTTTTGGCGAAATAACATAACTGTTGCTGTTTATACAGATGCCATTGTCAAAACCTTCGTCATCTATAGCGGTATAGACAACATAACTTGTTGGCATGGCTGTAGGTTCCAATGGGTCGGTAGTGGGTTGCCAGGATAGAGTTATGGTGTTGTTGCTCCGTTCTTCCTGTATCATGAAACTGTTTACAGGTAGTGGCTGTATAACCGTAGGACGCGAATGCATAAAGTTTACCCATTTGGCAATGGATTTGTAAATGGAACGCGAAGCCAGGAATCGGAAATTCGGGTTTAGCGCAAATTTCAGATCATAGAAATTCTGATGTGAAAGCAGTTCCAGTATCATGGATGCTACTGCCGGCTCTCTGCTTTCGCAGTAGTCCTTATCCCATATTCCGCGTTCTGTCCAGTCTCTTCCTGTTATAGCAGTAATGTCGTTCTTTAAATCATACAGAACCATATCGGCAAAATCGCGCGATACATCTCGTGTATGTCCGTTACCCAATACCCCATCGTTATGACGAGTGGTGTGTATTCCCAATGAACCGGTAAGTGTGTCGCCATAGAAATATCCGGCATCGGTATGTAGTGCAAATGCTAACTCTATAGGAACGCCCAGACCTTTTTCTGCTGTGTTAAAGATAGAACTGCCTGACAGCCAATTGGTCATATATGGACGTGTCCAGATATCTTCGCGATATTCATCGGCACCACTGTATTTGCTGAATACGGAGTCGGGTGCGCCGGCAAACTCTGCGTAGTATTTTGCACCCTCCAGATATCGGGCTATGCCGGATGGCTGATTCTCTCTGGTTGCCGTGCTGAAACCACCACCAAAACGTACTGCATCGGCACAAACCATGCCGTTACTACTGTTGCTGTTGTCCAGAGTAACCATTCCCTGTGTACTCTGCCCCTGCTTAAAATGGAAAGTTCCTAAATATACCCAAGTTCCGCCACCTATCTGTTGGTTTACAGTAAATTCTGTTGTTCCTCCTGAATGAAATACCAGATATTTGGCATTGTTGACACTATTGGGATAAGATTGGTAGGTTACATAAACAGCGTAATCACCATCGGCAGGAATATTTGGAATCCACATTGCAACTGCATTGTTGCTTGCCTTTCCGCTGTTTGTGTTTATGGTATTGACAGTCGATTTATTACCTGTAAGACATATTTTGGCAGAATCGGGATTGTAACCTGCTCCCATTCTCTTTTGCCAACTCTTTCTTTTAGGCGATGTTAGTCTGAAACTCTGTTTGTCTGAACTGTTGTCAACTATTATGCACTTTGTTTGCCAATCTCTTTCACGTGATGAATAGACTATGGCACCGGCATTTTCCAACATGGGTATTATGTATGGATATACAAATGATTGGGAAAGCAGGTCCTCGCGCGTAGTGTATAAAGGTGGACGTTGCCATTCCCAACGTCCGTCTTTGCTGCTGTCAAAATGGTATCCATGGCTGGGCGTTACAAAAAGGTGAGTATTCTCCAACCCCTTGTCTATGCTAAACGATTTGGAAAGGTTCTTTACCCAAGGTTCTCCGTTGTAAACAGTACCATTCCATAATAGTCCACTATCTTTTGTTTTTCTGGCATAGTTGGGAATCATATCTTCTATGCGTCTATCGTTACTATATATATTTATGGTGTATCTGCGTACATCTTGTGGCAGATTGCTACGCAAATTGTTGTATATTGTATCTATAGTTTCCGGACGGAATAGCTGGTAGGCAAAGTTTTGGTTTAGGTATATGTCTATTCGCTTATTGTCATGGCTTATTACACTGCGGCTTACCCTTACATTTTTAAGGTCCATATAGCTGCATTGGTATTGTGCAAAATGCTGCGCTATTGAGTTGCGAATAGCCCCATAGGAGCTTTGGGCAGATACGGGGCTAATAGTCAATAGTGTCAGCAACATCAAGGTTGTCAGACGTCTATTCATATTTCTGTTTTATTATTTCTTCAGATTGTTGAATTTCTCAATAACTGCATTTATGCGATTGTCAAAATCGGCATAAAATGCTCTATAGTATTGTTTTGCATTGCCTGGCTCTGTGTGGCTTATGCGCGCAATGAACTCTTCGTCTATATCTATCAGTTCCAACATAATGTCGCTAATAGCTTTCTGGTCAACACCCGGAACGTAGTTTGCACAAATAATACACTCTGTCAATACATCACCAATGATATCACTGATAACTTTCTTTAAATTTCTTCTACTTGCCATAATAAATCAGTTTTAATTATTGCTATGAGCCAAAGATAAATGAAAAATTATATCTTTGCAAAAAACTAACCAATTATTAAACTAAAAAATGAAGAAAATCTCATTGTTAGCCTTAGTAGGGCTTTTTGCTTTGGGCTTGAGTGCTCAGGGTTTTACCTTGAATAATAAAGGCTATTTTCAGAACGAAGGTGTGAATGTAATGGTGTTTGACGATGTCTATCCCGAAGGACACCAAAGTGGTGTTTGTCTAATTATGAATGGCAATAGAATAGGTACTAATGGCGATTTGCGATTAGAAGCTACACCGGGTCAATGGCAACCTTTGCCAAAACAGTTACGGAGAAAGGTGGAAGATAATTCCATAACAACCTTTCTGGCATATCCTGACTCCAGTAAACACGAAACTGGTTTTAACCCAATTATTTATCCAGACCTGCATCTCAGCTATTCAGTTAAAGTAGAAGCCGATGGTGATGATATTATTGTTACCGTTGATTTGGATCAGCCTGTTCCTGAAGAGTTTTTGGGTAAGGTGGGTTTCAATTTTGAATTTTTCCCGGGTTCATTGTTTGGTAAACCCTGGATAATGGATAACAAGAGCGGTATTTTCCCACAGCAACCAAATGCTCCGTTGGAATTTGTAAAGAGCAATATGGAACATATAGGCGATTTTCATCGTGCAGGACGCTCCAGAGTGGATTTGGAACATCTTTTAGGTAAGGATGGTGAATATAACCCAATCATTGCTGATGATATTATTGCTGCTCCGTATGCAGTGGGTAGAAAGTTTACATCACGTCCGGACGATGCTTTAAACAGAGTGACCATTGAAACAATAACTGATACACCTCTTAAATTGTATGATGGTAGAATGAACCACAACAATGGTTGGTTTGTATTGCGTAGTGAAGTTCCTGCAGGTAAAACCAAAGGTGCAGTAAAATGGCGTATTTCACCAACTATTTCTCCCGATTGGATTTATAAACCTATAGTTCAGACATCGCAGGTGGGCTATCTGCCTTTACAACCTAAGACTGCTTTGGTGGAACTGGATGCTCGCGATACTCCACTAACAGAAGCAAAATTGGTTAAGATGACTGCTGCTGGTGATAGTCTGGTTAGAGTTATAAAACCGGAACCATGGGGCGATTTTTTGCGATATAAGTATCTTGAAGTTGATTTTTCAGATGTTAAGGCAGAAGGTATGTATCAGGTGATATATGGCGATAGCAAATCTCCAATCTTTGGCATATCAAGCGATATCTATTCTCGTGGTGTATGGCAACCTGTTTTGGAATACTTCTTACCTGTGCAGATGTGTCATATGAGAGTTACGGAAAAGTATCGAGTATGGCACGATGCTTGTCATATGGACGATGCAGCTATGGCTCCGGCTTTCAACCATATAGATGGATATGACCAGAAACCGGGTCTTTCAAAGTTTGAAGCCGGCGAAATAGTAGAAGGTGTGAATATTGGTGGCTGGCACGATGCCGGTGACTTTGACCTGCGTATAGAATCACAGTCAGGTGAATGCTATATTCTGGCTATGGCTTACGAAGCATTTAAACCGGAACTGGATGTGACATCTATCAACCAGGAGACAAGAGTCTGCGAAATTCATCAGCCTGATGGTAAGAATGATTTATTGCAACAGGTGGAACATGGCGCACTAAGTATTGTTAATAGTTATATGGCTTTGGGCAGACTTTACAGAGGTATTATCTGTAGAGATTTAAGACAATATGTTCATTTGGGCGATGCAGCTTCAATGACAGATGGTATTATAGGTAATGATGATGACCGCTGGATATTTACAGAAAACAATCCCGGACGTGAAATGTCAACGGCTACAAATCTTGCAGCAACTGCACGTGTTTTGCGTGGCTTTAATGATACATTAAGCGCTCACTGTCTGAATATAGCTGAAACAATATATGCCACTGCAGGCGAAAGAGTAAATAAGACTCATGCTGCAGCTGAACTCTATCTGGCTACAGAAAAAGAGGAGTATATGAATTATCTGTTAGAGAACCAGGAGAGTATTATCAAGGGTATTTCGGGTAATGCTTGGTATCTTGCAAGAATAGAGAAGAAATTTGCTGAAATGAAGAATAGAAAAGCCAAGGCTTGGAGTAAGGCATTTTTAAAGGCTGTTCCATCTATTAACGAGGGATTATCCAAACAGATAGCTGAAACTCCGTATGGTGTACCATATTCTCCGGCAGTTTGGGGCGAAGGTTGGGATATTCAGAGTTTTGGATATCGTCACTATTTCCTGGCTTCAGCTTATCCTGAAATATTCAGTCCTGAACCTGTAGCTAATGCTTTGAACTTTGTACTTGGGGCTCATCCTGGAACAAATCAGGCATCGTATGCATCGGGTGTAGGCGCAACATCGGCAACAGTAGGCTATGGTTTGAACCGTGCGGACTGGAGCTATATTCCGGGTGGTGTTATTTCTGGAACAGGTCTTATTCGTCCTGACTTCCCTGAACTGCTTACATTCCCATTCTTGTGGCAGCAGACAGAATATGTATTAGGCGGTGGTTCTTCCCACTATATGTTTATTGTGTTGGCAACAGACCAACTTTACAATAAATAAACGCTATGATAGAGGCAACTGTCAAAAAAAACAATTATGATGGTTGCTTTCTTTTAACTTATGCCAAAAAAATGTATAGTAAGTTTGTAGGTAGATTATTTTTAAAACTTAAATAATAGTACATTATGAAGAAAATTATGATGGCTGTGGCAATGCTTGCAATGGTAAGTTTGTCAGTAAGTGCAAAAAAAGAGAAGAAAGCAGAACCTGAAATCCTTTACGGAATCAAGTCTGGTATTATCACAATGGCTCCTCAGGATATGAGCAGCTTTGGTGGCGGTATGGGCTTTGGCGGCGGCGCTATGGGTGGCGGTCGTCAGGCTGAATTCGATTTCTCATCAATGTCTCAGAAAATCTATTTTGATGATTATGGTCGTAAAACAGCTACAGTATCAGGTACTGCAGAAAGAAGTACTCGTACAATTGTAGTAGGTGAAGAGACTCTTATGATAAACGATGCAGAGAATACTGCAACCAAAATGCCGGTGTTCGGTGGCCGTGGTGGTGCTATGATGGGCGGCATGGGCATGGGTATGTCTTCAAGCAAACCTATCGATTGGATGAATCTGGATGCAAAAACCATCAAAAAGAATAAGATTAAAGAACTTGGAGAAGAAGAGATAGCAGGTGTAATGTGCAAAAAGTATTCTTATCGCGTTAATATGATGGGTACTTTTGTAGAACAGCTTGTTTGGATTTACCAGGGTATTACTATGAAATCTGAATCTGAAACAGATTTTGGTACAATGGGACAGACTGTTGCTACTCTTGAAGAGAATGTAGAGATTCCTGCATCAATGTTTGAAGTACCTGAAGGTTGCGAAATCAGCGAACCACAGATGGGTGGCTTTGGTGGTGGCATGGGCGGCTTCGGCGGCGGTATGGGCGACTTTGGCGGCGGCTTTGGCGGCGGCATGGGTGGCTTTGGCGGCTTCTGATAGCAAGATATTCGCATAGATATAGGGTCTTTGTTGTTATGCAGCAAAGACCTTTTTTATTTATTGTGGTTATGTTGTGAATTTATGTAAAAAATATTGTTATTTTTGCAGATGATACTGCTTATAAAATATTAACTAACTGAATAAATAAAAATGAAAAGAAGAATTATCAACCTATTGACATTACTGGTAACATCTGTAGCAATAGCGCAGAATCCAATTGTACAAACATGTTATACAACAGATCCGGCCCCACTTGTTCATGACGGAAGAATGTATGTATATACAGGTCATGACGAAGCCGGTGCTGATTTCTTCTGGATGCAGGAGTGGCGTGTATATTCAACAGATGATATGGTGAACTGGGTAGATCATGGATCGCCTCTTGCTTTGGAATCTTTTTCGTGGGCAGACGACCGTGCATGGGCCGGTCAGGCAATAGAACGTAACGGTAAGTTCTATTGGTATATCTGCGCCCATTCAAAGATTTCAGGCGGTATGGCTATAGGCGTGGCTGTTAGTGATACTCCTGTGGGTCCTTTCCGTGATGCTATAGGCAAACCTCTCTTTGAAAATGGTTCTTGGGATCATATAGATCCAAGTGTGTTTATTGATGATGATGGCCAGGCTTGGCTATGTTGGGGTAATCCTCAGCTTTACTATCTGAAGTTGAATGAAGATATGATATCTTATGAAGGAGAACTGATACTTGCCGATATGACAGAAGAGGCTTTTGGTGCTCCAAGAAACAGAGAACGCGGAAAACAGTATAAAGACAGCTATGTAGAGGGCCCATGGTTGACAAAACGTGGTGATACATACCAATTGATTTATGCGGCAGGTGGAATACCTGAACATATTTCCTATAGCACAGCAACAAACCCATTGGGTCCTTGGACATATGCAGGTCAGATTATGCCTCAGGCAAATACAGGTTCATTTACCAACCATGCAGGTGTAGCAGACTACAAAGGTCATAGTTATTTCTTCTATCATACAGGAAAATTGCCGGGTGGCGGTGGCTACGGACGTAGTGTGGCTGTAGAAGAATTTAAGTATAACGAAGATGGTTCATTCCCAACAATTATGCCTACCGAAGAGGGTGTAGAACCTGTAGGTACATTCAATCCTTATAGAAAGGTTGAAGCAGAAACTATGGCATATTCCCGTGGTCTGTCAACAGAACAGAATAATAAAATAGGTGTATATGTAACTGATATTCACAATGGCGATTACATAAAATTGCGTAATGTGGATTTTGGTCGTATGTTCCCGCGTACATTTACAGCACGTGTGTCAAGTGGTTTGCGTGGCGGTGCTATAGAAGTTCGTCTTGATAGCATAAAGGGTCAGGTAATGGCTACTGTGAATGTTCCAGCAACAGGCGGTTGGGAAGAGTGGCAGACTATAGTAGTAGATGTTAAGGCCAAGGTTTCCGGTATTCACGATTTATATTTCTGTTTCACTGGTCGTAAAGGACCAAAGTTGATGTATTTTGACTGGTGGGAAATGCGTGGTGTAGAGCAGTGTAATATGCCTTTCACTCAGACAAAGTTTACTGCTGACCCATCTCCATTGGTAGTTGGCGATACACTCTTCCTGTATGTTTCTCACGATTCTTCACCTGAAGATATTGCCGATGAAAACGAACGTAGTTCTGCAGGTTTCTTTATGTATGACTGGTTGCTCTATTCAACAACCGATATGGTTAACTGGACAGAGCATGGTGCAGTTGCTTCTTTGAAAGACTTTGAATGGCGCAGTCGTGATAATGGTGCGTGGGCTATTCAGACAGTAGAACGTAATGGTAAATTCTATCTGTATGCTCCTCTGCACGGTCATGGTATAGGCGTTTTGGTGGCCGATTCTCCATACGGTCCATTTAAAGATCCGCTTGGCGAACCATTGGTATGGCAACGCGAACACTGGGAAGATATTGACCCGACAGTATTTATTGATGACGATGGTCAGGCATATATGTATTGGGGTAATCCAAATACTTACTATGTAAAATTGGGTGAAGATATGATATCTACTGTAGGCGATATTGTTAAACTTCCACGTATTCCTGATTATCAGGAGGGTCCCTGGTGCTACAAACGTGGCGATTTCTACTATATGGCATTTGCTTCAACATGTTGTCCTGAAGGTATTGGTTATGCAATGAGTAAATCTCCTACAGGTCCATGGGAACATAAAGGCCATATTATGGACCATACACCTCGTAACAGAGGTAACCACCCGGGTATTGCCGACTATAAGGGACATACATATCTGTTTGGACAGAACTACGACATAAAGAACATAGACATATTGCGTCATTACGAACGTCGTTCTGTATCATTTACTGAAATGAAGTACAATGCCGATGGTACTATTCAGGAACTGCCATTATGGTTGGATCAGGAACAGAATGTTCAGTTGGAACTATTCAATCCTTATCGCCGTGTTGAAGCAGAAACAATGAACTGGGGCTATGGACTGAAGTCTGCAAAGATTGGTTTTGATAATACCGGTATTGTAGAAAAGATGCCATATTCAGAAGGCAAACGTGAAATGTATATCTATCATCTTGATAAAGATGAATATATCCGTCTGCGTGGTGTTGATTTTGGTGCGGGTGCTAAAAACTACACTATATCTGCAGCAGGTACAGGTAGAGCAAAACTGACTATCCGTCTGGATTCTCCTGATGGCGAAGTTGTAGGAACTGTGAATATCAAATCTACAGGAAAGGTAGAAAAGTATCGTCAGTTCTCAACAAAGATAAACGGAGCATCGGGTGTTCATGATCTGTATATCTGTATAGATGAAGCAGAAGGCGATGTCCGTTTGGACTGGTGGCGTTTTAAATAATTCCAAAATAGACAAAACTATAAAGGTCTTCACTACTTTGAAGTGAAGGCCTTTTTGTTTGTAGTGAAAAATGACTATCTTCGCACACCAACTAATTTATAAGAGTGTTATGAGAAAGTTTGCTTTGTGCTTGTGTGCAATGTTTTCATTGCTGATTTTGTTTACTAAAACATCTTATGCGGCAGAACTGCGCCGTCCTATTTCACCGGAGCAACCTATGTGGCTCATTCATATAGATACCTGGAATTATCCGGATCCTGAACGGATTATAGAACTGATTCCGGATGATATATTGCCCTATTGCGTCTTCAATATATCATTATCGGCATCTGACAATGTCTGCATAAGCGGCCCTAATGTGTGCGATTCATGGCTTAAGGCCTGTGCAGCAAAAAATGTATGGTGTACGGTACAGTGCGCATCGGGTGGGCATAGTCGTTTTTCCGATTTTGATCTTACTTACTACGAAAGATATTTCAATGAATACCCTAACTTTATTGGTTGGAATTTTGCAGAACAGTTCTGGGGCTTTGGCGAAGATGGAACTCCTACTTTCCCGGAACGTTTGGCACTATTTGGAGAGATTCTTAAGATTTGTAATCGTTATGGAGGCTATTTGATAGTAAGTTTTACTCAGGCTGAATATTCTGCTGATATGATGCCTATAGCCTATATGAAACGTAATGCTATAGTAAATGAACAACTTACAAATCATCCTGAAAATTTTATCTGTTGTGAAAAATATACAATGAAACGTGGTTTCTTTGAAATTGAAAGTAACTGTCTGGGTGCATATTTAGGTGGGTATGCAGGGCAGTATGGCATTCGTTTTGATCAGTGCGGATGGGCTACATCTGATGAAGATGCAGAACCGTTTGTAACCGCATCGGGCGCAATTCCAATTATGGAACATGTAATGCTGACTGGCGAAACGGTAATAGATGGTCCGGAACTCATTTGGCAACAAGATACAAAGGAGACAAATCGTATAAGTACAACCGATGGCTACTCTCGTAGAAATTGGGATTTCTTTTCTCAGTTTGTGAATATCAATATTGATGAATTCCGTAAGATATTGGATGGTACTGTCAGAATCCTGTCTCGTGAAGAGGTTATAGACCGTACAAAGATATGCGTTATTAACGATTTGAATAATGGCAACTTTGACGATTATACATCGCCTGCATCTATGTTCCATGGATTGTATCGTCAGGACTATGATGGTACAGTAGATAATCCTATTGCAACAAATATATGGTGGATGAAAAAGACGGGACGTTATCCTACGTTCCCACAGGTCTATGGTTTGCTTGATGAAACAGCACAGAAACTTATTGGTGTAAAGAAATCGGAATATAGCAAACGTTGGCCAACGGTTGATGCAAAGGTGGCAGAATTCAATAAACTGTTCCCGCAAGAATATACTGGCGATATCTATGCCGCTCATGCTGAAAATACCTGGATGACATATAATCCGTATCAGTATGAACATACAAATGGAACGGTTCATACATCGTCTAAAAGAGCAAAAGGTAACATACCTTTCTTATATAATACATCAGAAAGTATCTCTTTTGATTATGCTCCGTATTCAATGGCTGTGATGAAAGAATTCTCTGATAGCATATTACTATACATGACCAATTATCGTACAACATCGAATGGCGGTGAATATGCTCGTCAGACCGATACCGTTTATATTTACGGTGCATCAGAAATACCTGAACTTACCTGGAAAGACAGGGCTAAACATACTGCAAGCAAGGTAGTAAGTCAGTATGAAAATGGAGTGTTTAAGATAGCTGTAACCCATAACGGACCGGTTGAATTGTATATAAAGAGTAGCGGTAATGCAGAAAATCGTCTTACGGAATGGACTCCTGCAAATATTCAGGTTCCGGCAGCTCCACCGGTATATACAGGTACTCGTCAGTACGAAGGTGAATTCTTCGATTACAAAGGTGGCGCGTCAATAACCACAAATGGCTATTATGGTTCATATAAGAATTACTACGGGCAGGGATATATGGCTATGGGAACCAATTCTTCGGCTATGGTACGCGATACTATTTACGTAGATAAAGCCGGAATATATAGCATTGGATTGCGTTATATGGCACCAAATAACAAAGTGACCGTAAAGACTACAATAGGTACAACATCTGTAAATATGGCGTTAGCTCGTACATATAGTACAACTACATGGAAATGGAGTTATGCAGATTTTGAATTGAAAGAGGGTATAAATGTTGTAACCATAGGTTTTGCAGGTTCACCTAATCAGGTGCTTTTGGATTGCATCTCTGTAACAGATACAGAAGTTCAGGCTCCTAAATGGGTATCTTTGTCACTATCTTCGTTAACAGCTCCTTCGGTACAACAGGGCGCAGAATCGGATTATAGCACTATAAAGGTGCTAAAGTCGGGAATAGATAGCGCTGTAACAGCTACCATAGATAATGCTGCTTTTATTGTTGATGTAAGAGGTGCTAAATCGGAAACTACTTCCGTGGATGTAAAACTTGATGCCTCAATGCCTATTGGCGATTATGAGGGGGTATTGACAATTGTGGCAGATACAATAGTACGCGAAATCCCGGTAGTTGGTTCTATTACCCTCGGAATTTATAGCGTAACATATGATTTTGAAAATGAGGTGGCAAGGACTTCTGCAAAAACACCGCCTGCAACAGATGTTAAGGCAGGTTATATGAATGGTTCTACTGCAGGTGTTGTTAATTACACTGACAATAGCGGGCATAAGAGTAAAATGTTGAAGATATACTCTGCCAATTCAAGTAAACACGCTACAGGTGTGCTTAATTTGGCAAAGTTTACTAATCAGGCAACCGATTATAGTATTACTTGGAGACAGGTTATAACATCTTCAAATATAGCCCATAAGAATGGTGTGTTGTTAAGAGGAAATACCAAAGTTACCGGTAATTCATCAAAAGGTTATACTCAAGGCATATATGCAGGTTATTATATCAGTGTATATAATCACGGAACAGCTACAGATATAAGAATGTATAAATCTACATCTGCTACTAACCTGAGTATGATGACTCAGAACGGAATAGATTTGTCTGTCTCCGCAGGCCAAAGTGTTTGGTATAGAGCTTCAGTTAGTGGTAGTACAAAGGTTACTCTTAAATTAGAGTACTCGTTGGATGGTAAGAACTGGAAGACTGCTACAACTACAACAGATGAATCGGAACCATTCCAGATGGGAGCTACACAATTTGTTTGGGGACTTGATTCATCGCACAATGGTTTCAATATAGACGATTTGACCTTTACCGGCGTTACATACGATGAAACTGTGACAGGTGTAGGCACTATAGAGGTGCAAAGTTCAAATGGTGTAGTTTACGATGTTTATGGACGTGCAGTAGGTAGTGCTACCGAAATGGAATCTCTTCCATCCGGAATCTACATTGTTGACGGTCAGAAGTTCTTTAAAGACTGATAACAGCATTATTGCATAGAGCCAATAAGCAGGAAGATAAGACCTATTAGTACCAGGAGTAAGTCGAAAGCCTTGCTCCTGAGATTTTTCTCTTTGAACAGCAGTGCACCGCAAAGAAATGATACAATTACGCTGCTGCGTCTTATCATAGATACTATTGATATCATTGAAGCACTCTCTGTAAGGGCGTAGAAATATGCGTAATCGGCAATGGTAAGAAAAACCGATATAAACAGAATGCTCCATTTCCAACGGAATGGGGTAGAAGTTTTTCTTTTGGGAAACCATAAGGTAAATAGCACAATTGTCATTAAAACTACCTGGTAGAAGTTGCTCCACGCCTGAACAAACATATTGTTGTGCTGCCCCATCAGATACTTATCGTATAGTCCGCTTATAGCTCCAAACAGTGTAGATAAAATAAGCAAAAATACCCATTTGTTGTGTTTGAAATCTATTCCTTCCTTTTTACCGCTACGGCTTAACAGATAGAATGAAATTATAGCTATAAGAACACCAATCCATTGGTATATATTCAGTCTTTCGCCAAATATCAACAGACCTCCCAATAGTACAATAATAGGACGGGTTGCATTGATAGGGCCCACCAAAGTAATAGGCAGATGTTTCATACCAAAGTATCCGCATATCCACGAAGCAAGGACGATGCCGGCTTTTAGCACTACTTGAAGATGAACGTCCCAACCATAAGATGGGACCACAAACAGCGAACCTTCCAATATATTGGTATATCTTGAAAGTAATACAAATGGAAGCATAAGAATACTGCAAAGCAATGTATTCATCCAAAGAACAGGAATGACAGCATTATCTTTTACACCATTTTTTTTGCAAACATCATAAAAACCCAAACATAGGGCTGAAAGCAGTGCTAATGTTACCCACATATTGTATTCAATAAATTCGGCTGCAAAGTTATCAGTTTTTATTAATATGATTGACTCTAATTATGTTATAATAAATTTGCAGTTTAAAAAAAATATTCTAAAATTTGCACATTCGAAAGTTAATTATTTGATATATTGTACGTGTATGAATGTGTTGAAAAAATCGGGATGTATAGTCCTGTTATTGTTGTTGTTAGCTATTCCAACATGGGCGTCTGTAAGGTATTCTGCAGATAACACACAGATAGTATTTACAGGTAGAGTTGATAATTCAAATCCTGCAATCGCTAAATTCGTTTATCCCGGCACTGCAATATATGCAGTGTTTACAGGTAGTTCAATAAAGGCAGTAATGAAACCTGCCGAAGTTTATTATATGGTTGAAATAGACAATATCCCTGCATACAAGATAGCAAGTAGTAAAAAAGATTCTATTATGACCATTGCTACCGATTTGCAACCCGGGAAGCACACTCTGAAACTGACCTTGGTAAGCGAGGCATACCATCAACGTCCTGAATTTCACGCATTCCTGTTAGATGATGGAGCAAAGTTGACCGGTAAACCTAAAATGCCCAAACGCAAGATTGAATTTATAGGAAATTCTATAACTTGCGGTTATGGAGTTGAGGCCGATAATGCCCGCTCCCGTTTTTCTGACAGTAATTCAAATCACTATTATTCATATCCGGCTATTGCAGCACGTGCTTTTGGGGCACAGACAATGGTGGTGGCTCGTTCCGGTATAGGTATCTATAGAAATTATAATGGACCAAAGAATGGCAGTAAAGATAATATGCGCGACGTATATGAAAACATACTCTATACTGACTATTCCAAAAAATGGGATTTTTCCAAATTCAAGCCCGATGTGGTATGTGTGAATCTGGGTACAAATGATACCAGTACAAATCCCTACGATGTTATGCTGATTATAAAAGGCTATAGAGAATTTCTGAAAACGCTGCGTGGTCACTATCCAAAGGCAAAAATTGTCTTTGTAACAGGCTCTATGCTTAATGATAAATCACTGGAAGATGTTACCACAATTCTAGATTTGGTAGTAGCGGAAGCCAAAGCAAATGGTGATGACAAGGTCTATAGAATAGATTTAACTCCTTCTGATGGATCGTTGGGGTATGGTGCGGACTGGCATCCCTCTATATCACAGAATGTGAAGAGTTCTGAAGAGTTTATCACAGCTTTGGAGAGTATTACCGGATGGAAAAGGAAAAAGTAACAAGCTAAATATGTGTATTATGAAAAAGAGAGTGTTTTTATTAACTTTTATGATGATGCTGATAGCAGGTGCTGTAAATGCAGGCCCTGTAATTGTTGGCGGAACATCGTATTTGATGAATCAGGCGGTAGATGTGAGCTCTGATTTTCATGATTTGGCAAATACCTATTTTTTTGCTGATAAGTTGGCCGATTTTGATGCTGCCAGCGGTGAAGGAACAGTACGTTGGAAACGTTATCGACTTACTCCACGACAGGCTTTTAATACAAATGGAATGCAACCTCAGCAGCTTAGAATGCTGGATTTTCCAACTCCTGCATACGATAACGATCCTGAACTGAAGTTTTCAATAGATTTTGTTACTCCACGTACTGTACGTATTCGTATGTTGACTACTCCGGTGGAACCAAAACCGGAAACAGACGAAGTTATGTTGGTGGCAGAGCCCGGCAAAGATAACAGTTGGAAAATGAGGGAGGTAGAAAATAGTGTTGTCTATACCAGTCAGTATGGTGTGGTGGAGATTCAGAAGAATCCTTGGCGTATAGTTTTGAAAGACACTAAAGGACGTGTTTTGACTCAGACTGCGGCATATATAGATTCAGATTCTTCACAAGTTAAGTTTACTCCATTCAGTTTTGTCAAGAAAGGATCAGATAATTCACGTTTGATAAATCCTGTGTTTACGCTCGCTGCCGATGAGATGATATTTGGTTGTGGTGAATCTGCAACCTCACTGAATAAGGTGGGCCAGAAGGTAAATCTCTTTGTTACCGACCCACAAGGTCCTGAAACAGATCAGATGTACAAACCTATACCATTCTTTATGAGTAATAGAGGTTATGGTATGTTTATGCATACTTCTGCACCGGTTACTTGCGATTTTGGCGCTACATACATAGGACTTAACAAACTCTTTATGGGTGATGAAAATTTAGACCTTTTCATCTTCTTTGGTGAACCGGCAACCATTCTGGATGAATATACCAATTTGGTTGGCAAACCGGCAATGCCTCCATTGTGGTCTTTTGGTACTTGGATGAGCCGTATTACATAT
The DNA here is from genome assembly GCA_937916465.1 of uncultured Bacteroidales bacterium. Lineage (GTDB taxonomy): Bacteria > Bacteroidota > Bacteroidia > Bacteroidales > Bacteroidaceae > Colenecus. The sequence continues at coordinate 38,927 of CALFTK010000061.1, forward strand.
TTTTCTCAGGAAGAGGGTTACGAGGTGGCCAAAAATATTCGCGAAGGTCAATATCCATGTGATGTGATTCATTTTGATACTGGTTGGTTTGAAACCGATTGGCAGTGTGACTATAAGTTTTCAAGCCGTTTTAGTGATGCTGCTAAGATGATTGATGATCTTAAGAAAGATGGTTTCCATATTTCATTATGGCAGTTACCATATTTTACCCCAAAGAATTCATATTTTCAGGAACTTATAGACAATGATATGTATGTGAAGAATGGTAAGGGCGGTCTTCCATACGAAGATGTTTGTCTTGATTTCTCTAATCCAGCAACTGTTGAATGGTATCAGTCAAAGCTTGCCGGATTGTTGGAATTGGGTGTTGGTGCTATTAAGGTTGACTTTGGCGAAGCTGCACCTTTAGATGGTATCTATGCTTCCGGCAAAAGTGGTTGGTATGAGCACAATCTCTATCCTTTGCGTTATAACAAGGCTGTTCAGGAAATCACTAAAGAGGTAACAGGTGACAATATTATGTGGGCCCGCTCTGCTTGGGCAGGTTCTCAGCGTTATCCATTGCATTGGGGTGGTGATGCAGCTACTACAAATACCGGTATGTTAGGTACACTGCGTGCAGGATTGTCATTTGGTCTTTCCGGTTTTGCTTTCTGGAGCCACGATATGGGTGGTTTTGTTAAATCTACTCCAGAGGATTTGTATTGTCGATGGATTCCATTCGGTTTCTTGACATCTCATACAAGAGCACATGGCGCACCTCCAACAGAGCCTTGGTTATACGAAAGTGAAAGAGTACAGAATACTTTCCGCCTAAGTGCTGAAATGAAGTATAAGCTTATGCCATACGTTTATGCACAGGCTAAAGAGTGTACCGAAAAGGGACTCTCAATGACAAGACCTCTGTTTATGGAGTTTCCTAATGATCCTGCTTCTTGGAGAGTAGAGACAGAATATATGTTTGGATCTCAAATTTTGGTTGCACCTTTGATGGAAACCGGTATTACAGAGCGTGAAGTGTATCTGCCGGAAGGAAAATGGATAGATTATCAGACAGGTAAGGTTTATGAACACGGATGGCAGACAATTGTTGCCGATGGTGAATTGCCAATTATTATGTTGGTTCGCGACGGTTCTGTTCTTCCGCACGTTGAACTTGCACAGTCAACCAAGGATATTAATTGGAATAAGATAGAACTGAAGGTTTATTCTGTAGATGAAAAGCAGGCATCCGGTCTTATCTGTTTGCCTTCAGACAATATTCTACAGCCTGTGAAGGTTGATTGCACAGCAGAACCTAAAGTATTGACCAAAGCTAAAGGAACCAGACTACACCTTTCAAAGTAATAGATTGTATATGGTTATGTGTATGAAAAACTTATTGAAAAATATAACAGGTATAATGGGGACAGTTACACTATTACCCCTGTTGTGTGGCTGTGAAAATAAAAATGTAAGCACACTTCCTGTAGCACAGGAGAGTTATGAATGGAAGAATGTACAAATAGTGGGAGGAGGTTTTTGTGATGGAATTATTTTTCATCCAAATGCTAAAGATGTAAGATATGCACGTACTGACATGGGAGGTGCCTATCGCTGGGATAAAAAGGCAAACAGATGGGTGCCTATGTTGGACTTTATTGGCTATGAAGATAACAATCTTGTAGGTGTAGAGAGTGTTGCGGTAGATCCAAATGATAAGAAGACAGTATATCTGTCTTGTGGTACATATACCAATTCCGGTAATGGTGCTATCCTCTATTCACATGATGGAGGAAAGACTTTGCATCGTACTGATGTTCCTTTTGCAATGGGCGGAAACGAAAATGGACGTGGTAATGGTGAACGTATGATGGTCGATCCCAATAATTCGAATGTCATCTATGTGGGCACTCGCAAAGCCGGATTGTGGAAGAGTACAGATAAAGCTCGTTCTTGGTTACAGGTCGAATCATTTATGCAGGCAATAAACAGAGCCGATTCTATAGATGCAACCAATGCAACGGAAGAGAGCCAAACTGTGAATCAACAGAATAACAGAATGTTTAGAGATATTCGTCGCAATGCAGGTTGTGGTGTGGTTTTTGTGTTGTTTGATGAAGAATCCAAATCCAGATATGGTTCACAGACAATATTTGTAGGCTATTCCAGAATGAATAAGGCGAATATGTTTGTATCTTATAATGGTGGAGAAAGTTGGGAAGAGATGCCTGGCTCTCCAAGACAATATATGCCTAACCACGCAGTTATGTCAACTGACAGAAAAATGTATGTCAGCTATGGTACTAACCCCGGTCCTAATCAGATGACCGATGGAGGTGTTTGGGTTTATGACCTTGATAAGAAGAACTGGATCGAAATTACACCTGATAAACCTACTGCAGAACGTAGATTCGGTTATGCTTCAGTTTCTGTTGATAAGAATAATCCAAAGCATATTATAGCAAGTTCGTTTGGTCGTCCATATACTAATGGTGCCGGTGATGAAGTGTTTCGTTCTACTGACGGTGGTAAAAGCTGGAAAGGCGTATTTACAAATGGTGGACAATATGATGAATCTAAGGCTCCGTATGTTATAAATACAGGTATCCATTGGCTCTTTGATATTGAAATTGACCCATATAATTCGGATCACGCCATGTTTACTACCGGCTATGGTGGTTGGGAAACTTTCAATCTGTCGGATATGGATAATAATGAGCCTACTTTGTGGACTGTAATGAGTACAGGTATAGAAGAGACTGTGCCATTGGAACTATATAGCCCAAACAAAGGAGCATGGCTTATTACCGGTATAGGTGATTATGGTGGCTTTACCCATTGGGATCTGGATAAACCGGCCGATGATTCGCATTACGACCCACGCTTTGGTAATACAAATGGTGTTACAGGCGCAGAACTGAAACCGGAACTGGTAGTAAGAGTGGGTACAGTACATGGTGGGTATAAAGGTAAGACTTTGTCATATTCGTTAGATGGTGGCAACACCTGGCTTGAACCTGAAACAGTTCCTGATGAGCGTGGAAGAAACGGTCATATAGCTGTATCTTCCGGCGGCGAAGTGTGGGTATGGACACCCGACAGAATGCCTGTTTATTACACTGATGATATGGGCGCAACCTGGAATAAAAGTGAAGGTATAGAGGCCGGTATTCGTGTTATAGCTGATCGTGTAAATCCAAAGCGTTTTTATGCATTGAGCATAAGTAAGGGGCTGCTGTATGAAAGTTGCGATGGGGCAAAAACATTTACTTCGCGTCCTATTGGCTTTTCCGGCAATGGCGGATTCCGAGGAGATGGTCGTGGAGGGCAGGACAGAGTCTATGCAACGCCGGGACGAGAGGGTGATTTATGGATAGCTGCATATCATGGATTATACCGTGCTGTAGATGGCGTGAATTTTGCTCAGCAGGAATTGGTTACAGAGATGCACGGATTTGGTTTTGGTGCTCCTGCACCGGATTCAGATTATCCTTCACTGTATATGGTTGGTGTGGTCAATGGTGTGCGTGGTTTCTTCCGTTCTGACGACGCGGCAGCGAGTTGGGTACGAATCAACGATGATGATCATCAGTATGGTCTGGTGTTACATATTACCGGCGATCCAAAGAAATATGGTCGTGTATATGTAGGAACACACGGACGTGGCGCTTTATATGCCGATCCTAAATAAGATTTTTTAGCGTTATGCTCTATATAGACGGGGTGGTGTTCAGTGCACTGCTCCGTCTATCTTTTCCCCGATAATATTACACCTATCAATATGAGAGCACATCCAATAGCGGCTATTGGGGTGACATGTTCGTTTAGTACTATTATGGAACCAACAAGAGTAAATATTGGATTTAAGTAAACGTAATTAGTTGATGTAACATTTCCCAGTCTCTCCATCACCTTGTTCCAAAGTACAAAACAGAAAAGTGAGGCAACTATTCCTAAAAACAGTAGGTTGAATATTACTTCATTATTGGCAAATATATCTTTGTTTAGTGCAGCAAATTCTACATGTGCAAAGGGTAATATAGTTATCAGTCCCCAGAAAAAGACCTTGCGTGTGGCAAATATCACTCCATACTTTTTTGAATGGTGAACCATAAACATACTATAGATGCCCCAACATAATGCGGCTAGAAATGCCAAAATATCGCCTTTGGGTGATAATTCAAATTTGTAACCATTAAAGAGCATTAAAGCCATTCCCACCATGGCAAATATGGTTCCGGAGATTATCCATATATTAAGTTTGACATCTTCTAAACTATTTGAATGACGGAATCTTTTAAACTTCTTAGCAGTCAGTGTAAGTAATACTGTTATAAGTGGAGCGCAGCATACAATAAAGGAGGCATTGCAGGCCTGAGTGTGCATTAAGGCTGTGTTTTCGGTGTAAAAGTACATAGATCCACCTGTTATACCTAAAAGTATAAAAAGTAATTCGTCCATAAAACTTTTGCTGAATAGCTTTCTGGTATTTTTGCTCTTTAAACATAGTAGCCAGATGCCAATATATGCCATTGTGAATCTTATAACGAAAATAACAGATGGTGTCAAATTGTTGCTAAGTAAAATTTTAGTGGAAATGAACGTTGTACCCCAAATGCCGACAACCACTAATGCCAGAAGATGAAAAAATAACTTGTTACCCTGTTTCATACGGGCGACAAAGTTACGTATTGTGGCTAATTATTCACTCTTTATAAAAGATTTTTCTTGAAAAATTTAAGACTTTACCAATAACATTACTATTTTTGTAAGGTTATAATGTAACTATATCAAATACTAATCAAATATATTAACAAAACAATGAAAAGAACATCGATTTTTGCTCTGGGAGCATTATTGCTTGCCTCTTGTGGAGGTAATGATGCAAATCAGGATTTGGTGCTCAATGATCTTGAGTACTTTGAAAGACAGGGTGTAAATGTATTGGTTTATAGCAATACATTTTCCGGAGGTTTTAATGATGAAAAGAATTCTGGAATTGAAATTATTCATCATGGTGTAAGAACTGTTCAAGGTGGTGCAGTAAGATTGTCTAATACCCCGGAACAGTGGGATTTGGTTCCCGCTTCTCCATCACGAGTGGTAAATAAGGAGAATAAATCAATTGAAGTGGCTCTTCGATATAATGATTTTGATTTCGATTCTCGCGTTGTAGTTACAGCTCAGGGTAAGGCTGTTGAAATAGCAGTCTATTTGGATGAACCTGTTCCAGCTGAATTGGAAGGCGATGCAGGCTTTAATCTGGAATTTTTGCCATCACAGTATTGGGGTAAGGCATATATAATGGATGGACGTCCAAATCGTTTTCCACGTTATGCAGTAAGTAATACCATTACCAGACCAAACAGCGAGAAAGTAAAGCAGTATAAAGGTTACAAGACATACGATGATCGTGGAACAGACAGATTTGTAGATCCACTGCCATTGGAGACTGGTCGTAGCATACTTATTGCTCCGGATGAACCATCGCGCATGATAAAGATTACATCTGAAGATTCAGATCTGATGCTATATGATGGTCGTATGTTGGCTCAGAATGGCTGGTTTGTTTTGCGCAGTATCCTACCTGCAGGAAAAACCGGTAAGGTGGTTTCCTGGATAGTAGAACCAAATGCAATAGAGAACTGGATTCGTGAACCGAATATTGGTTTCTCACAGGTAGGTTATGTTCCTTCACAACCAAAGGTTGCAGTTATTGAACTTGATAAGAAAGATAAACCATTGGCAAATGCATCTATCTTCAAGGTTAATGAAGATGGCTCTACCAAGGAGGTATTTAGTGGTAAGACAAATGCTTGGGGTGACTATTACAAATATCACTACATTAAGTTTGATTTCACTGAAGTTCAGGAACCGGGTGTATATTTTATTAAATATGGTGATTATGTAACAAACAACTTCATCATTAACGATGATGTTTACGATAAGATTACCGATGCTACAAGCGATGTTTGGATTCCTATTCACATGAACCACATGTTTGTGAACGAAGCTTACAGAGTATGGCACGGTGAACCATTCAAGGAGGGCTATTTGCAGGCTCCACCTAGCACAGACCATTTTGACCTGCATTCACAGGGTCCTACAACTGATACAAAATACAAAGCTCTGGAACATATCCCTGGCTTGAACGTAGGTGGCTTCTTCGATGCCGGTGACTTTGATATTGAGACAGGTTCAAATATTGGTGTTGTGCAGAACTTTGTTACAGCTTGGGAATTGTTCAAGCCTATGCGTGACGAAACATTCGTAAGTCAGGAACAGCGCTATGTGGATTTACATCGTCCGGACGGCACACCTGATATACTCCAATATATTGAACACGGTACATTGAACCTGGTTGCTCAAGCTGAACAGATTGGTCATATGGCACAGACTCTTTCCAATTCAGTTCTCGATAACTATCATCATCTTGGTGATGCTTCTGCAATAACAGATGGCTTGATTTACGATCCTTCATTGAAACCATATCAGGTTTCAGCCGATGGCAAACGTAGTGGTACTCCAGATGATATGTGGGCATTTACCAGCCGTAATATAGGTCTTGATCAGCGTGCTGCAACCATGTTTGCTGCTGCCAGCCGTGCTTTGAGAGGTTATAATGATGATTTGGCTGACCGTGCATTGAAACAGTCAAAACGTTTGATGAAAGAGACCGATGAACTGAATGCTGCAAGACAGAATGGTCGTAATCGTAATAATGGTGGTAATGTTGCTACAAATTTGCAACTTTATGTAGCTACCGGTGAAAAACAGTATCTGGAACAGTTTGAACAGCAGATATGGGCATCACTTGACCGAAATGTCAATGGTACAATCAATACTGCCATGGATGCTATTCCATATATGGATGCAGAGTACAAGGAGAAACTTCGTCCATACGTAGAAAAGTATAAGGAGTATATTGTAAGTCTGGATGAAAACAACCCATACGGTCTGCCTATTGGTTTGGGTAACTGGGCCGGTGGTGGCAGCATTACCAGCTTTGGCACAACTGTAAGTTTTGCGAACAAATACTTCCCCGATATAGTAGATAAGAGTTTTGCATATAAAGCAGCCGGTTGGTTGTTTGGATGCCATCCATATCATAACTATTCATTTGTGGCTACAGTTGGTGCTACTCGTCCTAAGGAGGTGTTCTATGGTAATAACCGTGCAGACTTCTCATTTATTCCTGGTAACGTGGCTCCTGGTTTGCTGTTCCGTCAGCCTGATCATTTTGAAAACTATGATGATTGGCCATTCTTGTGGGGACAGAACGAAGGTACTATTGGCGGTAACACCAGCTATCTGATCTTTGGTGAAGCTTTCAAAGATCTGGTTAAGAATTAATGATTCACAATCTATAAATAATACAGGCGGACTTTTGGGCCGCCTGTATCTGTTTATAGATGTTCTGTTTTATTCATTGACATACTTTTCCAACATTTTTGCCATACGTATATATCCATCTTTGTTTGGATGCAACCCGTCAGAAAAGTATTCGTTGATGATTCTTCCGTTAGGTTGTACAAATTCAGAATCCATAGGAACAAATGTAGCTTCTTCTGTTAGAAGTCTTGCCTTGATTAGATTGTTTACCTGCTCAACTCTAGGCTCTTGCCAAGAACGTGGTATAATTCCACAAACATAAATTTTTGCAGTAGGTTGGCGTTTGCGTACTGCACGAACCAATTCGTTTATGCCATCTACAACTTCGTTGTCTGTGTTCATCTCCAGATTGTTTGTTCCCATAAGAAGAAATACTTTTTCTGCATTATATCCATCTAATTCACCGTGATAGATTCTCCACAATGCGTTTTCAATACGGTCCCATCCAAATGCCATATTGCGTACCTCTTTCCCTTTGAATAGAGTGTTCCAACTTTCGTTGTTCACTGCACGTCCCGATTCCGGTAAACCAGACCAATAATGGGTTATGGAATTGCCTATTAATACTATTTGCGGCGCACGTTCCTTATTTAGTTTAAGTATCTCTTCGTGACGTTTGTTCCAGTTATAAGAGTCTCTCTGCTGTTTCAGCGGGCTGAAGACGCTGCGTTCTAATGGATTTTCATCAAGTATTTCACGTATCTTGGCATTGCAGGCATTTGCATATTGCATCATACCTATGTCGTTAGGGTGAATACCTTCTACCATTGAATTGACTGTAAAACCAATCTCCTCTTTTGTTAGGTAATATATCTCCTGAATGCCTTCGTTTTGAAGATGTTTGTATGCTCTGCGTAATTCCGCGTTTGCTTCTCTGTAGCTAATCTCATTTTGTAATGACATTCCGTCGTTCATATATCCGCTATGTTCAACAAGTAGAATGGGGGTGTTGTGTTTGCTTCTAATCTGTTTGACGCCTGCTATGGTTCTGTTAAATATGGTTTTGTATCTATCGCCTTGGGATAGATTTGGCATGCAGTCTATAATATATAATTTGGCATCTATTTCGTTTATAAGGCTGAAAAGCTCTTTTTCCATCTGGCCATTTCCTGCAAATCCTAAATTTATAACCGGATGCTGTAATTCTCGCTCTACAATATTGCTCCAAGCTAACCCCGGACGCGATGCGCAGGCTCCGTGTACAATTGATGTACCGTATATTACTATTGGTTTTTCTCCTGGGTATGGCAGAAACTCAAAATAGCCGGTGTTCTGGGGAATGCCTATCTCAAAATGCTCTATCTCCACGAACGGTGGCAAGTATAGGTGAAATTCATATCCGCGGTCAGCTCCACTGCTGTATGTGAGATTGCTGAATGTTACGTATGTTGTGTCTGTCTGAAACATATTTGGTGCACACCAGCGTTCATATCCGTTGATGTCGATGGCATACATATCGACACCGGATGCGCCTATTGCAGCCTGATGATATGATGATTTATCGCCTTTAAAGGTGTATTTTACATAGATGTGTTTTGCATTGGTCTGAAAGGCTATGGACAGACCTGCACTATGCCTGGACATATCCCAGACGGCTGATCTGACGCTCTCTTTGGCTCTGTCGGGTAGTCTTGAATAGTTGTTTTTCAACTCTTCACCCCAATATCTGCCTCTTATAATATCAGTGGATTGTTGTAATGGGTTTAACCATTTAGTTTGGCCAAATAGTTGTGGTGAATACAAAAGAAATGTGGTAAGTAATGTGGCTATTACTCTGAATCTGATAAATGCTCTTTCCATTTTTTTTATTGTTTGTACAAATTGGTTAGTTTCTTCTGCAAGTTTATACCAAAATAACATTTTATCCAAAAAAAATGTGATACCTTTACTCCGAATCAACTAATTATAAGGATATGAGAAGAATTTTATTTGCAGTTTTTGCTGCTATGGCTTTGCCATTATTTGCGCAACAGTCGCATGTGAATATTCAGTTTGATCCGCAACGTAATACGGATAATATCAATCCGTACAGTTGCAGTGTTATTTCACCTGAAGTTCATGATGATAACACGGTGACATTCAGAATAAATGCTCCACGTGCGCAGGAGGTGTTGCTGACGGGTTCTATGTTTGTGGGCAACGAAGCAAGAAAACGTGTACCGTTCGAAAAGAAAGAGAATGGATTGTGGGAAGTTACTATTGGTCCGTTGAAACCGGAAATCTATTTCTACTATTTCATTATTGATGGTGTACAGAACATTGACCCTAACAATACATTTACAGGTCATGCGGCAATGCCTTCGTTCAGCATACTGTTTGTACATGGTGATGAACCAACTTGGTATGACCCAAAACCTGAAGTTCCACATGGCAGTATTACTACACATTACTACTATTCTTCTGTTACAGATGGTCTGAGAGATATGATGGTTTATACTCCGGCAAACTACAATCCAAAAAAGAAATATCCGGTTCTTTATCTGATGGGTGGTTCAGGTGATATTACTGAAACTTGGGTTATGCATGGTAGAGCAAACTTTATTCTCGATAATCTGATAGCTGAAGGTAAGGCTAAAGAGATGATTGTGGTATTCCCTAATGACCAAATGGTTACACGTAGTCATCCGCAACATACAGAATTGGCATTCCCATTGGTGGAAAGAGAACTTATAGAGTGCGTTATTCCTTATGTAGAATCCAAATATAGCGTAATTAAAGATAAGCATGCTCGCGCGTTGAGTGGTCTTTCAATGGGTGGTAGAATGTCACAGTATGTAGCGTTACGAAATCTTGATGTGTTTGGTTCTATGGGTTTGCTGTCATCAGCAATTGAAGTATCTGAAACACCTGCTCTGAATGATCCTGATATAAACGACAAGATAGACTATATGTTTATAGGTGGCGGTACATACGAAACCGGTTTTATGGCTCGTCATGAACGTCTTCATGAAACATTGGAAGAGATGGGCGTTGAGCATCAGTTCTATGTAGGCGGTGGCGGTGCACACGATTTGGTTACCTGGCGCCATCTTCTTTACTATGAATTCTTGCCGAATTTGTGGAGAACAAACTACAAGTGGAAGTAATTCCTGAAATGGTTATATTGTATAGCTCCGAGTATGACATTCGGAGCTATTATTTTTTTTGCAGAGTTTGTAGAAAAAAGGATTCACGATTATAATTACTGAAAATTTTGCTAAATTTGTAACCCGTTACGATATTACGGGTATGAATAAAATAGGTTTTGACAATCTCAAGTATCTGACCATTCAGTCAGAGCATATTAAGCAGAGAATAGCTCAGTTTGGCGATAAACTTTATCTGGAATTTGGAGGAAAGCTTTTTGATGATAATCACGCCAGCCGTGTACTGCCGGGTTTCCAACCTGACAGTAAGTTACGTATGCTTATGCAACTGAGTGACTATGCCGAGATTGTAATGGTAATCAGTGCCGTTGATATAGAGAAGAATAAAATTCGTGGCGATCTGGGTATAACATACGATATGGATGTTCTGCGTTTGCGCGAAGAGTTTGTCAGTAAAGGTTTTATGGTGAATTCTGTGGTTATTACTCATTATAATGGACAATCCAGCGCAGATGCGTATCGAGAAAAATTAAATCGTCTTGGAATAAAATCCTATTATCATCATACCATAGAGGGTTATCCTACTAATGTTGCTCTTATAGATTCGGAAGATGGTTTTGGTAAGAACGATTATGTAGAGACAACTCGCCCGTTAGTTATTGTGACAGCACCAGGTCCGGGCAGTGGAAAGATGGCAGTATGTTTAAGTCAACTATATCACGACCATAAGCGCGGTATAAAGGCTGGATATGCAAAATTTGAAACATTCCCTATTTGGAATCTATCACTTAAACATCCTGTGAATGTGGCTTATGAAGCAGCAACTGCCGATTTGAATGATGTGAACATGATTGATCCGTTCCATCTGGAAGCTTATGGTAAAACAGCTGTAAACTATAATCGCGATATTGAGATATTTCCTGTGTTGAATGCACTGTTTGAAGGTATATACGGCGAAAATCCATATAAATCACCAACAGATATGGGTGTAAATATGGTGGGTTTCTGTATGTCGGACGAAGAAACATGCATGAATGCTGCCAAAGACGAAATCATAAGACGTTACTACACCGCTTTGGGAAAATTGGCAAAAGGTGATTGTAATGACAACGAAGTGAATAAAATAGCTTTGTTGATGAAACAGGTGAAAATCTCCACTGATTTTAGAAAAGTTACAGTTGCAGCTAAAGAGAGAAAAGACAGGTCCGGTGTTCATTCTTCTGCCATAGAACTGGCTGATGGTACAATTATTACTGCAGAAACAAGTCCGCTTTTAGGCCCAAGTGCTGCCCTTATATTGAATGCAATCAAACATTTGGCAGGTATAGATCATAATATAAAACTTATATCGCAGAGTATGATTGAGCCTATACAGAAAACCAAATTGGATTTTTTGCATGGCAAGAATCCGCGTCTGCATACTGACGAAGTTCTTGTGGCATTGTCTATGTTGAGTACATCTGACGAAAATTGCAGAAAGGCATTGGAGAAACTACCTGAACTGAAGGGTTGTCAGGTTCACTCTACTGTAATGTTGAGCGAAGTGGATAGAAAAATATTCCGTAAACTTGGTGTGGATTTGACTTGCGATCCGGTTCTAAAAGATTCATCAAGAGTCTCCATGAAGTGAATCATCGTTGTCAGGCGATAACGATGGCAAACTTATACCAAAACGTACAGCTACTATTCTGATAATGATAACCGAAGCTGCCGCAATTATCTGCGTGGCTATGTTAGGCATTCCATATCTGTGGCATAACCAATATACTATACCACCTCCGGCACAAGCAAGTGCATAGATGTCTTTCCTGAATATCAAGGGAACTTCGTTTAACAGAATATCTCTAATAATTCCACCTGTTGCACCGGTTATACATCCCATGATGATGTTTATCCACATGGGGAAATCGGCTGCCATACTCTTTTCCAAACCAACAACGGTAAAGAATCCCAATCCTATAGCATCGAAAATAAAGAATGTGTTGTCAAAACGAACAAGCCATCTCTTCAAAACTATTACTGTCAAAAGGGCTATACCTGTTATTATAACGTAATATGGAGTGGTCATCCAGAAAGGGGTAGTGCCTAGCATTACGTCGCGCAGAGTTCCACCACCTACTGCGGTAACAAAACCTACAACGTAAGCTCCAAAGAGGTCAAAATTCTTACGTGCAGCCAGTCTTACACCGCTTATAGCAAAGGCGAATGTGCCTATAAAATCAAATATGGTGGTGAATTCCATAAACAGTTAACAATCTTTTTGGTCTAATCTGGTGTATTCGTAGCCTAATCTGTGTAACTCTATTGCTGCGCCTATCTTGAACATAACCTGTTCTGTTCTGGCATAGACGTAGAACGCCTTTTTGCTTTGAGGTTCTATGCCTTCTCTTCTAATCAAACCTAATGCATGTTCAGCACAGCTGTGAATGACATTCTCTATTTTTTTAGCCTCCTTTCCTTCAAGCTGTAGCCCCAAAATGTCTCGTACTATATGTTCGTCCATGTCGTCAAAACCACGTTCGCCCTGCAGAACAGAGTAGGGTTGGTCCTTCAATTTATTCCAATCTCTGTTCCACCAACATGCTACAGCCATGCCTATATATGCTGCCCAAGCAATGGCTACAGTAGGGTAGTCGGCAATCTCCTTTACGGCTTGTGCCATGTATTCCGGAGCATAAGCAGTCCATTTGTCATTTATGTCATCGCTCTGCAATAGATGGTTCTCCAATACTCCGTGGTCACGGCAAATTTTGAGCAAGTCTTGTTCCATTCTGCTCTCGAACATGTTGTAAAAAAGTGAATCGTCCATAAAATCTCTACGTATCATCTATAAAGATAGTGCAAAAGTATGGAGAAACTTTGTTTTTTTTACTATCTTCGTGTCCAATTTTTATAGTATATGGCACAATATTCAGACGATAAGAAAATTATTTTCTCCATGGTGGGTGTAAGCAAGGCCTACCAGAACAACAAACAGGTATTGAAAGATATCTATCTATCGTTCTTTTACGGAGCTAAAATAGGTATCATAGGTTTAAATGGTTCCGGTAAATCTACTTTGATGAAGATAATTGCCGGACTGGAACAGAGTTATCAGGGTCAGGTGGTTTTTTCACCGGGTTATAGTGTGGGCTATCTGCCACAGGAACCGCAGTTGGATCCGGATAAAACTGTAAAAGAGGTTGTAATGGAGGGTGTTCAGCAGGTTTATGATGCACTGGCAGAATATGATGAGGTAAACCATAAGTTCGAACTTCCTGAATACTACGAAGATCAGGATAAAATGGATGCACTTATGGCGCGTCAGGCTGAATTGCAGGATATTATAGACGCAACCGATGCCTGGAATATTGATAATAAATTGGAACAGGCCATGGACGCTTTGCGCTGTCCACCTGAAGATCAGAAAACCGGTGTGTTGTCCGGTGGTGAACGTCGTCGTGTGGCATTGTGCAGACTTTTGTTGCAAAAGCCTGATATACTGTTGCTTGATGAGCCTACCAACCATTTGGATGCTGAGAGTATTCAGTGGTTGGAACAGCATTTGCAACAGTACGAAGGTACAGTTATAGCTGTTACTCATGACCGTTACTTCCTAGATAATGTTGCCGGTTGGATTCTTGAATTAGACCGTGGTGAAGGTATTCCTTGGAAAGGTAACTACTCCAGCTGGTTGGAACAGAAATCTCAAAGATTGGCTCAGGAAGAGAAACAGGCAAGTAAACGTAGAAAGACTCTGGAACGCGAACTTGAATGGGTGCGTATGGCACCAAAGGCGCGTCAGGCTAAGGGTAAGGCTCGTTTGAATTCATACGATAAACTTATAAATGAAGATGTAAAGGAGAGAGAAGAAAAACTGGAAATCTTTATTCCAAATGGTCCTCGCCTGGGTAATAAGGTAATTGAAGCAAAAGGCGTTAAGAAAGCATTTGGTGAAAAGCTTTTGTTTGATGATTTGAATTTCTCGTTGCCACCAAATGGTATTGTAGGTGTAATAGGTCCTAACGGTGCAGGTAAAACTACTCTGTTCCGCCTTATAATGGGATTGGAAAGTGTAGATGGTGGTGAATTTGAAGTGGGTGAAACCGTAAAGATTGCATATGTAGATCAGCAACATAAAGATATAGATCCTGAAAAGAGTGTATATCAGGTGGTAAGTGGTGGTAATGAACTTATCCGTTTGGGTGGAAAAGATGTTAATGCTCGTGCCTACTTGGGACGTTTCAATTTTTCAGGTGCCGATCAGGAAAAGAAGTGCGCAATGTTGTCCGGCGGTGAACGTAACAGATTACAGTTGGCTATGGCATTGAAAGAGGAGGGTAATGTATTGCTATTGGACGAGCCTACCAACGATATAGACGTAAATACACTGCGTGCTCTTGAAGAGGGTCTTGATGGATTTGCCGGCTGTGCAGTTATAGTAAGCCATGACCGTTGGTTCTTAGATAGAATCTGTACACATATACTCTCTTTTGAAGGAGATAGTAAAGTGGTGTTCTATGAAGGATCATACAGTGAATATGAAGATTACAAGATTAAGCAGTTGGGCTATGAAGAGCCTAAACGCATTCGTTATAGAAAGCTGATGAACGATTAAACGTAATCGGCATTCTATTTACTTTTTTTTGTTTTTTTGTTTGGAGACCTATAGTTAATCAAGTTTTAGGTCTCCATTTTTTATCCAACCAATCTTTCTGAATACTATTCCAAATAGAGGAGTTAGAATAGCCGGTAGAATAAAACATACCAAAATCATTCCACTCCAATCTGCAAATGTTATACTCTCTTTAATTCCATTTGCAATATCGGTAGCCCATCCGGTGTATAGTCCTATAGGACCTACAAAACCACAGGTTCCCATGCCCGATGCTATGGCAGGGCCATTCATTTCAAGGTGGAAAATGCAGGTGGCAATAGGGCCTGTAATGGCCGAAACCAAAGTGGGTGCTATCCATATTTTAGGATTCTTTACTATGTTGCCCATCTGTAACATACTTGTTCCTATGCCTTGAGAAATCAGTCCGTTCCAACCGTTTTCTTTGAAACTTAAAAATGCGAATCCAACCATTTGTGCACAACAACCTGCCAATGCTGCGCCACCGGCCAATCCGGTCAAGCCCAAAGCTGCGCATATTGCAGCAGAACTGATAGGTAGTGTTAGTGCCATTCCTACTATTACAGAGACCAAAATACCCATTATAAATGGTTGTTTGCCTGTTGCCCACATTATTAAGTCTCCTATCCAATTGGCTGCTGCGCCAATGGCAGGCGCCCACCAATATGCTAATCCTATTCCGACAGCAATGGTAATTAGTGGGGTAACAATAATATCTACTTTAGTCTCTTTTGAAACAGCTTTTCCTGCCTCTGATGCAAAAATTGTTATGAAATATACGGCTAATGGTCCTCCGGCGCCTGCCAACGAATTGCTTGCTGCACCTACTGCCAGTAGTGAAAATAGTACCAATGGAGGTGCCTGTAAAGCATAGCCTATAGATACAGCCATTGCCGGGCCTGCCATACTCTTTGCAAAGTTTCCAACTTCAGTAAGAATGGTAAATCCAAGTTGTTCACCTATAGTAGATATGATGGTGCCTATAAGAAGAGAAGCAAAAAGACCCTGAGCCATTGCTCCTAAAGCATCAACGCCATATTTCTTTAATGATATATCTATATTTTTTCTCTGTAGGAATTTTGAAAACTTGTTCATAAGATAATTAAATAGAAAGGTGTGAGTATGAAAAATCCTCGGTTACTCAAAATATTTCTGAGATTACCGAGGATTATGTCCGATAAGTAAGGTTGATTAAGCTTCTGCCTGAGCTTCTTCTGCTGCAGGTGCTTCTTCAGCTGCCTCGGCTGCTGCTGCTTCTGCTTCAGCAACTTTAGCTTCAGCTTTCTTCTGAGCTACTTTTTCTGCAATAGCTTCGTTAACCTTCTTCTCTGCTTCTAACTTAGCCTTGTTAAGTTCACGTTTAGCCTGCTGTTCCTTAACAACGATTGCGTTAAGTGAGCTGTCTTTTGCCTGTTTCCAAGCATCGAACTTAGCCTGAGCTGCTGCTTCGTCAAAAGCACCCTTCTGAACACCACCTTTAAGGTGCTTCATCAGGTAAACGCCCTCTCTTGAAAGGATGTTACGTGCAGTGTCTGTAGGCTGTGCGCCAACCATTACCCAATACAATGCTCTTTCGAAATTCAAATCTATTGTTGCAGGATTGGTGTTTGGGTTATAAGTACCAATCTTCTCAATAAACTTTCCATCACGTGGAGCTCTTGAGTCGGCAATGACGATTGAGTAGAAAGCATAAGCTTTGTGACCTCTTCTCTGTAGTCTGATTTTTGTTGCCATTGTTTCTCGTTTTTTATTAATTAATGATTTGAATTATGCTGTCAACTCGTAACAGCGGGTGCAAAGGTAGAGATTTTTTAGATAAAATGTTCTGAATTTGACGATTATTTTTGATTTATGCTCTTAAACAGCCTGCCGAATAGCTGAAAAAAGGAATAAAAATGTAATTTTTTTACGTGTTTGGAGTGTTGCTACAGAAAAATGCAGTACATTTGGAGTGTGAAAGAGAGTATCAAACACAGTGGTGTTATAGATAAGATAGAAAACCGTACACTCTATGTTAAGATTGTGCAGGTTTCTGCCTGTTCCGGATGTCAGGCAAAATCGCTTTGCAGAATTTCTGAAATGAAAGAAAAGATTGTAGAAGTGGTTGTTGATGCGCCTGAAAGATATTCTGTTGGTCAGGTGGTAACCGTATTGGGAACAACATCGCAAGGCGCAAAAGCTGTTGCATTGGCTTTCGGTTTTCCGCTGTTTATTTTGCTGACTGTGTTGATTGTGGCAACAGAAATAACCGGCAATGAACTGAAATCGGCTCTTATTGCGTTGCTTGTATTGGTACCGTACTATATTTCGCTGTTTCTCTTTAGAAACAAAATTAAGAGAGTGTTTAGTTTTAGCATAATAGAATAAAACCAAAATATGTCAAGTATGATTTTGACGGCAGTAATTGTTTTGGGTATTACAGGCTTGATATTGGCTGTAGTACTATTTTTTATATCCAAAAAATTTGCTGTCGAAGAAGACCCGAGAGTGGTCCAGATTAACGAAATCCTTCCGGGTGCAAATTGTGGCGGATGCGGATATCCGGGATGTGCTGCATTTGCCGAGAACTGTGTTAAGAAGGGTTCTTTAAAGGGAATGAGATGCTCTGCTGCAAGTGGAGAAGTGATGCAACAGATTGCAGAAATTTTAGGTGATGTGGTTGAACAGACTACTCCTAAAGTTGCTGTTGTAAGATGTAACGGAAGCTGCGAAAATCGTCCTCGTATAAATGTGTACGACGGAGCTTCACGTTGTGCTATTGCACACATGATGTCGGGCGGTGAAACAGGTTGCGCTTTTGGATGTCTGGGTTGTGGCGACTGCGTTGAGGCTTGTAAGTTCGATGCAATCAGGATGAATCCGGAAACAGGACTCCCGGAAGTGGATCAGGATAAGTGTACTGCTTGCGGTATGTGTGTATCGGCTTGTCCTCGTAACATTATTGAGTTGCGTAACAAGAATAAGCTGGATCGCAGAATATTTGTATCTTGTGTAAACAAAGATAAGGGTCCTGTAGCAAAGAAGGCTTGTGCAGTGGCTTGTATAGGTTGCGGAAAGTGTGTAAAGGCTTGTCAGTTTGAAGCTATCACACTGGAAAACAACCTGGCGTATATTGATTTTGAAAAGTGCCGTCTCTGTAGAAAGTGTGTTGATGAATGTCCGCAGCACTCTATTCTGGCAGTGAACTTTCCTGAAAGAAAGAAACCGGCAACAGAAGAAAATGTTCAAACCAACCAATGAATATGAAGAAGACTTTTACAATAGGTGGTGTACACCCCGATGAAAACAAATTGACCGCTACAAAGCCAATTTGTGAATTGGGTTTGCCAAAACAGGCTGTGTATCCTTTATCCCAGCATATAGGTGCTCCGTCTGTTCCTTGTGTGGCAAAAGGCGATTTAGTGAATGTTGGTACAAAAATAGCAGATGCCGGTGGCTTTATGTCGGCAGTAATCCATTCCGGAGTATCCGGTAAGGTGGCTAAAGTAGATACCGTAGTAGATGCCAGCGGTTACAGAAAACCTGCTATCTATATAGATGTGGTTGACGATGTTTGGGAACCAACCATAGACCGTTCAACAGATTTGGTAAAAGAGTGTAATCTTACACCAGAAGAGATTATTGCAAAGATTAAGGATGCAGGTATAGTAGGTTTGGGTGGCGCTTGTTTCCCAACTCACGTTAAACTGATGCCTCCAAAGGATTGCAAAATAGATTCATTGGTGATAAATGCTGTGGAATGTGAACCATATCTAACAGCCGATCATCGTCTTATGTTGGAACATCCAGACGAAATAGTGGTTGGTGTTCAGATTCTTTTAAAGGCATTGGGCATAAACAAAGCATTTATAGGTATTGAAGAGAATAAACCTGATGCTATAGAATTGTTGCAATCAAAAGTTGCCTCTGTTCAGGGCATTGAGGTTGTTAAACTGAAAACAAAATATCCGCAGGGTGGCGAAAAACAGTTGATTGAAGCTGTTACAGGTCGTCAGGTTCCACCTCCGCCGGCACTTCCTGCAAGTGTAGGCGTTGTGGTACAGAATGTGGGCACTGTTTATGCTGTTTATCAGGCTGTTCAGAAGAACAAACCTCTGTTTGAAAGAATAGTAACCGTAACTGGTAAAAGTGTGCAAAATCCTGCAAACCTTTTGGTTAGAATGGGTACACCTATCAGTCAGGTTATTGAATATGCGGGTGGAATGCCGGAAGATACAGCAAAACTGATAAGTGGTGGTCCTATGATGGGACGTCCGCTTCTTAATGCCGATGTGCCTGTTGTTAAAGGTACTTCTGGTGTGTTGATGCTTCCGGAAGCTGATGCTATTCGTAAAGAGGAACAGCATTGCATACGTTGTTCAAAATGTGTACAGGCTTGTCCTATGGGACTTGAACCATATCTGTTGGCTACCTGTGGCGAATTAAGCGATTGGGAACGTGCCGAACAGGAATGGATAATGAGTTGTATAGAGTGTGGATGTTGTCAATCATCATGTCCGTCACACAGACCTCTGCTTGACTGGGTAAGATTGACAAAGAATAAGGTTGGCGGTATAATCCGTTCACGCAACACCAAATAATTATTGAAAGATATGGCTAAACTATTTATATCGACATCTCCACACGCCCATAATGGCGATTCTGTAGAGAAAAACATGTATGCAGTTGTAATAGCCCTGATACCTGCGTTTATAGCGTCTATAATTGCATTCGGACTGGGTTCATTAGTTGTTACTGCAACATCTGTAGTGTCTTGTATGTTCTTTGAGTGGGCAATCACCAAATATCTGTTGAAAGAAGAAAAGACAACCATTTTTGATGGTTCGGCTATAGTGACAGGTCTTTTGCTTGCATTCAACTTGCCATCAAATCTGCCTCTATATATTATTATAATAGGTGCTTTGGTTGCTATAGGTATTGGTAAGATGGCTTTTGGCGGACTGGGTAACAATCCGTTTAACCCTGCTCTTGTAGGTCGTGTATTCCTGCTTATATCATTCCCGGCAAAGATGACATCGTGGCCTGAAACACATCAGATGCTTGCTTATGCTGATGCTGTTACTACTGCAACTCCTCTTAGCTTGATGAAAGAGGCTCTGTCCGGTAATACTGCTGCATTGAATCAACTTCCTGAACTTTGGCAGGTGTTTGTTGGTAATACCGCAGGTTGTATAGGCGAAGTTAGTGCGCTGGCACTGTTGCTTGGCTTTGGCTATCTGTTGGTTCGCAGAGTAATTACATGGCATATTCCTGTATCAATATTCGGTACTGTTTTGGTGTTTACTTCCATTATGTGGTTGATTAATCCTGTGATGTATGCAAATCCGCTTTATCATCTCTGTTCAGGTGGTTTGATGCTGGGTGCTATCTTTATGGCTACCGATTATGTAACATCGCCTATGACACCAAAGGGAATGGTAGTGTATGGTGTTGGAATAGGTTTGCTGACAGTTATAATAAGATACTTTGGAGCATATCCGGAAGGTATGTCGTTCGCTATCCTTATTATGAATGCAGTTAATCCTCTTATTTGTAACTGGTGTAAACCTAAACGTTTTGGGAGTGTAAAGAAATGAAAAAACTGAAATCAAATATCACAAATATGGTGCTGTCACTTTCACTTATATCGGTGGTGGCTGCAGCATTATTGGCTTGGGTTAATGTGGTTACAAGCGGGCCAATTGAAAAGATCAATGCAGAGACATTGGCAAATGGTATTAAACAGGTGATTATAGGCGACCAGGATATTCCTTTTACTGTTTCAGAACCTTGGGAAAAGGATGGTTTTGTATTCTATCAGGTACAGGATTCCAATAATAATCTGTTGGGTACAGCTGTAAAAAGTACTGATCCTAATGCTTTTGGTGGTAATCTTACTGTTCTGGTGGGATTTAATCAGGATGGTGTAATTCTTGGTTACGAAGTGCTGGAACACGCAGAGACACCGGGTTTGGGTGCAAATGCTGTTACTTGGTTTAAGCAGTCAACAGAACAGGCTGTAAAAGAACAGTCTAAGGTGGTTACTCTATTGTTGGGCGCTCCTGAAAAAGCAGGAAATCATAATATAGTAGGTATGAATCCTGCAGATGGTGGTTTTACTGTATCTAAAGATGGTGGTAAAATAGACGCTATTACTGCTTCTACAATTACTTCCAGAGCCTTTTTGCGTGCGGTTCAGAATGCTTACAATGCACTCTATTCAAAAACTGCCGATGGAACAACAAGTGCAACAACACAAAATTGATAGGAGGAACAGAGTATGAAGAACTTTAAAATAATACTTAACGGAATTCTTAAAGAGAACCCTACTTTTGTTCTCTTGCTTGGTATGTGTCCAACATTGGCTACCACTACATCGGCTGTAAATGGTTTGGGTATGGGTGTTGCTACAATGTTTGTGCTTATATGTTCAAATGTGTTTATATCATTGCTTAAGAATCTTATTCCAGACGGTGTAAGAATACCTTGCTATATTATTGTTATTGCATCGTTCGTAACAATTTTGCAGATGGTTATGCAGGCATACGTGCCGGATTTGTACCAGACCTTGGGTATTTTTATACCACTTATTGTAGTAAACTGCGTTATTTTGGGACGCGCCGAAGCTTTTGCTGCAAAGAATAATGTGCTTGCTTCTTTGTGTGATGGAGTAGGTATAGGAATAGGTTTTACTCTTGCTCTCACACTTTTAGGTATGGTAAGAGAATTGCTGGGTAATGGTTCTTTCTTTGGAATTCAGCTGTTGCCAAGCTCTATGTCTATGCTGGTGTTTGTGCTTGCTCCGGGTGCTTTCATTACATTGGGATTGCTTATAGCTATTGTGAATAAGATAAAGAGTAGTAAATCGGCTAATGCTTAACACTTAAAATTATTGTTATGGAATATTTTTTGATTTTTATATCGGCAATATTTGTAAATAATATAGTATTGTCCCAATTCTTGGGAATCTGCCCGTTTTTGGGTGTTTCCAAAAAGGTTGGAACTGCCACAGGTATGGGTGTGGCTGTAGCATTTGTGCTGGTTATAGCTGTTATTGTGACTTTCTTGTTGCAACAATATGTTTTAGTGCCATTCCATTTGGAATATCTGCAAACCATTGTGTTTATTCTGGTTATTGCAGGATTGGTTCAGATGCTTGAAACTGTATTGAAGAAGATGTCTCCGTCTCTTTATCAGGCATTGGGTATATTCTTGCCACTTATCACAACAAACTGTTGTATTCTTGGTGTATCTATATTGGTGGCAAACGGAACTTATAATGCACAAGGTTTGGAACCGACGCTGTTGGTTGGCGTTATTTACGCCTTTGCAACTGCAATAGGTTTTGCTCTTGCACTAATTATCTTTGCAGGCATACGCGAACAGCTGAGCATGGTTAAGATACCAAAGAATATGCAGGGCATAGCAATTGCTTTGATTACAGCGGGTCTGTTAGCTTTGGCCTTTATGGGCTTTAGTGGAGTAGATCAGGGAATAGCTGCTGCCGTCGGTCTTAAATGATGACGGCAGATAGCTTTAGATATCCATAAGCGGATGTGTATTCGCGCCAAGAGGATCGTTTTCAAGGTCCTCTTCTTTTTTGTCAACTGATTGTTGTGGCTGATTTACTTTGGATTGAATAGACTTTGCTCCAAGGTTGTCAAATAGAGCAAGTTCGGAACGGAATGCCAATCTTACATCGCCTACGCCACCGTTTCTGTGTTTTGCAATAATAATTTCAGCTACACCATGTAAATCGTTATGTTGTGGGTCTTCATATATTTTATAGTATTCAGGACGGTGGATAAAGCAAACTATATCGGCATCCTGTTCAATGGCACCCGATTCGCGCAAGTCATTCAACTGCGGACGTTTGCCTTCGTAACCACCTTCTCTGGAATCTACACTACGGTTTAGCTGTGACAAGGCAATAATAGGAATGTCCAATTCCTTTGCAATAGCTTTCAAGTTGCGGGATATTGTACTAATCTCTTCCTGCCTGTTACCGAATTTTATACCGCTGGCATTCATCAACTGTAGATAGTCAATTATTATAAGCTGAATATCGTGCTCCGATTTTAGGCGGAATGCTTTGGAACGGAATTCGGTAATGGAAAGCGATGGAGTATCATCTAAATAGATAGGTGCATTTTGCAGGGCACTTACTTTCTGGTCTAATATATTCCATTCGTAAGGTGCCAATCTGCCATCGCGCAGTTTGTGCCCGGGTATTTCGCAGACGCTTGATATAAGACGATTGACCAACTGTACATTTGACATTTCAAGCGAGAAGACAGCAACAGGTTCGTTGTTGTTTACTGCAATATTCTTTGCCATTGATAATGCAAAGGCTGTTTTACCCATGGCAGGACGTGCAGCCAATATTATAAGGTCTGATTTTTGCCATCCTGAGGTTACATCGTCCAATGCTTTGAAACCACTGGCTAATCCGCTCATTCCCTTTGCGCGTGTAGCCGCTGTTTTAATTCTTTGCATAGCATCAGAAAGGACAGAATCAATAGAAGAGTAGTCCTTTTTAATGTTTCTGTGGGTTATCTGAAAAAGTTGGCCTTCAGCCTCTTGAAGCAACTCCGAAACATCGGTAGTACTATCAAATGCCTTTGCTTGCAGGTCGCCTGTATAACTGATTAATTCACGTGCAATGGCTTTTTGCGCAATAATCTGAGCATGATATTCTATATGGGCTGATGATGTTACTTTACCTGCCAACAACGCTATATATGCTGCACCACCGGCTTCTTCCAACTGTCCGGTACTCTTTAACTGCTCTGTTACAGTAAGAATATCTATTGGGCGTTGACTGATATACAACGATGATACCGCAGAATATATGGCGCGATGTCTGTTGTCATAGAACGATTCTGTTTTTAGAATATCGCTAACTGAAATGAATGCATCTTGTTCTATCATTAAAGCACCAAGTACAGCCTCTTCAAGTTCCAATGCTTGAGGCTGCAGGTGGTTAAGTACTATATTTTCAGTCTGCTTAGACTGTCTGCTACGTGAAGTTTGTGCCATTCTCTAATTATTTGTTTTGCAAAGTTATCTTATTTGTTGTTTCAATATAAGTAAAACCTGTTTGTGTTATCAACCAATTATTAACAATTAAAAAATATGTCAGATAGAACCATTTATATCGTATAAATAGTTTAACTTTACTGAAAATTTGGTAGAACTATGATTACTTTTCCTAACGCAAAGATTAATATTGGGTTAAATATAGTGGCTAAAAGGACAGACGGCTACCACGATATAGAGACTCTGTTCTTTCCTGTCAATTTGCAGGATGCTCTGGAGGTTACATTAAAGAAACCTTTGGATTCGGGTGTTATTAAAAAGAGACTTGAGGTGGGAAATCTACTTCATCTAAAGACCGAAAGCAGATATCCTGAAATAGATTCTGTTGATGAAAGTTCGTACGAACTTCATCTGTTAGGCGATGCCATAGAGGGTAATCCTGCCGATAATCTGGTAGTAAAGGCATATAAACTTCTGGCTGAAGATTTTGATATTCCACCTGTTGTAATTCATTTGTATAAACATATCCCATCGGGCGCCGGTCTGGGTGGTGGTTCGTCAGATGCGGCACAGATGATAGCATTGCTGAATAAGCGTTTTGGGTTGAAGATGAAGAACCGTTGTATGGAGCGTTATGCTGCACAGTTGGGTTCCGATTGCGCTTTCTTTATTCGCAATAAACCTGCTTTTGCAACAGGTAGGGGTGAAATACTAACTCCTGTAGATTTGTCATTGCAAAATTATTTCATAGTTATAGTAAAACCGAATATCTTTGTCAGTACTGCCGAAGCATATGCAGGTGTTACTCCTGCAAAACCGGAAGTCTCATTGCGTGATGCAATAAAACGCCCTGTTTCAGAATGGAAGAATTTGATAGTAAACGATTTTGAAAAGAGTGTGTTTGCAAAACATCCGCAACTGCAGCAGTTAAAAGATAAAATGTATGAATTGGGCGCAGAATACGCATCTATGTCCGGTTCCGGTTCTGCAATCTATGGTATATTCAGTAAGTCTGTTGAGAATGTAGAACAGCATTTCCCAGATATGTTTTGTCGTCAACGCGACCTGATTTGATTTCTTAAAATTGCTTTATATGGCTTTCACTTTATTTTCATAGAGTGAAAGTCTTTGTTTTATATAAGGTGTATTGATTATTTTTGTAATTTTGCGGTTCATAGACGAAAAGCGTAAAAATGAATATTTCATACAAATGGTTAAAGGAGTATGTAGATTTTAATCTTACTCCGGAAAAGGTAGCAGAAGCATTGACTTCCATTGGATTGGAAGTGGGCGCAGTAGAAGAGGTTCAATCTGTCAAGGGTGGATTGAAAGGTATTGTGATAGGTCAGGTACTTACCTGTGAAGAACATCCAAATTCAGACCATCTGCACGTAACTACTGTCGATGAGGGTAACGGACAGGACCCTGTTCAGATAGTTTGTGGCGCTCCAAATGTTGCTGCGGGTCAGAAAGTGGCTGTGGCTACAATTGGTGCAAAAATATACGATGGTGATGAATGTTTTACTATCAAACCATCTAAACTGCGTGGTGTAGCATCGCAGGGAATGTTGTGCTCAGAAAAAGAGTTGGGATTGAGTGACAATCATGACGGTATTATGGTACTGCCGGAAGATGCTGTTCCTGGAACTCCTGCTGCCGAATATTTCAAACTTGAATCGGATTATGTAATAGAGGTTGATATCACACCTAACCATGCTGATGCTTGTTCACATTGGGGTGTGGCAAGAGACTTCTATGCATGGCTGTTGCAGAATGGATATAAGACATCGCTGAATCGTCCTTCTGAGTTGGGCTTTGCTGTAGATAACAACGATTTGGTTATAGATATAGAGGTAGAAAACAGCGAAGCATGTCCAAGATATGCTGGTGTATCTATAAAAGGTGTGACTGTAAAGGAGAGTCCTGAATGGTTAAAGCGTAAGATGGTGGCTATAGGTTTGAATCCTATCAATAATGTGGTTGATATAACAAACTATATACTTCATGCATACGGTCAGCCATTGCACAGTTTTGATGCCGATATGATTGAAGGTGGTAAGGTTGTTGTGAAAACAATGCCGGAAGGAACTCCTTTTGTTACTTTGGATGGTCAAGAGCGAAAACTTTCTGATAGAGATTTGATGATTTGCAACGTTAAAGAACCTATGTGTATAGCAGGTGTGTTTGGCGGTCTAAAGTCAGGTATATCAGAAAATACAAAAAATGTATTCCTGGAGAGCGCATACTTTAATCCTACATGGATTAGAAAATGTGCACGCAGACATCAACTTAGTACCGATGCATCTTTCCGTTTTGAACGCGGCATAGATCCAAACGGAGTGGTATATGCTCTAAAACAGGCTGCTATGCTTATCAAGGAGTTGGCAGGAGGTACTATATCAATGGAGATAAAGGATGTATATCCAAATCCTATAGAGAGTTTTAAGGTAGAATTCAATTATCAATATGCAAATTCATTGATAGGTAAGGAGATACCCGCTGATGTAATTAAGAGTATAGTGACAAATCTTGGTATGAGAATTGTTGCAGAAAAAGCCGATGGTCTCTCACTTCTTGTACCTCCGTTCAGGGTAGATGTACAGCGTCCTTGCGATGTTGTAGAAGAGATATTGAGAATTTACGGTTATAACAATATTGAGTTTGGAAAGTCAGTTCAGTCCAGTCTGACAGTTCAGGGAGAAGTGGATCGTTCACACAAATTGCAAGATTTGGTATCAGAACAGTTGGTGGGTTGTGGCTTTAATGAAATATTGAACAACTCTTTGACAAGGGCTGCTTATTATGATGGTCTGGAAACATATAATCCGGAACGTTTGGTAAGATTAATGAATCCGTTAAGTTCCGATTTGAATGTTCTGAGAGCATCATTGCTATTTGGCGGTTTGGAAAGTCTTTCAAGGAATGTGCGTCGTCAGAATGCTAATTTGCGTTTCTTTGAATTTGGCAAGTGCTATTATTTCGATGCAAAGCGTAGAAAAGCGCTTGCTGCTCCGGCTGAAGATGGTTCAGTTCAGAATCCATTGAAGGCGTATAGTGAAGATAATCATCTGGGAATGTGGATTACCGGTTACAAAGTAGAGTCTTCTTGGGCTCATCAGGACGAAAAGAGTTCTGCTTTTGAACTGAAATCTTATCTGTTGAATATATTTACCCGTCTTGGACTGAAGAAAGATGCTGTAGTGGTGGCAGAATCGGAAAACGAACTATTCTCATCGGCTTTGGAATATAAGACCAGAGGTGGTAAAACTATTGCTGTTATGGGTGTCGTTAATAACAAAATAGCTGCAATGTTCGATTTGACTACTCCGGTATATTATGCAGATGTTTGTTGGGATGAATTACTTAAGGCTACACGTAAGGTAAAGACCAGTTATACAGAGTTGCCAAAATATCCATCAGTACGTCGTGACCTGGCTCTGTTGATAGATAAACAGATTCAGTTTGCAGAAATAGAGAAAATTGCATATCAGGTTGGTGGTAAACTTCTGAAAGATGTTGCTCTATTTGATGTTTATGAAGGCAAGAATCTGGAAGCAGGCAAGAAGAGCTATGCTGTAAGCTTTATGCTACAGGATGAAACCCAGACTTTGAATGATGTGATGATTGAAAAGGTTATGAACAAACTTATTCAGGCATTGCAGGATAAACTTGACGCAAAACTTAGATAATAATTAAATAAATATAGACTATGGGAAGAGCTTTTGAATTTAGAAAGGCCAGAAAGATGAAACGTTGGGGTAATATGGCAAAGACATTTACCCGTATTGGAAAACAGATTTCAATTGCTGTTAAGGCAGGTGGTCCTGATCCGGACAACAATTCGGCATTGCGTGCTATTATTGCTACTGCAAAACACGAAAATATGCCGAAGGATAATATCGAGCGTGCTATAAAGAACGCAATGGGTAAAGACCAGAAGGATTATAAGGAGATGAACTACGAAGGTTATGGTCCTCACGGTATAGCTATTTATGTAGAGACTCTTACTGACAATACTACCCGTACCGTTGCAAATGTACGTAGCGTATTTACCAAATTTGGTGGTACATTGGGTACAAGCGGCAGCTTGGACTTTATGTTCTCACACAAGTGCCAGTTTACTATTGCTCAGAAAGAGGGTGTTGACATGGATGACCTGATTCTTGAACTTATCGATTTGGGAGTAGAAGACGAATACGATATAGATGAAGAAGAGAATACTGTAGTTCTTTATGGCGATCCAAAATCATATTCTGCTATTCAGAAGTATCTTGAAGAGAATGGTTTTGAAGTTAAGGCAGCAGAATTTACTCGTATTCCTAACGATTTGAAGGATGTTACACCTGAACAGCGTGAAACAATTGATAAGATTGTGGAGCGTCTTGACGATGACGATGACGTTCAGGTAGTTTATACCAATATGCGCCCTGAATAAGACTGATATGTACGAAGATAGAATACAGCGTGCTGTAGATAACTTCAAGCAGGGATATAATTGTGCACAGGCAGTTACGGCTGCCTTTGCTGATTTATATAGCCTGACCGAAGAACAGGCTTTGCGTATATCGGCATCGTTCGGTGGCGGTATAGGCAGAATGCGCGAAGTGTGCGGTGCTGCATCGGGAATGTTTATATTGGCAGGTTTGCAGACAGGAACTGTAGATCCAAAAGATTCAAAAGGTAAAGAGTATAACTATCAGGTAGTTCAACAATTGGCAGCGGAATTTCGTAAGCGTAATGGTTCGATAATATGCGGTGAACTATTGGGCTTAAGAAAACCTGCAGAACAGGATAGAGTTCAGTTTACCGATACAAAACCTGAAGAGAGAACTCCTGAATATTATAAGAAAAGACCTTGTGTTAAGATGGTTGAAGAGGCTGCCCGTATTTTTGCAGAATATTTATCGGCAGTTAATTAAATATCTGTTGTTTAGTTAAAAGTGTTAAAATGAGAGACATCTTTTATTGCTCTCTCATAAAGAATGCTTACCTTTGCAACGAATTTAATGTTAATAAGATGTTTATAGAAAATGTAGGTACTTATGCAGGCCAGATATGGTGTGCATTGGAAGGCAAAAATGCCCTTTCACAGAAAGAAATCAAAAAGGCAACAAAATTGAAGGACAAAGAGTTCTATCTTGGTTTAGGTTGGTTGCTACGTGAAGACAAAATCAACGTTACAGAAGGCGAAGAAGAGAATTACTACGCATTGAAGTAATTTCTTGGAACAACAAAACAAACAGTGTGGCCGGTGCAAGTCAGTTTTGACAAACTCCGGTCACACTTTTTTATGTCTGTTTTAAGTGGCTAGTTTGCTCAATTCGTAAAAGTGTGGTAAATTCGCAGAAGTTTATAGAGAATATGGAAAAAATCAGAAATTTCTGCATAATAGCGCACATTGACCATGGTAAATCTACCCTGGCAGACAGATTGTTGGAATACACAAAGACCATCAACATCACAGAGGGACAGATGTTGGACGATATGGATTTGGAAAAAGAACGTGGTATAACTATTAAGAGCCATGCCATACAGATGGAGTATGAACGTAATGGCGAAAAGTATATACTGAATCTTATTGACACTCCGGGACACGTCGATTTCTCTTATGAAGTATCTCGTTCTATTGCTGCCTGCGAAGGAGCTTTGCTTATAGTAGATGCTACACAGGGTGTTCAGGCACAGACTATCAGTAACCTTTATATGGCTATTGAGAACGATCTGGAGATAATCCCTGTGCTTAACAAGTGTGATATGCAGAGTGCTATGCCCGACGAAGTGGAGGATGAAATTATAGAACTGTTAGGTTGTGATCGTAGTGAGATAATTCGTGCTTCAGCCCGCACAGGACAGGGTGTGCCTGAAATTTTAGATGCTATAATAGATAGAATACCACATCCTGTAGGCGACGAAGAGGCACCATTGCAGGCGCTTATTTTTGACTCTGTATTTAACTCTTTCCGCGGAATTATAGCATATTTCAAGATAGTAAACGGATCTATAAAGAAGGGCGATAAGGTTAAGTTCTTCAATACCGGTAAAATGTACGAAGCCGATGAAATAGGTGTGCTTCGTATGAATATGGTACCTCGTGACGAGATGCATACAGGCGATGTGGGATATATTATTTCCGGTATCAAAACATCTACAGAGGTAAAGGTGGGCGATACTATTACCCACATAGCAAGACCTTGTGAGAAGGCTATTTCGGGTTTCGAAGAATCAAAACCGATGGTCTTTGCAGGTGTTTATCCAATTGAAGCCGATGAATTTGAAGATTTGCGTGCATCACTTGAAAAGTTGCAGTTGAATGATGCTTCACTCAGCTTCTTCCCTGAATCTTCTGCAGCATTGGGATTTGGTTTCCGTTGTGGTTTCTTAGGACTGCTTCACATGGAGATTGTTCAGGAACGTCTTGACCGTGAATTTGATATGAGCGTAATTACCACTGTTCCAAATGTATCTTATATGGTATATGATAAACAGGGTGGGGTAACTGAGGTTCATAATCCAAGCGGTATGCCGGATTTGACTCTGATAGATCATATAGAAGAGCCATACATTGATGCATCTATAATTACCACTACCGATTATATAGGTCCTATAATGACTCTATGTTTGGATAAGCGTGGTGAATTGGTTAAACAGCAGTTTATACATGGTAACCGCGTGGAACTCTACTTTAAGTTGCCACTTGGTGAAATAGTGATAGATTTCTATGATAAGCTGAAGAGTATCTCTAAGGGTTATGCTTCGTTCGATTATCATCCGGCAGGATTCCGTCCGTCAAAACTTATTAAACTGGATATCCTTCTGAATGGTGAACCTGTTGATGCTCTATCTACACTTACCCATTTTGATAATGCTTACGATTTGGGTAGAAGGATGTGTGAAAAACTGAAAGAATTGATTCCGCGTCAGCAGTTCGATATAGCTATTCAGGCTGCAATTGGTACAAAGATTATTGCACGTGAAACCATTAAGCAGGTGCGTAAGGATGTTACTGCAAAATGTTATGGTGGTGACGTATCGCGTAAACGTAAGTTGCTGGAAAAGCAGAAGAAGGGAAAGAAACGTATGAAACAGATAGGTAACGTAGAGGTTCCTCAAAAGGCTTTCCTTGCGGTGCTTAAACTGGATTGATTACTCAAAACGCAAACTCTTTGAGGGGTATATACGTGATATTATTGCCGATGGGGCTAATAGCATAAGCATTGATAGAGTAAACATTACAATATTGAGCACAATAAACCAGCCCAATCCTAACTCCATAGGGACACTATCAACATAATAACTTGCCGGGTCTAATGGAATAATATGTAGATATTGTTGTAGAAGAACTATGACAATACCTATTATGTTTCCTATTGCCATACCTTTTCCTATTATACGTGTGGCAAAATGAAGGAATATCTTTCTTATGGTTTTGTTGTCTGCTCCCAACGCTTTAAGTGTGCCAATAGTTGCAGTACGTTCAAATATGATGATAAGCAGACCGGATATCATGGTAAATCCGGAAATTCCAAGCATCAGAATAAGAATGGCAACAACATTTACATTCAGAACGTCTAACCATGCAAATAGGCCTGCATTCAAATCTTCCATAGTCTCAATAAGATAGGCTTCATCGTTTCTGGCATCTGCGCGGTTCATAATCTCTCTTGTCTTTTCATACCCTTCGTATAGGTATTTTTCATCGGTAAGTCTTATTTCCAGTCCGGTGGCCTGGTCTTCTTCCCAACCATTCAGTCTTTGTAACATTCTAATATCTGTAATACCAAAAACCTGGTCGTATTCAGAAAAGTTTGTACAGAATATTCCGGCTACTGTAGCGCGTCTGGCTCGTATAGAGTTCTGCATAAAATATAGGTCTATGCGGTCGCCTGTCTTCAAATGCATCTTCTCTGCAATGTTTTTTGAAAGAAGAATCCAGTTAGTAGATGATGAATCAGATAATTGGGGTATGTTTCCATCTATCAAATGTTCTTCAAAAAAAGAGATGTCGTATTCACTGCCTATGCCTTTTAGAATAAAACCATGGAACAGGCTGTCGGTCTTTATAATACCGGGCTTGTGAATATATCTCTGAACTTTTTCTACATGTTCTGTGTTATTGAACTCTAAAAATAAAGCTTCATCGCAGGTTATTGGCTGTTCAGTAGTACCAAAATTCATCTGGTAATTGGTAACGGTAATGTGCTGTGTAAAGCCAATTACAATGTCGCGAATCTGGTTTCTAAATCCGCGGGTTACTGCCATTGTTACTATCATAACAGCCAGACCTAAAGCTATTCCGATAGTTGCAATCACTATGGCAGGACGGGAACCTCCTTTTGAACTTCCGTCCGAACCATATAACCTTTTTGCAATAAACCGTTCCATTATTTTCTATTTATAGCGCGAAGATACTCCTTTTATGGCAATTGTTTTGTAAGTTTGTCCGGTTTTTCAAGATAATGGTTCTATGGCTTTATCAGATTATAGTTTTATAGCAGAAAGATTGGAGAATATAAGGGCTACTTTGGCTCCCGGTGTTGATTTGGTGGCAGTGTCGAAAACGCATCCTGTTGAAGCTCTGCAGGCTGCTTACAATGCAGGACAGCGTATCTTTGGCGAAAACAAAGTTCAGGAGATGACAATGAAACAGGCCCTGTTGCCTAATGATATTGAGTGGCATTTTATAGGGCACGTTCAGAGAAATAAAATCAAGATGATGGCTCCATACGTTTCAGTAATTCAAGGCGTGGATAATTTTGAAAAACTGGTAGAGATTGACAAACAGGCCAAAAAGTACGATAGGAATATTAAATGCTTGTTGCAAATACATATAGCTGCAGAAGATACCAAGTTCGGATTTTCTCCCGAAGAGTCTCTGCAGATGCTTGCAACCACTCCTTGGCGCGAATTGACAAATATCACCATAGCAGGTGTAATGGGAATGGCTACATTCACAGATAATTTACAACAGGTAAAACAGGAATTTGAAACTATGGTTGCTCTGTTTAACAACATAAAACAGCGTTACTTTGCTGACTGTGACAGCTTCTCTATGATTTCGGCCGGAATGAGTGACGATTATCAACTTGCTATGGATGCCGGCAGTAATTTAGTCAGGATAGGTAGCAGTATTTTTGGAGCAAGAGATTACAGCAAATAAAAAAACGGAGCATCACTTTATTGGGTAATGCTCCGTCTTCTTTATATAGGTTTTAATCTTTCTGATACAGGAATCGTTTGATACTCTTTTTAGGGGTCTTTTCAAACTCTTCGTGATAAATTCTTATCTGTGATACCTGTTCGTATGCCGGCAAGATGCTGTTCAGTTCAATTCTGTTCTGTTCCATAGCTACAGCAATCTGTTCTTCTGTCATATTAGCCTTCATGGTTTCATCAAAATCGGGATATACTAACGCAACCAGTTTACCCTGGTCTGAAATAACCAACGATTCTGATACGTATGGCATATTGTTCAGATGATCTTCTATCTCTTCCGGATAGATGTTCTGTCCTGAAGGACCTAAGATAAGACTCTTGCTGCGTCCTTTTATAAATACGTTGCCTTCGCTGTCTATAATACCTAAATCGCCGGTATATAGCCATCCGTCTTTATCTATAGACTCTTCTGTAAGTTTGTCGTTTTTGTAATAACCTAACATAACGTTTGGACCACGGCAGATAATTTCACCCGGTATGTTTTCTGGGTCTTTACTCAAAACCTTAACCTCCATATTCAGAGCAGCTTTACCACAAGAACCCGGTTTGAATTTATCCCAAGCTTCGTAAGATATAATAGGTCCGCACTCTGTCGCACCATAACCTACGGTATATGGGAATTTTACTTCTGCAAGCAGTTTTTCCACGTCCTGATTAAATGCAGCACCACCTATTATTATTTCATAGAGGTTTCCTCCAAAGGCGGTGATAAGTTCGTCGCGAATCTTCTTCTTAATCTGGTCGTTTACCAATGGAACCTTTAGAAGCATCTTCATTGATGGAGTCTGTAACTTGGGCAGAACATTCTTTTTGATGATTTTCTCTACTACCAAAGGTACTGCAACAATCAGTGCCGGTTTTAGTTCGTTAAAGGCCTGGAAGATAATCTTTGGACTTGGCAGACGTGTTAAGAAATATACGTGACATCCCTTTAGGAATTCGTACATAAATTCAAAAGAGAAACTGTACATGTGTGCCATAGGTAGCATAGAGATAATTACATCGCCCGGTTTTAGGTGTGGTATAACGTGCAGGCCGAACATATAATTGTTAATTATAGATCTGTTAGGCAGCATTACGCCTTTTGAAAATCCTGTTGAACCGGATGTGTAGTTTATCATTGCTAACTCTTCGTCAAAAGTTTCAACGTAGTTAACATCGTCTTTGGAAAAATCTTTAGGGTATTTTTTACCAAATAGTTCGTTCATGTGTTCACGCGCATGTGTAATCTTCTCATTGCGCGATATTACCACCTGATAACCCTCCATCAATATTATTCCTTCTACAGCCGGCATGGAAGATTCGTTCAGATTCTCCCAAACCTGTTCGCCTACAAAGAATAACTTTGCTTCTGAATGGTTAACTATGTTATGAACGTTGTCGGCTTTGAATTCGTGTAGAATTGGAACCACAACAGCCCCGTATGAGATACCTGCCAAGCAGGCTACTGCCCAATTGGAACTGTTTTTTCCGCATAACGCAATTCTGTCTCCTCTCTCAATCCCTGCCTCTTCAAACAGAATATGCAGTTTTGCTATGCGCTCTGCCACATCTCTGTAAAGCAGGGTTGCACCTTTATAGTCTGTAAATGCCTCTCTATCCCAATGGCTCTTTAAAGACTTCTCAATTAGTGCAGTCAAACAATTGTTATTTGCCATATTATATGTTAAATGTAGTGTGTAGTACTGCAAATGTAGTAAAAAAATGTAATAGTACTCTATTTGTACCTGAATGTGTGGTCAAATATCCCCCTCCTGTGGTGAATTTGACATTTTGAATTGTAATAGATAAGTAGATTGGTTACTCTGGAGATGCTTTATCTATGTGAATGGGCGATTAGTCAATATCAGCAAAGAATTCTTTAAGTGTGATTTTGTGAATGTCAACAATTTTTAACAAAGAGTTTAATGTTATATTGTTGCCTTTTTCCATGCGCCAATAGCTGACTCTGTTTAGACCATGTTCGTATGCGAATATTTCTGCGCTTGAATATCCCATTCCGATACGTAACCTTTTAATTTTTTGCCCAATGCTTAAAAAACGTGAATCAATGTCAGATATATTCTTTGCCATATACTTATTTTTCTGGCAAATATAGAATGATACTACAAATATTCAAACCTAATAATTAAAACCTAAAAACGGAAACAGAAAATAAAAAACCGCAAAAATTATGAGATATTTGAAGAGATTATATATTTTTGCGAAGGTTTATATTATAATATTAAATTGTGAAATGAGACGTGGCTTTGAAAAAATATTAATAAACAAATCAACATTTACAAAACAATGAAAAAGAATTTAATTGTAACTGCAGCAATGCTGTTTGCATTCTGTGGAGCCGTACAGGCAAAAAATTGGCGTATTAACAGTGATCCGGAAGCTAAAGCAGACTTCCTAAGTATTAACGATGCATTGGCCAGTCTTGATGTTTATCCCGGTGATGTTCTGTATCTGGACCCGGGTTGTCATCTGCCTTATCAGAATGTTACTAAAGGTGTGACTATTATTGGTACCGGATATAATTTGAGTGGTGCGGTAGAAGAGGCTTTTGTAGATGGATTTGAATTTAAAGCAGGTGATGTAAAATTATATGGTATTAATATAACAGGTAATATTAGTAGTCCTTACAGCGGTAGTGGTAATAATATTACGATAGAACGCTGCAAAACGCGTAATATTGATTTTTATTACGCAGGAACTAATCTGAAAGTTCTAAATTGTTATGTAGCCGGTAATGTTAATGGCGGTGGTAAAGGTGTTCAGTTGAGAAACTCAATTGTATTGGGACGTGTGCAAAACATAAAAAATGGAATAATTAGGAATTGTGTGATTATTTCCGATTGTGGAAATTCTACTAGCACCTATGAGCATGTGTTGTCTAGCATTACAAATACATCTATTACTAATAATATAATAATAAATACTAATACAGCGTCCAAAGTTGAAGGTAATACTACTGTTTTCTTTAATCATCAGACCATATCCAACACATCGGAAACAGATGCTAATAGTATAAATAATAATATTCTAAGTACTGACGCAGAACATTCATTTGATATATATAAATCCAACTACTTTATTGGCGCTACAATAGAAGATGTATTTGAATGGAAAGGAACATTAGATGAACGTTTTACTCTGAAAGAAGGAAGTCCTGCAATAGGAGCCGGTACAAATGGCGTAGATTGTGGTGTGTATGGCGGTGTGTATCCGTATGTGGTTTCCGGTCTTCCAAAATTTGTTCCATATATATCGGAGTCAAATATTCCTACTACTCCAACAGATGGTAAATTGAATATTACTTTGAAAATAAAGAGTCAGAATGAATAATATTATCTTTAACCACAAGCATATAGCCCGGTGGTTGATGATATGTATTGGATTATGGTATAGCCTTTCACTGACTGCGCAAGGTTATGTTGAATACTTTTGGAATAATGACCCCGGAATGGGAAAGGGTACAAAAGTGGCGGTCAATAGTGGTCTTGTTCAGTTTGAATTGTCAACAGAATCGTTACCAGCAGGTGTTAATCTATTGGGGATAAGAGTTATAGATGGTAACTATTATTCTTCAACTTTGTTACATACTGTACTCAAAGCATCTGTAATTAACAAAGAATCAAGGGTAGAGTACTTTTGGGATGTTGATCCAGGTATGGGAAATGCCATTGAGTATCCTGTGACAGTGAGCGGTGAAGAGGTGACTATAGAAATGGCAATACCTACAGATACTCTTTCTGCCGGGGCCCATTTATTGGGTATAAGAGTCTTCAATGGGGGGTGGTCCCAAACGTATCATCAGATGGTAGCAGTTGCAAGTAATTCAGCTTTGGTAGATAAATTGGAATACTTTTGGGATGAAGATCCGGGGTATGGCAAGGCTACACAGATGGATGTGACTGATAAGGACAGTATAGTAACTGC
Source organism: uncultured Bacteroidales bacterium (assembly GCA_937916465.1). Taxonomy (GTDB): domain Bacteria; phylum Bacteroidota; class Bacteroidia; order Bacteroidales; family Bacteroidaceae; genus Colenecus. Next base: position 76,160 of record CALFTK010000061.1, read on the forward strand.
AAGCCTTCTAATTCCGACCGATGTTTTAACTACCGGTGTACATTTGTTTGGATATCGTGTAGGAAGCGGTGATGTATGGTCTCAAACTTATACATCTTTGGTGGCAATGTCTGCCAATAAAGGAAAATTGGAGTCTCTGGAATATTTTTGGGATAACGATCCGGGAATAGGAAATGCATATAAATATGAAATTTCCGCTGCCTCTATAGATTCTGTTGTAACAATGCAGATTCCTACTGATACATTATCAACAGGTGTTCATTTGTTGGGTATTCGTTCGTGTTATGGCGGTTGGTCTCAAACAAATTTGAGCTATGTTGCAATATCCGGAAATGATATGGGTATTGAAGAAATAGAGTATTTCTGGGACGATGATCCGGGAATAGGAGAAGCTATTCCTTATGCAATTTCAACAGGTGTTAATGATTCTATTTATACATTACAGATTCCTACCGATACGTTATCTGCAGGAATTCACTTGTTAGGTATTCGTTCTCGTTGTGGAGAATGGTCGCAGACAACATTGAGCTACATTGCTATTTCTAAGAATGGAGGTGCAATAGAACGCGTAGAGTATTATTGGGATGAAGATCCGGGTTATGGAAATGCTATAGAATTGCCATTTAGTGGAGATACTGTGGCATTTGTAGATGCAGAGCTACCTGCACCTGAATCTTATGGAACTCACGTATTGCATATTCGTGCTATGTCAAATGGAATATGGAGTGCTCCACTTATAAAGAAATACTGTATGAATGCTACACCTGCATTCGAATTGGACAGCGATACATTATGTGTGGGTGAACAATTTATTGTCTATAACATGACAGAGGGCGCGGCAGATTCTACTGTATTTATGTGGGATATGAATGGAGATGGTAAAATTGATTACACAGGATCTGATGATTTTGTATATTCATATACTAAAGCTGGTAATTATATGATTTCATTAGGAGTTAAAACAGTTGGTGATTGTGTGTCTTCTTGCTTTAAAGCTGTTACAGTTTTATCAACCGATGCTCCTAAGGTAACATTAAAAGCTTCAACACAGTCTGTATGTGAAGGTGATGAAATTCGTTTACAAGCAACGCCAACAAATGCTGGTGACAAACCTATGTTTGAGTGGTTGCTAAATGATTCTGTAATAGCTGTAGGGCCTGAAGATACTTTGATGGTGTCTGGACTTAAGGATTATGATAAAGTTCAAGTTCGTGTAATATCATCAAATCCTTGCGCTTCTATTGCTTATGCTTTGTCATCTAAGTTGACAATACGTGTCAGACAGAATCCGGTCGTAAATATCGCATCATATTTCCCTGTATATACTACAGAATCTTCGTATATACTATCCGGTGGAACTCCTGAAGGCGGAAAGTATTACATCAATGGAAAGGAAGCATCTTTATTTAATCCTAAACGTAATGAAGTAGGTACCTATATGGTTTCTTATTCTTATGCAAATTCGTATGGTTGTGTTACTACTGCAACTACTGCTTTTGAGTTAAAACTACCTACAGAGAAATCATTGTTGCTTGGCGATGTGAACAAAGATGAAGTAATTGACATTATGGATATTTTATGTGAGGTTGATTATGTATATGGTATGACATTCCCAACATTCAATATGTTGACAGCCGATATCAATAAAGATAAAGGCATAAATGTTGCAGATATTGTTGGAATTAGTGGCATTATTCTTGATGATTATTCGGCTGTTGCCAAATCGCAGGTTAGAACTTCTTATAAGATGAATAGACTGATTTCGACAGACGCTTTCGCAAAAAGAAATGATGATGCAATTCTTAATTTTAAGGTTGAATCAGGTTCTGTTGTTAGTGGACTTCAGTTTGATATCACTATGCCGGAAGGTATAGAATTGTCTTCTAATACTGAAGGTTTGATTGTAAGAAGAAAACCAAATACGGAAGAGAATACCTATACTGTTATGACTTACTCGACACAGTTAAAATCAATTAGAGGTTCGTTTGATATTAAAGCATCCGTACCATCTAATTTTGTATCAGGTGAATATCCTATAGAACCGGTCAATGTGGTGATGGTGACAAATAGTATGGATGTTATAGAAACAAATTTGATAGGTGGAACTCTTTATGTGGGTAACTTTACTAATGTTCAGAATAATCCTAACGGTATTCAGGTTATTATTGAAAAGAGTGGAGTACGCATAATGAATGCTATTGGTCAAGTAATGACTATAACAGATTCTTCCGGACGTTTTATTATCGCAGAGGAAATGTCGGCAAATAATCAACTTGTCGAACTGACTACTATGCAAAACGGAACATATTTGATAGAGATTACTACTGATGATAATCCTGTAATAACCAAAATTTTATGGAAACAATAATGAGACAGATATTTAATAATATTCAGAAAAAGATTTGTCTATCTTTAATGTTGTTTGTATGTGGCTCGCTATTACAGGCTCAGAATAATGTGTTAAAGATAGAGTCCGATACAGTTTCTAGAGATACAGATATATCGTTGTCTGTATCTTTGGAGAATGAATCAGAAATATCGGGAGGACAGTTTAGTGTTTCGGTGCCAGATGGGTTTGTTATTAAGACTATTACATTGTCGGACGAAAGAAAGAATGGTCATACTTTAGATTATAGATTGAATAGCAATTCAACTTCTGCTATGGTGATGTTCTATTCGCAACCGACTGCTACCATTAAGGGTAATAGTGGCTCTATAGTTGATTTGGTAATTACTGTGCCTAAAGAATTAAGTGCTGGTGATTATCCTATTTTGCTGTCTGAAGTAAAGTTAGCTGTTAATGCAACCACTGTGGCTAAATCATCTTTTGAAAATGGCTATCTTACCATTGAAGAGATGTTTGATGTTAAGGTGGAAACTTCAGTAGGTGGTACTGTTACAGGTGGTGGAAGTTATGAAATGAATTCAGTGGCTGAAATAGTTGCGATACCTGATGAAGGCTATCATTTTGAACAATGGTCAGATGGTTCAAAAGATAATCCATACCGTTTTCAAGTAACGGAATCTACGGTTATTAGAGCATCCTTTTTACCGAATGAATACAAATTGGAGTTCATAATTGATGGTGAAGTTTATCAAACCGCTTCTGTATCTTATGGCTCATCTCTTGTATTGCCTGAAGTTGCCGAACGTGAAGGTTACACCTTTAGCGGTTGGAGTGGTGTACCGGAAACCATGCCTGCCAATGACATTACCATCACCGGTAGTTTTGCAGTAAATTATTATACTGTAAAATACTATCTGGATGGTGAATTGTTCTCAACAGAAGAAGTTGCTTATGGCTCTGCAATACCTACCCCTGAAATACCTTCCAAGGAGGGTTATAACTTTGATGGTTGGCAAGATATTCCGGCAGCCATGCCTGCCGAAGATGTTGTCTTGCATGGTACCTACAGTATCAACAAAGATATGAAGTATAATGTCATTTACATGGTTGATGGTGTGGAATACAAACGTGTATCTGTTTCATATCAAGATCCTATTGTGTTGATAGCTGAACCGGAGAAAGAAGGTTATACATTCAGTGGCTGGAGTGAAGTTCCAGAGCTTATGCCATTAAAAGATGTAACAGTGATAGGAACCTTTACTGTTAATGAGTATCAGGTTACTTACATATTGGATGGTGAAGTTTATCAAACCGCTTCTGTAGCTTATGGCTCATCTCTTGTATTGCCTGAAGTTTCCGAACGTGAAGGTTATACCTTTAGCGGTTGGAGTGGTGTACCGGAAACCATGCCATCTGAAGATGTGACTATAGAGGGAACCTTTACAATCAACAGTTACAAACTGACTTACTTGGTTGATGGTGAAGAGTATCACACCGAATTGGTAGAGTATGGAAAAGCAATCACGATGCTTGCTGAACCAACTAAGGATGGTTATACTTTCAGTGGTTGGAGTGGTGTACCGGAAACCATGCCTGCAAAAGACGTTACCGTAACCGGTAGTTTTTCAGTGAATTATTATACTGTAGAATACTATTTGGATGGTGAATTGTTCTCTTCAGAAAAAGTAGCTTTTGGTTCAGTAATACCTACACCTGAAGTACCTTCTAAGGAAGGCTATAACTTTGACGGTTGGCAGAATGTTCCATCTACAATGCCTGCTAAAGATATTGTAATAAATGGTAGTTACAGCATCAACAAAGATATGAAGTATAATGTTATTTACATGGTTGATGGTGTAGAATACAAACGTGAATCTGTCTCATATCAAGATCCTATAGTATTGATAGCCGAACCTGAAAAGGAGGGTTATACTTTCAGTGGTTGGAGCGAAGTTCCTGAACTTATGCCATTAAAAGATGTAACTGTTATTGGATCCTTTGCTGTTAATGAGTATCAGGTTATATACGTATTGGATGGTGAAGTTTATCAAACCGCTTCTGTTGCTTATGGTTCCACGCTTGTATTGCCTGAAGTTGCCGAACGTGAAGGTTATACCTTTAGCGGTTGGAGTGGCGTTCCGGAAACCATGCCTGCTGAAGATATTGTTATAGACGGCACTTATATAGCTAATATGTATCAACTGATTTATATTGTTGATGGAGAAAACTATGAAATACAGAATATTAGCTATGGTGAAACCATTATTCCAATAGCAGCTCCAACAAAGGAGGGATATATATTCAGTGGATGGTCTGCTATTCCAGAAACAATGCCTGCAGAGGTTGTTGTTGTAATAGGAAGTTTCGTTGTTGATAATGTATCTCTTCCAATAACAGAAAGTGTGGTAAATGTTTATTCTATTGATGGCAAATTACTTCTTAACAATGTTCATTTAGAAGATGCTAAAAAGAATTTGCAAAGAGGAATCTATATAATTAATGGTTCGAAGATATTAATAGAATAATACATCTGATATCTATTTAAGGCTTGGTTTGATTATAATCATTCCAAGCCTTTTTTATTAATAATTATGTAATGTCTAACTAAGGTGGCCGAGTATCACTGGATTTACTGGCCGACATTAAACCGGATTATGCATTTCTTAAGAAAATCTATAGAAATGTATTTGTCGCTATAGGGAGGTTTAGCATGCGGGTGGGGGTGACTGTAGGGATTACAACATTACCGTTTTCTTCCATATTCTTCATTCGTTTTTTTTGTCCATTATACTTATCTGAAGAGATGCTCTACGGTAATTTGCTTTTTCACTTTTCGTGCATACATATTATTATATAAACCATGAGGTGTAACGTATGCGACTTGTAATGTTTTGGTGGTTTTCTCTACATCCCTAAATCTACGGAGACGATCTTGTACATACTTGTCGTATGCTTTGCTAATTTCAAATTCTCTATCAGAATATTTCATTTCGCAAATAGTGATGGTTTTGTCGCTACGATCAATGAGAAGATCAATCTGACCTCCAACCTTTAGGTTTTCATCTATCTCGTTGTTATCTTTTACTACCTTTGTTGGACGATAAGCCCAAGAACAAGGCTTGTTGACTATGCCACTAATTCCTAATCCTTCAACAATCTGATCAATATGATGCAAGCATACTGTTTCGAATGCATAACCGCTCCATGCATTATATGCTCCTGTTCCTACCATCTTCAACCAGTAATCTTTACTAAAAGAACCATGCCCCTTAATAAAATGAAAATGGAAGAGGGAGAATTGATCAATTAACTGATAAAGCTTGTCCTTCTTCTCTTTTTTGAATGGAACGAAAGAACGTATGAATTCGCATTGTTCCAGTTCATTGAGCAGTGTTGTCAAATTTCCATTGTTTGTTAACTTGGTTTTCTCTACGAGATCATTTCTGGTCATTCCTTTGCCTATTGTACTAAGGGCGTTTATGACGGTTATATAGTTGTCGGCTTTCCTGAATAACGACTTAAAGAGTTTGTCAAACTCATCATTTAGTTCTCCGCCTTTGGTAAAGCAAAGAGCATTGATGTTCTCAGCAACACTTTTATCATTTTCAAATAAAGAAAGATAATAGGCCACACCGCCAACTGCCATGTAGCAGTCAATTATTTCGGTACGTTCGTAGTCAAATCCACCAGAATTGAAATACTGTTCTGTTTCTTGTAGAGTGAATGGTGAGACCAAAATTTTGTGAGTAACACGATTATGCAATCCCCCACGTGCATTTATAATCTTGTTCAACATCCATGAAGTAGCAGAACCGCATACAATCAATTTGATGTCTGACCGATAATATGCCCAATTGTTCCAGAAATGTTCAAGGGCACTGATGAATTTTGACTTTTGCGTGTCGAGCCAAGGTAATTCATCGATGAAAATAATTTTTGTTCCCTCTTTTTGTTCTTCAATGGCTTTGGATAACATACGGAATGCCTCAGTCCAATCCTTGGGCAACTTATCTTCACCAAAGAAGTCTGACATTGCATATGAAAAATTCAAGAGTTGGTCAGCCATACGAGCATTTTCCTTGCCGGTCATTCTGAAGGTGAACTGCCCTTCTAGAAGTTCCTTGATAAGGAATGTTTTACCCACACGTCTTCTACCATAGACTGCAATGAATTCAGACCTATCAGAGGCGATGTATTTTTTAATGCGGCCTATTTCGTTGTTACGGCCAATGATTGCTTTTTCCATGACAATATTTGTTATACTTTGGCGCAAAGTTATAAAAACAATGAGATTTTGCCAAGAAATGATTTGTTTTTTGGCTAAATCTTGTGTTTGTATGCATGATTTAGCCGAGAAATATAATACTTCCGCTTTTTAATACAGCTATCTAAGCCAAATTTTGTAACTTAGCAGACATGACAAATAAGAGAAGGAAATATGATTTAAGCTTAAAGGCCAAAGTTGCCATAATAAATTCAGACCAGGGTTCTCTTATTGTATCTCATGGTTCAATTATATAAAAAAGTCCCGCCCTGGTTCGCTGTTCTTTGGGAAGCGTGGCGGGTTCTCTCATTGTAAAGTAGTGATTATTCGGATAATAGCAAATGATTTCTTAAGAAAATCTATAGAAATGTATTTGTCGCTATAGGGAGGTTGAGCATGCGGGTGGGGGTGACGCCTATTTCGCCGTATAGTTCTTTGGCTTTGTCGCCGGCATGGCCGTGCATACATACACCTAAAATTGCTGATTCTGAACAGCTGTAGCCTTGTGCTAATAATGCTGTAATAATACCGGTTAGCATATCGCCCATTCCGCCTGTTGCCATTCCCGGATTTCCTGTTGTGTTAAAGGTGATTTCTCCGTTATGTTGAATGATTGCAGTGAATGCACCTTTCAGCACAATGGTTGTGTTATTTGCCTTTGCAAAATCTATAGCGGTATGTATGCGCTCAATTCTACTGTTGTGTGGGTGAGTTAGTCTGTCAAATTCTGCTTCGTGTGGTGTAAGAATGCAGTGCTCCGGTAGTGCAAAGCCTTGTTTTAGCAGTGACGACAGATGGTACAAACCATCTGCATCAATCACTATACTTTTGCCGCTGTAAGATTTCAAGACCTCTTTTACTAAATGTTCTGTTTCCGGCAGTCTGCCTATTCCAGGACCTATAGCGACAGTATTGGTTTGGTCGCTATATATCTGTTCGTTCCAAATTATATGTTTGTCTTCTGTAGATGTTATACACATAGCTTCCGGAACAGATGTTTGTATGATGTTGTAACCGCATTTGGGTACTATGGCTGTCAGCAAGCCAACTCCGTAGTTGATACAGGCTTTGTTGCAGATGATAGCAGCTCCCATCATTCCGTATGAACCGGCTATAATTCTTGCACGCCCCATACTGCCTTTGTGTGCAAATGTATCACGTTTCTTCAGCATCAGCGGAATATCTTCTGCATATACGAATCTATACCCTGATAATGAACCTTCAGGCAATCCCATTTCCGATAAACTGTACTCCTTTTTCATAGCACGAAGGTAATACTTTTACTGAAAATTCAAATTTATAAAGGAAATAAACTACTTTTTTTATTAGAATATTTGATAATGTAAAATTAATCGCTATCTTCGTTGCACTATTACAAAACCTTTTAATGCTAAGAGTTATGATGTACACTTGGTTAAGACATACAAATCAGTTGCCGAAACCTGAAAGAAAATTCAAGTTTCATCAGACAAATGTAAAATTTGATCGGGATAAGAAAGATTCTGAAGAAAAAGTGATTTAATCACTAAGGTTCAACAAAATATTGCGCTTCTGCTTCAAGTCTCTGGACTATGCAAAAGCGCAATGTTGTTTTTTATGACTATCTAAGATGATTTTACTTTGTTATTCTTCAATTACGTATTTACCAATGTCATCTTTAATTGTGAACAGGAAGACGATAGGGTTGTCATCTATTGTAAGTCCATTATGTAAACTGTCTGTTATTTCAGAATGACCTGAAATACTATTGATTGTAAACTGATTCGTATATACTCTGAGTGCAGATACTATTTCAGCAACGGTGTTATCATTATACAGCGCTGTTGGTTTTTGTAAGTAGTTTAGTAACGGATTAGAAAAATCGGGACTTATTCTGTATGCAATTTTCTCTTTATGTGAATATATTACAGGTGGCTCCTTCCTATTAGGAGTGAAATAATTCAACCAAGTGTAATCTTTTAACTCAATAAAAGAACCATTGAAAAAGTTGTAGCTTTTTTCTAGTTCATCAAGTTCTTCTGTTGTTTTAAACTTGTGATCCAATAAGTCTTCAGGTTTTAATTCAATTTTATATTTAGCCTTAATGTCATTAGACGTTAATTTGTATATATATTTTTCCCAACTGGGGCTGTAGTAAACAGTATCGTTGTAATGAAACATAGTCAATAGCTTTTTCCTATTCATCTTATCTATTACTCCAACATCATTGCCAAAAAGTGTTTTGATTTTATTGTTTTCTGTAATGCAAAGTGAAGAACCTTTAAGATGCTTGTTGAAACCACCCTGAAAAATTTCGTGAGCAATAATATGATCATCAATAAAAGCAATATCCAAACCTCCTTCCATTATTTCTTCCTTCTTTTCAAAACTACCATCAGTATTGAAGAAGAGTATTACATCCTTGTAATTGTCTTTAATCGCTATCAGTCCGCTTGGCGTTATATCTACATCGGTGATAGTTAGATATTCATTAGGACCATTGCCTACATTGGATATTCTACTTATATGTTTACCCATTTCATTAAATACATGTATGGATTTAGAATTATATCTGTCCACTACAATAATTTTATCATCATGAATAAGCATTTTATCAACATTACCAACCAAATTATTTTCTTTAGATTCTAATTTGATAAAACGTATTTCGCTGATAATGCTGTCAAAACAGACCATAGGACCATTTTCATAATCTATGCTGATGGTTTCAACATTGTTGTAAATAGAATCGTTAGCCTGCTTGTAATTACAAGCAATGAAACAAAATAGAACGATATTATACAATAGTTGTCTATAAGATCTTTTCATCTTTCTAATATTTATTTGTCTATTTCATAAAGTACAAGTGAATAGTTTTCGTTTTTAGCTGCTTTTTTGTAGAATTCGTTTACTTCTTCAGTATAGCGGTCTGTGTGTAAAGACTGGCTTTCTGCGGTAGGTTGATCGACTGCAATAATTAAATAATTTCTATCTACGCCAACTTTAAGTGAGGCAAGCGGTATATTGCTATTACTTATTCGATGACCATTTTTAGAATAATATCGGGTGGTTTTGTTTGTACGTTTATCTATGAGATATGTACCTGAAAAACTGTCAAAGATGATATAATCTGTGAGTTCATAGATCTGAAATATGTGATCACGTGCATCCATGTTGTCAATACTAAATCCCTTAAGTATCTGTTTGTTAATACTGGGGATAAAACCTAGTTTGAACTGCTCTTTAATATTGCCATTGTTGTCAATTGTATATACTATATCATCATAATTTCTTCTGAGATATTTTAATGTGTCGTTTGTTCCACATTGAATACCATATCCTCCCATAAAGAACCCTTCTGTATAAATATCTCTTATGGGAAAGATACCTGTTTTAGTTGAAGTGTTACGGTTGAATAATATGTAGTCATCACTAGGCTCTTCTACTATACTCATTTGAAATAGATATAGGCTATCTCCTAATGTAAAAATATTGCTAATCTGTTGTACTGAGTAATCAAGTTGATAATCGCCCAAAAAATCTCCATTATAGTTATATCTCTTTATAATACATTTGTGGTTGTCAAATATTACAACCTCTTTGTTCTTTTTGTCTATAGTCCATGCACCAATACCTTGATACTCATTTTTGGCACGACCATATAGACCAATCTGACGAATAAATTTACCTTCATTGTTGAATGCAAGTATTCTCCTTCTTTTAGATTCGCGATAGTTGTAACTTTCAACAAAAAACAGGCTGTCGTCATACATAACGTCGCCTATCATTTCTATCATTGCATCAATAGTTGAATCGTCTAGGATAACTCCGTGCCAATTTTTAGTAAAATCTTCAAAACAATGCACATCTGAAATAGTTTCAACACTGTCAATGATGGGAATGTCTGAAACTTCTTTGTTATTAGTTTTTTGAAAACCCTTACAACCCAATAGGTTGAAAACCAACAAACTTAAACTGAGCGTTTTTAAAATAATTCTGTTCATAATATATTACTGTTCTATTACGTATTTACTAATATCGTCTTTGAATGTGAATAGAAATACTACAGGGTTATCATCTAAAGTAAGTTCATTATACAGACTATCTGTAAAAGCGCAATCTCCTAAAAATGTATAAATAGTAGATTTGTTAATATACAGACTCAATGCTGATGCGGTTTCTGCTATAGTGTTTTCACTATACAATGCTTTGGGCATGTGTAGATAGGTAAGCAATGGGTTTGATAAATTAGGAGATAGTTTGTATGCTGTTTTGTTCTTGTGTGAATATATAACAGGTGGATTATTTGCATTTGGTATCTTAAAATTCAACCACGTGTAATTTTCCATTTCTATAAATGAACCATTGAATAAATTGTGCTGTTCTACCAATTGATAAAATTCTTCATTTGTTGAAAATGTGTAATCAAGAACATCGTCTTTCAAATCTATGTAGTACTTGGCTTTGATGTTATTATCAGTTATTTCATAAATGTAATTTTCCCAGCTTGGAGTGAAATATACTGTGTTATTATAAGAAAAAAGAGTGTTAGTCTTTTGGTGATTGAATGAACTTGAAGTGCTGTTTTTACCATACAGTGATTCAAGTTTGTTGTTTTGAGTTATGCCTAAATAGGCTTTTTTGAAAATTTTCTGATTACTGGCACTTGATAGAACGTGAGCAATTGTATGTCCATCAATAAAAGCGATTTCTAATCCCCCTTCAATTATCTCTTCTTTTTTTACAAAAATACCATCACTATTATAGTAGAGTATTACATCTTTAAAGTTGTCCTTAATGGCAATCAACCCGTCTGGAGTGATGTCAACATCTGTGATTGTTAGATACTCTTGTGGACCATTACCAAGGTGCGAAACACGGTTGATATGTTTACCGCTTTCATCAAAAATATGGATAGATTTTGATGAAAATAGGTCAACCACGATTATTTTCCCATTGGTAAAAAGTAGCCTGTCAATACGTGAAATGAGATTGTTTTCTGTAGTTTCCAATCTAATGAATCTTATATCACTTACAATGCTATCAGTATTAAGGATTGGTAATTTATCGTAATCTATAGTGATGGTTTCTACATCGTTGTAAATAGAATCGTTAGTCAGCTTGTAATTACAAGCGATTAGACAAAATAGTAGAGTTGTGTAGCAAACTAAGTTTTTAATAATTCTGTTCATATTATATGTTTTATGTAGTTGATTGCGAAGATATAAAAAAATATGTTTGGTGCGTTGTCACAACGGACCAAACAATGAACTAACATCTGCATTAATTGGTTGGTGAATAATTTCATAAACCTCTAAGCATTTGAATTAATACTATGTAAATCTCTTTTGCAGTATCATTTCAATATAATGATCTGTTAATTTTGGATATGCTTTGTTAGGTACAAACAAATCTTCTATCTCAAGACTATTGTCCACCGCAAAATAGTATGGCACCCCTGCAGCTTCAATTGGTAAACTATAATCCAATAGCTGATAATAATGCATGTTTGAAGGCGGAATATGATTGTCTCGTACAATTCTCATAGAACGAATTGAATCGTAGTACCCTAATAATACAACTTGAATTTCCGGATTCTCTTTACACAGAACTACCAATTTCTGTATGGCATAATCATTGCAAGATTCACAGTTATATTGGCTTGTCCTGCATACCAAAATATTATTCCCATGATTTTTCAATAATTGATTGAAATCAATGCTATTGTTCTCCATATCCACAACGGCTATGCTGTCAAGTGAGAAACCATCATTTTGGAGCATATAATCTGATATACCCTGATATTCTAAAATGTAGTCAGTTATGGTCTGGTCAAAATTTTCATATTCAGTGCTTTCGTTTTTGTTACTCATGTTTGTAACTAACAGATATGCATTGAATAGTATAAGCGATACTATTAAAATTGTAATAAGTGTCTTGTTTGTCATAGTTCCTTAAAGTGTTTCTTTTGTTTTACTACTTATAATGTGTTTTTATGGTATTAGATTCGTATGTTACTATTTTATTACGTATTTACTAATGTCGTCTTTGAAAGTGAATAGAAATACTATAGGGCTACAACGGGCCAATCAGTAACTACTAATTTGTATTATTAGGTTGATGATTTAACTCAAAAATCCTACTCCTATAAAAATCCCATATATCGGAACTTAACATAGGGTCGCCTATGGCCTTTATATATTGCTCTTTGTCAAGTAGAAATACTCTATTTATATTCTGGCCAGATAAAGTGGGGTTAAGCTTTGCTACATAGTTTTCTGTATCAATGTACACAGGTGTACTAAGTCTTTTATGTCTTACTACCTCTTTGAAATATTCACTTTCGCTTTTAGGTGGAGAGACGATAAATGCCATGTCAAATATTACAGAATCTTTTTTACCATACTCAATAATTGTTTCCCACTGATAAAGTGAATTCATCAGGCATGAAGAGCAATCTACTGAATCAATCCAATAGACTATTGTAGGTTTGTCAAAACAAATCTCTTTAATCTGCATGTCAATTGAATCTGACTTAAACTGTAACATAGAATCTGGAAATTCAATTTTTAGGTTCATTAGACTGTGAATATTGTTGCGTAGTTGTATGTAACCACATGAGCTGAGTAGTATGGTACATACAAAACTTAATAGTATAACCTTATTTGCCGATTTCATAAAATACAAGTGTTGCGTTTTCATTTGCGGCTGCTTTTTTGTAGAATTCAATCACCTCTTCTCTTTGTGTCTCTCTCACATAATTTAAAACAGATTCTGCAAAATTAGGATAAATGACTGCAATTAAATTATTGTTATGAATTCCGACCTTGTTGTTTGTAGCAGGAACAATGTCATCAATAACAGTACTATTTCCTATGTATTGTGTAATTTTACTTGATTTTTTATCAATAAAGTAATATCCTGAGAAAGTATGTAGTAATATATAGTCAGAAAGATCATACATACTGATTATGTGATCCTCTGGCCTGTCTTTGCTATTTTGTGAAAGTTTTTTCAGGTCTTTCGGGTTGGCTTTGGGCATAAAATCTAAATTGTAATCATTGCTGGTAAAATTACAGCAACTATCAATGGTAAATATGGTGTTATCATAATCCCTCTTGATATTCTTGTACTTGTTGCCAGGATTGACATGGCAATTATATCTTGTTAAAATAAAGTCTTCAGTGTAGATGTTTCTTTTTGGGAAGATTTCTTCTAGTGTTCCACTTTTGTGGTTAAAAAGGATATAATCATCAGAGACCTTGTCTGTTATGGATAATTTAAATAGATAGAGATCTTTGTTTAATATCATAATGCGGGAGATTTGTTGCAGGGAGTAATCAAGTTGACTACTCCCTAAAAATTCTCCATTATAGTTATATCGTTTAATAATGCAATCAAAACAGTCAAAGATGACAAGCTCTTTGTTGTATGCATCTAAAGTCCATGCACCAATAGAAATGTATTCGTTTTTAGCACGACCGATATTTGTAATCTGTCTTATGAATTTACCATTATGATTAAAGATGTATATCTTTTCATCTTTTGATACAGAAGATGATTTATGAGATACAAAAATCAAACTATCATCGCATAATACCTGTCTGACGTTACCGATCATAGTATTTATAGAGGAATTTTCTAAATATACTGCTTTCCAGCTTTTAGTAATATCCTCAAGATAATAACTGTCTGTAACAGTCTCACAATTATTTATAACAATTGATCTGTTTAAATCTTTTTGATTGTTACAGGATATAAATGCAATAAATACAACTGTCAATAGAGAACGAATATTCATATTTTATTTATAATTTAAAAAATCTTATTGATGTGTAATTTGATCCAACTTTATTTTGATCACAACAGGAGCCTATGGCTTCTTTACATCCCAGAATGTCATAAACATATTCGAAACCAAGGTTAACCTTGACATTGCCAGGAATATTTATGCCCAAAGATTTTAATGCGCTCTCAAGATCGCATGTAAATGTTCCTGTTTCGTAATCTACGATGTCTAACTTTTGATTGAGTGCATACTTCGGATTTTTGCATCTTTTCATTAATTCTGGTAATATATCTAAACCATAATCACCTGTAAGGGCTTCAATGTTTGCATTTTCAAGATTGGTTAATGCATTTCTTTTGTTTGTTATAATTTGTCCTGTTGTCAGAACTCCACTGAGTGCTAAAATACAAGCAACTCCAAAAAATTTCTTTTTCATAGTAGTAATAAAATTTAATTAATAAAAAATGTTTGTTGATTGATTACATTCTCTGCGAATTGCGCAGTTACAGAAAATGTGTCTTTCAATCATTGTTGTTATTGATGCATGCGTTTCATAATCAACAGCGCAAATGTAAAATGAAATTTTGAATTACAAACAAATTATTGTAATTTTTTTCAAAATATTATATATTCTGAATAAGTATGTCATAACTATACAAAAAGCCCGCTATATTTACACAGCGGGCTCAATATCTGTACTAAGATGTGATAGTCTTGCTACGGTTATTCGGCAGATTTTATTAAGCGAACTTCGTAGAAGAGTGGGGTAGAGTTCTTGCTCTTAGGCATAAACTTAACAGTGAGAACAGATTCCTTTGATACCTCTTCAGGTAGTTCAATTTTGATGGTCTGCTCCTGGCGTTGTTCTGTAGATGCTATTATACCAACCTCTACGCCGTTTACCAAAATAGCAGCATCGCTGTTTGCACTGGTGTTGCAATTTATAAGCAACGCAGCAGAAGTTGCATAATGTTTCATGTCGTAACTGAACCAACCATTGCCATTTGCAGATCTCCAATGACGTCCGTTTGTGTCGTCGTTGCGGCTGTTTTCCATCTTTACAAAGTGGTCACTTTCCGGTTGCTGTTCTCCGCAAACCACCTTGTCTGATGTAATCTTCTCCAATGCTATTCTTGCCTCTTCCTGACGTGCAAGTTCCTCTTGTTTAGCCTGCCATTCTTTTTCGGCAACAACCGGCCAATAAACTATATATCTGCATTCATGAAGTGATGTGAATGGCACAAGAGTCATATCGCCAAAATTATTTGGAACAATATTGGTGAGTTTGAATTTCAAAGATTTGTCATCCACCTTATTTATATATGATAACAGATTGTCCTTATCGCCTACAATTGTTGGCATATCCTGCAATGGGAGTTTCTTACCCGATGCAATATGTCCACCGCGGCTATCGTCTGCATACATACCTAACTGGTCTTGTCTGTTTATTTCTGCAGCCAAAACTATAGGACCATACATAAATGAGTAGTTGGCAGAATTATCAGGAAGTGATACGGCTCTTAATGACATAGGCAGGTCAATATGTAATTTATCGCCTTTGTTCCATTTGCGTGTAATCTTCATAAAACCGTTTTCTATATCAACATTACACTTTTCGCCGTTTACTGTAGCAACCATTTTGCTTGCTTCTGTCCATTCAGGAATACGTACGTTGATGGTGAATTCTTTTGCTTTTTTAGGAGTTACAATGATAGTTGTGGCCTCTTCTTCCGGGAATTTATTCACCTGCTCAATAGTTGTTTTACCCCAGTTAAGTATAGATGGAATGAAAAGATTGATATACAGATTGTCATCGCCTGCGTGTGAATAAATCATTTCACCATAGCGTGCATGGTTTTCCATACCTGAACCTGCGCAACACCAGAAACTGGTTTGTGGTTGTGAATATACGCGATAGTGTCCTGCGCGCATAGGTGTGAAATATACAAAACCACCCTGAATAGGATTGATAGTAGAAAGAATGTGGTTGTAAACAGCACGTTCGTAGTAATCCATATAGTGTGAATTTGCAGTTGTGGCATATAACATCTTGGTTAGACGCAACATGTTGTATGTGTTACAGGTTTCAGGACCCTGTTCGCTGGTAAGCATGCTTGAAAAGTCGTTTGCAGGGTGGAAATGTTCGCTAACACTATTACCACCTATAGTTATACTGCGGTTATCAACAACTGTTTCCCAGAAATACTGTGCTGCCTTATCCCATTCGGTATTACCTTCCAAATCGGCAATGCGCTTGTAACCAATTACTTTAGGTATCTGTGTGTTAGCGTGCATACCGGTCAAATGGTCTTCGCCATTCAACAATGGTTCAAGCACTCTTTTGTGTGAAAATCTTTTGGCCAGTTCCATGTAACGCTCTTCACCGCTTATGGCTGCAGCATCGGCAAATACTTCGTTCAGACCACCATGTTCACTGCTTAGCATGTGCTGAATCTGATCATCGGTAAGGTTTTTTGTTAGCTGATACATCCATTCTGTCAGGTTGATAAACATCTCTTTGGCATCTTTGTTGCCGGTAATAAGATATGCATCACGTAATCCTGCAAAAGTCTTGTGGATATTGTACAGTGGAACCCACTTGCCATTCAGATTGAATGATGAAGGACGAATGTTACCCTCTGAAATCTCTTTCCATGTCTGGTTACCTCCGGGTACGCCACTTATGTAGCCATTACCTGTTGCATCGGCACATCTTTTAAGTTCTGCAATGCAGTAATCAAGTCTGCCTTTGATTTCCTGATTTCCTGTAGATGCATAAATATATGCAAGTGCAGATAGGTAGTGACCACCAACGTGACCATCAAGTCCGGTATTCTCCCAGTTGGTGTAATTTTCTGCTTTTGGTTCCAAACCTGCTTCTTTTAAGTAAGGTGCCAAAAGACGATCTGGGTCAATAGCCATAAGATACTGAATATCCATATCTTCGGCATGCTTGAATGCGCTTTCAGTAAGTGTTACGTCACTAACGTTGAAACTCTCCAACTTAACAGGTATCTGTGCGTTAGAACATAAGACCAAAGTAGTGGCCATCAATGAAAACAAAAATTTACCTTTTCTCATAATTGGTTATATAATAAGTGTTTATTAAAAATCAGTAGTAGCCAAAGGCAATTTGCGCAGATTGTATTTTGATGCCATAGTCTCACCGTATGCACCTGCCGAAAGCAATGCAATTATATCGCCACGTTTGGTTTTGGGTAAGAGAATATCCTTTGCAAAAACATCCGATGATTCACATATAGGTCCTACAACATCGTATTTCTGCAATTCATCTTCTGATGACAAATTTACAATCTTATGATGAGCATCGTAGAGAGCCGGTCTGATAAGTTCTGTCATACCTGCATCTACAATGACAAACTGCTTGCTTGTACCCTGTTTAACGTAAAGTACTTTTGTGATAAGTCTGCCACACTGTGCAACAATAGCTCTTCCAAGTTCAAAATGGAGTTGCTGTCCTGCACGCATCTTCAAGTTCTTACGGAATACGTCAAAGTAAGATTTGAAATCAGGAATGTAGTTGGTTTCAGGATTGTCATAATCTACACCCAAACCACCTCCTACATTTATAGATTCCAATTCAATACCTTTAGATTCTAATAAATCTTGTACTTCGTTTACTTTGTGACACAATGCTTCAAAAGGTTCCATTTCTGTGATTTGTGAACCAATATGAAAATGAATGCCTTTGAATGCAATGTTTGGCAAAGCTATGGCCTTCCTTATAATGGGTTCAAGCATAGGAATCTCTATGCCGAACTTGTTTTCTGCCAATCCTGTTGTAATGTTGGCGTGTGTGTGTGCATCTACATTGGGATTAACTCTGAATGCAATATTAGCAACTTTGTTTTTCAAAGCGGCGCGTTCCTGAATTACATCAAGTTCTGCTTCCGATTCTACATTGAAACAGGCTATGCCAAGTTCAAGAGCTAAATCTATTTCCCAATCGGCCTTGCCTACACCGGCAAATACTATTGAAGATGGAGCAAATCCGGCATCAACAGCTGCCTGTATTTCGCCACCACTTACACAGTCTATACCAAGGTTGTGATTTAGTATAGGTTTAAGTATCAGTGGATTAGCATTCGCTTTTATGGCATAGTGAATATGCACATTATCCAATGAAGCGGAATGTTGTTCTATGGCGCATAATGTTTGCTCTAATATGTCCACATTATAGTGATAAAACGGTGTTTGCATCATTTTAGTTGTTGAAAAGTAAATCGCTCAGTTTCTGTAATGCAGCCTTCTTGTCAGATTCGCGAATCAAGAAAGATATATTGTAATTACTTCCACCGTATGAAATCATTCTGACCGGAATGTCGCTAAGAGCATCCAGGGCGCGAGATTCAAAACCAAGGTTTTCCCAGTCCATATCGCCTACTACGCAGACAATGCACATATCGTTATCTACTGTTACTGTTCCATATTTCTTTAGTTCTGTAACAATTTCGTTCAGATTCTTTGTATTGTCGATAGACATAGAAACACCAACCTCTGATGTACAGATCATATCAATTGATGTGCGGTAAGTTTCAAAAATCTCAAATACCTTACGCAAGAAACCGTGTGCCAATAACATACGGCTTGATTTAATTTTGATAGCTGTGATGTTGTCTTTTGCTGCAACAGCGGTTATTCTGTTCTTTTCAGATTTGTTGTCTATGGTTGTGCCCGGAGCATCAGGCTGCATAGTGTTCAGCAGACGTACAGGTATGTTTGCTGCTTTTGCCGGTTGTATGCATGTTGGGTGCAGAATCTTAGCTCCAAAATAGGCAAGTTCGGCAGCCTCTTCAAAGTGAAGATGACGTACAGGTGATGTGTTATCTACAATACGTGGGTCATTATTGTGCAGACCATCTATATCGGTCCAAATCTGTATCTCTTCTGCTTTGATAGCAGCACCAATTATTGAAGCTGTGTAGTCACTGCCACCACGTTGCAGATTGTCTATTTCACCCTTTGCGTTGCGGCAAATAAAACCCTGGGCAATGAAAATCTGTGCGTCGTTATCCTTATCAATATATGGCTTGATGTTTTTCTTGATGAAAGACATATCCGGTTCTCCGTCTGCATCAGTCTTCATGAAATCCAATGATGGAAGCAGAACGGCTTTTATGCCAATTTCATGCAGATAGTTTACAACCATGAAGGTGGATATTAGTTCACCTTGTGCAAGTATGGTCTTTTCTTCTACTTCAGTAAAATCTTCTTTGGAAAATGAATGTAAGAATTCAAATTTTTCATCTATAAATGTCTTTACATTTTCTCTGATGTTTTCTGCTGCATATAGTTCAGGCAGATGGGCCAGATATTTGGCGTGCAGTTTGTTAATGACATCAGCGGCACCTGCTTCGTTGCCGCTATATAGGTACTGTGATATTTCAACCAATGAATTTGTAGTTCCCGACATTGCTGACAGAACAACCAGTTTCTGCTGGCCATCTTCAAGGATTAAATTACAAACTTCTTTCATTCTCTGTGGGCTTCCTACCGATGTGCCCCCAAACTTCAATACTTTCATCTTTTATGGTAATTATTCGTTATTATCTTCAACTATCAACTTTCTATCTTCGCATTTAAAGACGCGACCCGGATACTCTGTAATCCACTGCAGATTGTGGGTAATCATCAGAATTGTGGTTCCGGTACTGCTTACCTTGCGCAAAATCTCCATAATCTGTTTACCGGTGTCCGGATCTAAATTACCCGTAGGTTCATCGGCAAGAATCAGTTTTGGGTCATTAAGCAGCGCTCTGGCTATACAGATACGTTGCTGTTCGCCTCCTGATAGTTCGTGAGGCATCTTATATCCTTTGGTATCCATCCCTACCAGATTGAGTACCTGACCTATTTTCTGGTGAATCTCTTTCTTGTCTTTCCAACCGGTAGATTGCAGTACAAATTTCAGATTATCATGAACGTTTCTGTCGGTCAACAACTGGAAGTCCTGGAATACAATACCCATTTGTCTGCGCAGTTTGGGAACCTGGCTTTTCTTTATCTTGTGCAAATCCGTACCCAAAACAATAGCTCTGCTGTCCGGCATAGGACATAGCGCGTCAAGTTCGGCATACAGTGTCTTGAACAAACTGCTCTTGCCGGAACCAACTTTTCCTATCAGATAGACGAAATCGCCTTCTGAAATGGTAAAAGTTACATCGCCAAGTACGAACATATCTTCTTGACGAACTTCTACGTTGCGATAATCAATTATGTACATATAATGTTGTAAAGCTATTATGCTTTTATTTGTGGCGCTTTACCAATTCCTTAGCCAGATCTTCTATACGATAACCTTTTGATGTGAGCAACACGATAAGATGATAAATCATATCAGATGCTTCGTAAATAAGCCTGTCATCGGTACCATTGGTTGCTTCGATTACTGTTTCAACAGCCTCTTCACCAACCTTCTGTGCCATTCTGTTTATACCACTCTTAAACAGTGAAGTGGTGTAGGAACCTTCCGGCATCTCTTTGTATCTCTTCTCAATGAAATCCTGAAGATATGAAAGGAAATTTATATCGGCGCTATTCTCTTCGTTCCAGCATGTGTCTGCTCCGGTATGGCAAACTGGGCCTGTTGGATGAGCTTTTATAAGCAGAGTGTCATTGTCACAATCGTTTAAAATCTCTATGACATTCAGAAAATTGCCACTCTCTTCACCTTTTGTCCAAAGACGATTCTTTGTACGGCTAAAAAATGTTACTTTGCCCAATTCCAATGTCTTTTCGTAGGCCTCTTTGTTCATAAAACCAAGCATCAGAACACGTCTTGTTACGTTGTCCTGTACAATAGCGGGAACTAAACCTCCCATCTTTTCGAAATCGATATTCATCTTTTTACGGTATATTTATAATCTTATAGGAATATTTTGACTGCAAAGATACTGTTTTAATTCGGGAATGGGAATTTCCGAGAAGTGAAAAACGCTGGCAGCCAATGCGGCATCTGCATTTCCCTCTATAAACGCATCTCTAAAATGTTCCATTGTGCCGGCACCGCCTGAAGCAATAACCGGTATTGTAAGTATCTCTGAAAGTTTTTTTAGTGCTTCGTTAGGATAGCCGTTCTTTACCCCGTCATGGTCCATGCTGGTGAATAAAATTTCTCCGGCTCCACGTTCGTTTGCCTCTTTCGCCCATTCAAACAGTCCTCGGTCAGTTGGAATGCGACCACCATTCAGAAAACATTTCCATCCATCTTCGGTCTGTTTGCCGTCAATAGCTACCACACAAACCTGTGAACCAAAATTATCTGCAATTTCGGTAATCAGTTCCGGCCTTTTTAGCGCCGCAGAATTTACAGAAACTTTATCAGCTCCGGCTTTTAACAATCGTTCTACATCTGAAAGTTCGTGAATACCGCCTCCAACGGTGAACGGAATAGATATTTCGGCTGCAATACGCTCTACAAGTTCGGTGAAAGTCTTTCTTCCTTCGTGTGAAGCGGTTATGTCAAGAAAAACAAGTTCATCAGCACCTTGCATACTATATAATTTCCCCAATTCCACGGGGTCACCGGCATCGCGCAGATTTACAAAATTTGTTCCTTTTACTGTCCTGCCGTTTGCTATATCCAAACAGGGTATTATTCTTTTTGCTAACATATTCAGATAAGTGTAGATAGTTGTTGTAGTGTAACTCTTCCTTCGTAGTATGCCTTGCCTACAATGGCTGCCGGCAGACCGGCTTCTTTTAGTGAAATAAGGTCCTCTAAAGAACTTACGCCACCGCTTGCTATCAGATACATATCGGGATGTTTTGTAAGTATCTGTTTGTACAGGTCGTTGGCTGCTCCTTGAAGCATTCCGTCTCTGTTAATGTCTGTGCAAAGAACTTTTTTTATGCCTCTGCCTGTGTAATCGGCAAGGAAAGAATCCAGTGTTATGCTGCTATCGTCCAACCAACCATTGACAGATATATAACCATCTCTTACATCGGCACCCAATATTATTTTATCTGCTCCAAATTCTTCAATCCAACTATACATTGTTTCAGGTTCCGATACTGCAGTACTTCCAACAGTAACCATTGCTGCACCACTGTTGAATGCAGTTGTAAGGTCATTCCTGCTCTTTACTCCACCACCAAAATCAATAATCAGGTTGGTGTGAGTGGCAATGATTTCCAGTGTTTTATGATTAACTATATGTTTGTTTTTTGCACCATCTAAATCTACCAAATGCAAGCGTCTGATACCGGCATCGCAAAACTGCTTAGCCACATCAAGAGGGTTGTCATTGTATATTTTCTTTGCGTTGTAATCGCCTTTGGACAATCTTACGCATTTACCATCTATTATATCTATTGCCGGTATTATGTCCATGTCTTAAATGTCAAGAAAATTCTTTAATATTCTTTCTCCGGTGCTTCCACTTTTTTCCGGATGGAACTGAGTTGCATAAAAGTTGTCTTTATGCAGTGAAGCACTAAATGGATTTATATAATCGGTTTCAGCTATTGTCCATTCACAAACAGGAACATAGAAACTGTGGACAAAATAGACAAATTCAGATTTATCAAATCCTTTGAAAAGATTGCTTTTGCAATTGTCTATGGTGTTCCAACCTATATGTGGAACCTTATCTTCGTGTCTTTGAGGCTGAAACTTAAGAACCGGAACGTCAAATATACCCAAACAATCGGTATTGCCCTCTTCACTTCTGCTACACATAAGTTGTTGACCAAGACAGATGCCAATAACGGGCTGTTTTAAATCTTTAATCAGCTTATCTAAATTGCGTTCTTGCAGATATTTCATTGTGGTACCGGCTTCTCCAACTCCCGGGAAAATTACTTTGTCTGCGCTTTTCAGTTCTTCAAAATTGTCGGTCAAAATTCCATCTACTCCTACACGTTTTAAGGCGTGCATAACAGAGTGAATATTGCCGGCATTGTATTTTACAATTGCTACTTTCATTCTTTCACTTTTTTTCAAGGGGACAAATTTAGCCAATTATTTTTTTGTGGCAAAAATGAATTAACCAAATAAATCGGAATGTGTTCCGGTGTCTGTTAAGATTAAAATCAATTCGGTGTCTCGTTGTTCCCATATGAGTAACCAATCTGGCTGAATGTGACATTCCCAAAAACCTTTCCAGTCTCCTGTTAGCTTATGAGGTTTGTACTTTTTTGGAAGTGTTCCGGTATTAGCTAAAATTGTAACGACTTCTTCAAATAAAAATTTATCACAACCACGTTTCAAACATCTTTTGTAAGAATGCTTAAACTGGTTGGAAAATAGGATGTTGTACTTCATTCTTCTAGTTTTGTCATGAGTTCTTGAATGTTGCTAACTTTTGTTACTTTTCCACTACGTACATCCTCAATGGCTTTAGATAATGTTCCTTTTTTAGTACGCGTTTCAGCTATGGTTACACCCTTTAAATTGCTGAGTATCTTTTTTAAACCCGGCAACAAACTTTTGTCTTCAATGTTTAGTACTATTTGTGTCATATTTATAGTTTTTTCTTTGAAGGTGTTACTTTTTCGCAAAGATATAAACAATCTCTATTCCAAACAAATGAATATCTGCTTTCGGTATTATTTTCTTCAGTTATGGATAAAGTGCAATGATTTACAAGAACGCTATATTTGTATGATAAAAATTTGTTGATGTGAAATTAATATGCTTTTTTTGCTAAAAAATTATTCATCAAATACATAAGCAAATCATGAAACAATATTTTTTTCCCGATACATGGGTGTATATAACATCTGCAATAAGTCTTGTGGCTGTTTTCTTTGTAGGAAAATCATTGCTGAATTACGATGGTATGCTCCATAAAACAATATGCGTTGTAATAACATTAGGAATGCTTCTGTTGCTGATAAGAATGCCTATAGGAGTATCTGTTGAACCGGATTCAATTAAAGTGCAACGATTGATAGGAAGTACTAAATTAACTAGCATAACAAGCGTAACTCCATTAGAAAAGAAAGATCTTTCCGGTGTTATCAGAACTTTTGGTAATGGTGGCTTGTTTGGTTATACCGGATATTACAGCTCACCGCAGTTTGGAAAATTTCAGATGATAGCAATCAATATGAAACCCGAACAATTGGCGCTTGTAGTTCTGGATAACGGCAAGAAATATGTTATCAACTATCCCCAAGGTCAGAAATAGATTGAAAAAAACACAACGAAATTTTTAACTCAGTTCTGGCATATTGTCTGTAAAATGTCATAAAAACTGGCTAAAAAGGTGTTTTTTGTAGGTGGTGCATCCGGTGGCCAAAAAATATTCTGTCACCAACACGTTTAAAGCCTTGCGATGTGTATAATTTTTCGGCATTTGGATTGTCTGTGTCTACAATTAATCCTACCCGTTCTGCACCTGCAGAGAATGCATGTCGGCAGAATGTATCAATGAGTTTGCGCCCTATGCCGTAACCTCTGAACTCAGGCATCACAGCCAAAGAGTCAAGATAGTATTCTCCTGCTTCGGTTTCGTTGGCGATGTTTGGAGTGCTGCCTATCTTGTTTTGTAAAACAGCAAAAGTACCATTGCGTAACTCTTCTAACAGAGCTCCATCGTAACCTACAACTGCCCCAGCAACTTTACCGTCGCATTCGGCAATAATTGCGTTGTGCCAGCTGTATTGTGTGTTTTCTGTACAGGCTATATCTGTAAGTACACTTATACAATTGTCACCGCAATAATTCTGTAGCGCCACTTCATCGCCTATGGCCATTGCTACTACCTGTGCTATGAATTCAGCATCGTCCTTCCTTGCTTTGCGTATTGAAATATCTCCCTTTTTCATATAGACTTTTGGAGTTATTTAAGTAGAAGTAATTATCTGTTCAGAGGAGTTTGTTTAGCGCGGCTTCGTCTAAACGATAGGTGGTCCATTCGTCTAATGGTATAGCACCCATAGATTTGTAGAACTCTATGCTAGGAGTGTTCCAATTCAAACATACCCATTCCATACGACCGCAACCGCGTTCATGTGCTATCTTTACAAGCTCCAGAAATAGTGCTTTGCCGTAACCTTTGCCTCGGTATTCCGGATACACAAACAGGTCTTCCAAATACAAACCGTTTTTACCAACAAATGTGGAAAAGTTATGAAAGAATAGTGCAAATCCTACTTCTTTGCCACTCTCCATTGCAAAAATCACTTCTGCTCTGTTTTTGTCAAACAGCTGTTCCTCAAGTAGTTCGGCTGTTGCCACTACATCGCTTTCCATCTTTTCATAAACAGCTATACCTTTTATGAAATCAAGTATCAGTGCACAATCTTTACGTTCAGCCTTACGTATTTTAAATTCCATCGCTCTCTTTAATTCAATTAACACCCCAAAGGTAATGATATTATGTTGTTATTCCTCACTGCTCGCCGATAATTCCGTTCTGGTATTACTTGATTCGCGTTTTATGACAGAATTATACTAGTTAGAAAAATAAAATATGTTTGCTTTTTGCCGATATCGGCAGGAAATGCTACTTTTGCATAGTTGAAAGAAAATAAACTTGCCGATAAGAGGGTTAATGTTAAATATTAGTTATGGAGTATATATCTGTTTCTGACTTTGCCCGACAGTATGGGGTGTCGGAGCGCACTGTGCGCAACTATTGCGCTACTGGAAAAATTGAAGGAGCTTTCATTACGGGAAAGACGTGGAATATCCCAACTGAGGCTACTTTGCCCAGAAGAGGTAAAACATACGCATCGCCATTGCTAAAGATACTGCGTGAGCAGAAGCAGATGCGTTTGTCAGGGGGTATCTACCACCGTACACAGATAGATCTCACTTATAATTCGAATCACATAGAGGGAAGCCGACTTACACATGACCAGACTCGCTATATCTTCGAAACCAACACTATAGGTACCACCACCGAGAGTATCAATGTAGATGACATCATAGAGACTAGTAACCATTTTCGATGCATAGACTTCATTATAAATCGTGCAGAAGAACGCCTCACGGAAAGTTTTGTTAAAGAACTGCATGCGATGCTTAAGAGTGGAACATCTGATAGTCGGCACGAATGGTTTGCTGTAGGCGAATACAAGCGTCTGCCAAATGAGGTGGGTGGCAAAGAGACTACGCCTCCTGAGGAAGTGCACCAGGCGATGCAAAGTCTGCTGAAGGAATATAATACCAAGAGCGAAAAAACACTGGAGGATATCCTTGATATGCACTATCGGTTTGAGTGCATACACCCATTTCAGGATGGAAACGGACGTGTGGGACGCCTCGTGATGTTTAAAGAATGTTTGGCTAACGGATATGTGCCGTTCATCATTACCGATGAATTAAAGATGTTTTACTATCGCGGTCTGCAACACTGGCCTCACATCAAGGGTTATTTGATGGATACCTGTATAACCGCACAAGACAACTACAAGACTTTACTTGACTATTTTAAAGTAAAGTATTAATTTTTATTTTATTGGCAATCTTGTCAAAACAGAGATTTTGTATCTCCTTGTTCCATTTCTTTCTGTCGTACACAATAATACCATTTTTAGCAGCACTGCCACTGGCGATAATTTTGTTTAGAAGACTTTCCATTTCGGTTTTTGGCACACAATTTAGCACTTCTGCCATCCAAAATATTAGTTCCCCACAAACAATGTTTTTCCCAAAAATGTCACTTTCATTCTTCTTGTCGCAATAAGACATTAAATGCCAATATTGAGATGGCTTGTTTTGTGACAAAAATACCAAATTTTACGATATGTTAAAAATAAGAATGTTACATAAAATCAAAATGTTTGGTGTAAATACTTTCGAAGAATATATTATCTTTGCGGTGCAATGGTATTTAGTTTGGTTTTATGAATGACAACACTAGAGATTTAATAGAGTATATAATTGCATTGGTAAATGAGTTTGCAAAACATTTTGGTTTGACGGATAAGCAGGCTTATAAATATATTCGTATGCATAATGGTGTTGATTTTGTAGAACAACACTATGGAATTCTTCATACTTTAGATTTTAGGGAAGTAGTTGATTACGTTGCCCTTTATTGTAATAAAAATGGTGGTGAGTTATGATATTGTATCACGGTTCAAATATATCTATCGATAAGATTAATCTTGAAATGTCAAAACCGAACAAAGATTTTGGTAAAGGTTTTTATTTGTCAGATAATGAGAATCAAGCACTAGAAATGGCACAAATCAAATCTGTATTGTTAGGTGGTGAGCCTATAGTAACGTAAACTTAAGGATGGATCTATTGATAAAGTTGAGTTTCTGAATAGGCTTAAATACATGAAAGGTCTTACATTTCAATACTATTTTGGTACAGAAAAGTCTATTAAATATCTACGTAAATTATGACCGATGCAGATATAAAATATATGAAAGAAGCTTTAGCAGTAGATATTGCAGAACTTCTTGCAAAAGACTTTGATATGAATATTACAGATGCTCTTGATGCATTGTATAATTCTGAAACCTATGAGAAGTTGAATAATTCAGACACTGGATTGTATTTTCAGAGTGCAAAGTATGTATATTCATTTTTAAAGAATGAAGTTCTTACCTCAAAGTTTGGATGATGTTGTATTAATTTGTGTATTTCTTTTAAAAAAAATCTTGACAAAATTAGTGAGCTTGCTAACCGCGGATTAGGAAATCCGATTATAAAAAAATCTTTCAACCACTAGTAATCTGGAGGACTTCCGTTGCTAAGACGAAGTTTTTTTGTTATACAAGTATTTCAATAGTTTGCATAAGAAAACTTGGCCGCCCGTGGCCTATGAACGGGGGGGACCGACGCCAGAGGCGTTGGGGGGACTTGGTTTTCGATGTAAACTATTGAAATTTCGTCCTATAAATTACTACGAACCAACAGCTACGTCCCTCAGTTCCACTACGAACAAATCAAGAAAACTCGGCTTCTTTTGTTTTATATATATAATAAAATGAGTAAATTTGCGGTCAAAATATTGGGGTAATGCCCTATTTTTGAATGTAAAATTTTGAATATCAGTATATTGTAATGAACAAGAAGTTCGCAGAACGTAGTCAGCTTAATCTCTCGCAAGTTAATAAGAGTGTGCTGGAAAAATGGTTAGAGGAAGATTTGTTTGCTCGCAGTGTAAAAGAACGCGAGGGTTGTCCATCATTTGTATTTTACGAAGGACCTCCATCGGCAAACGGAATGCCGGGAATACACCACGTAATGGCAAGAACAATCAAAGACTGTTTCTGTCGCTACAAAACAATGAACGGCTATCAGGTTAACCGTAAAGCAGGATGGGATACACACGGACTGCCTGTAGAACTTGGAGTAGAAAAGAAACTTGGTATAACCAAAGAAGATATAGGAACCAAAATCTCTGTCGATGAGTATAATATGAACTGTCGTACAGAGGTAATGAAGTACAAAGAGAAGTGGAGCGAATTAACAGAAAAAGTTGGTTATTGGGTAGATCTTGATAATCCATACATAACATACGACAACCGTTATATTGAAACATTGTGGTGGTTGCTTAAACAGTTGTATTCCAAGAATTATCTCTACAAAGGATATACTATTCAGCCATATTCACCTGCAGCAGGTACAGGTTTGTCAAGTCACGAATTGAACCAACCGGGTTGTTACCGCGATGTAAAAGACACAACCGTTACTGCACAATTCCTGATAACAGATCCAAAACCGGAAATGCAGGGTTGGGGCAAAGCATACTTTGCAGCTTGGACCACCACACCTTGGACATTGCCATCAAACACAGCACTTTGTGTTGGAAACAAAATAGACTACGTTGCAGTACAATCATATAACCCATATACAGCAGAACCTGTAACATTGGTTCTTGCTAAGGAACGTCTTTCAGCATACTTCCAGAGCGAAGGTGCAGAACTTCCTATGGATGCATACAAACAGGGCGATAAGGTAATACCATATCGTGTAATTGCCGAATATAAAGGTGCCGATTTGGTAGGTATGCACTACGAACAGTTGTTCCCTTGGGTAAAACCTGTTTACAAAGATGAAGACGGCAGCATAAAGACAAGCGATGCCGGTTTCCGTGTTATTCATGGCGATTATGTTACCACAGAAGATGGTACCGGCATAGTACATATTGCACCAACATTTGGTGCCGATGATGCTTTTGTGGCAAAGGCAGCAGGAATTCCGTCATTGTTCATGGTGAACAAGAAGATGGAAACTCGTCCTATGGTAGATTTTACCGGTAAGTATTGGACACTTGATGAACTTGATGCAGACTTTGTAAAGAATTGTGTTAATGTTGAACTTTACAATGAATTTGCAGGCGCATACGTTAAGAACGCTTACGATCCAAAGTTCAATGTAGATGGTAAATATGACGAAGTAGCTGCTCAGAAAGCAGAAGATTTGAACGTATATCTCTGCATCAAGATGAAACAGGCTGGTCAGGCATTGAAGATAGAGAAACATGTTCACAACTATCCACACTGCTGGCGTACCGATAAACCTGTGTTGTACTATCCTTTAGATAGCTGGTTCATTAGAGCAACAGCAGCTAAAGAGAAGATGATGGAACTGAACAAAACCATCAAATGGAAACCTGAATCGACAGGAACAGGCCGTTTTGGAAAGTGGCTTGAAAATCTTAACGATTGGAACTTGAGCCGTAGCCGTTATTGGGGTACTCCATTGCCAATCTGGCGTAATGACGAAGGCGATGAAATATGTATAGGCTCAGTTGAAGAGCTTTATAACGAAGTAGATAAAGCTGTTGCAGCAGGTGTTATGAAAAGCAATCCGTTCCGCGACAAAGGCTTTGAACCAGGTGTTTATACAGCAGAAAACTATGATAAGATAGATTTGCATCGTCCATATGTAGATGATATTATTCTGGTATCTGCAGCAGGCAGACCAATGAAACGCGAACTTGATTTGATAGACGTTTGGTTTGACAGTGGTGCAATGCCATTTGCTCAGGTACACTATCCGTTTGAAAATAAAGAGATAGTAGATAACGGAAGCGTATTCCCTGCAGACTTTATAGCTGAAGGTGTTGACCAGACACGTGGTTGGTTCTATACACTGCACGCAATTGCAACAATGGTTAAAGGCGATGTTTCATTCAAAGCGGTAATATCAAACGGTTTGGTATTGGATAAGAATGGTAACAAGATGAGTAAACGTCTGGGCAATGCAGTCGATCCATTTGGTGCAATAGAAGAATTTGGAAGTGACCCATTGCGCTGGTATATGATAACCAATGCTCAGCCTTGGGATAACCTGCGCTTTGATGCAGATGGTGTAAAAGATGTAGTGCGTAAATTCTTTGGAACTCTGCACAATACGTACAGATTCTTTGCTCAATATGCAAATCTGGATGGATTTGACTATTCTCAGCCTGAAATACCGGTATTGCAGCGTCCTGTTATGGATCGTTGGATATTGAGTGAACTTAACTCCATGATAGCAGATGTACGTGATAGCCTTGATGATTATGAACCAACAAAAGCAGGTCGTAGAATAACCGATTTTGTTAACGATTTCTTGTCGAACTGGTACGTGCATCTTACCAGAGAACGTTATTGGGGTAGTGTAATGAGTCAGGATAAACTTGCTGCTTATCAGACGCTCTATGCTTGTCTTGAAACAGTCGCAAGGTTAATGGCTCCAATAGCACCATTCTATGCAGACCAGTTGTTCCGCGATTTGAACGAAGTAACAGGAAAAGATAAATCTCAGTCGGTACATCTGGCATCTTTCCCAGTTTGTGATAACAGCATAGTAGATAAGGAACTGGAAACCCAGATGGAATTGGCGCAGAAGCTTACATCCATGACACTTGCACTTCGCAAGCGTGATGATGTTAAGATAAACGTTCGCAAGCCTCTACAGAAGATACTTATTCCGGTAACAGAAGAACTGAAAAAACATCTTGAACCAGTAAAGGAACTTATAAGAAATGAAGTTAATGTAAAAGAGGTGGAATTTGTTGAAGGTGCTACCAATGTACTTGTTAAGAAGGTAAAATGTAACTTTAAGATTCTAGGCAAGAAGTTTGGACCTCTAATGAAGGGTGTTGCTTCAGCTGTTCAGGCTATGTCACAGGAAGATGTTGCAATGCTGGAATCAAATGGTTCATTTACATTCAATATAAATGGCACACCGGCAGAAATCTTGGCAAGCGAAGTGGAAATATTCAGCGAAGATATTCCGGGTTGGGTAGTATCTAATGAAGGAACTTTGACAGTTGCTCTCGATGTGACACTTACCGATGAATTGAAACGTGAAGGTATAGCACGAGAATTGAAGAAGCGTATTCAGGACATCAGAAAGCAGATAGGACTAGAAATAACAGATAGAATAACAGTGACTATCCGAACAAATCCTGCAACTGATGCTGCAATCTTAGAATACGAAATGTGGATAAAGGAACAGGTATTGGCAAACAATATACAAATTGTAGAAAATCTTGCAGTTGAGGGTGTGGAAGATGTGTCGTTCGATGAATATTCACTGCGAGTGCTTGTGAAAAAGGATTGATTATTACTGACATCTTAAACTTTTAAGTTATGGCTGAAAAGACACGTTATTCAGACGAAGAATTAGAAGAATTCAAGGCTATTATCAAGGATAAATTGGAAATGGCCCAGAGAGATTATGAAGCACTTAAAGCATCATTGATGAATGCCGATAGTAATAGTACAGACGATACATCGCCTACATACAAAGTACTTGAAGAGGGTGCCAGCACGTTGTCAAAAGAGGAAACAACACGTTTGGCACAGCGTCAGATGAAGTTTATACAATCACTTCAAGCTGCTTTGGTAAGAATTGAAAACAAAACATACGGTGTTTGTAGAGAAACAGGTAAACTTATTCCAAAGGAGAGATTGCGTGCTGTTCCTCATGCCACCTTGTGTATTGAGGCTAAACAGAACAAAAAATAGTTGATGGGTAAGGACAAACAACCGCATCAAGGGCGTTTAGCTGCGGCTATTATAGTTGTTGTATTGATAATAGACCAGATTATAAAGATTCTGGTTAAAACCAATATGAGTATAGGTGAACAGATACGTATCACCGATTGGTTCTATATACTGTTTGTTGAAAACAACGGCATGGCGTTCGGGATGGAGATAATAAGTAAATTGTTCCTCTCAATATTCCGAATAGTGGCTATAGGGTTCTTTGTGTGGTATCTATGCAAGATAGTCAATAAAGGATTCCCAAAGGGGTATATAGTGACCATTGCATTTGTTATAGCCGGTGCAGCAGGTAATCTGATAGACTGTATTTTATACGGTCAGATTTTCTCTGAAAGTACAATGGGACCTAACGGTGTGGCTCATTTTACATCGTTTGGTGAAGGATATGCACCAATACTTTATGGTAAGGTGGTCGATATGTTCTATTTCCCATTATGGACATGGCCCGATTGGCTTCCGTTGTTTGGTGGCAACATATTCTTCAGTCCAATTTTTAATTTTGCCGATTCATGCATAACTTGTGGTATCATAGTTCTGGTACTTTTCTATTCGCGTTATGTTAATATGGGACTTAATTTTACAGATGAACAGACAGATGGCGATGACAAAAAAACTGCTGTTTAGCTTGTTTGTAGTACTGTTTATGCTATCCGGATGTAAATTGAAACGTCCGGATGATGTACTCTCTCCAAAAGAAATGGAGAATATACTGTATGATTATCATCTTGCTCAAGCCATAATGATGGAAGAGAGTCAATCGGAAAAGTATAAACGGGACTATTATTTGGAATGGGTCTATCAAAAAAACGGTATTACAAAACAGGAATTTGACCGTTCGTTAGTGTGGTACACACGTTATCCGGACGAATTTGCCGAAATCTATGAAAAATTATCGGAAAGAGTCTCTAAGGATAGAAATCAAGCGGCAATGTTGCTGGAAAGAATAGAAAAAAGTTCTTTTAGTGTAGAGTCGGGCGATAGTGTAGATTTGTGGTATCTGAATAATAATGCTATACTGGCAAATTCTGTCTATTTAGACAAGATACTATTTTCAATAAAAGCCGATACTACATTCTATAGCGGTGATACCATTACTTGGAGCGTTAATAATACATTGGTCTCCAAAACAGATTCATTGCCTTTGCAGGTATATTTGGCTCTCTCTATGAGATATTCTAATTCCAGAGTGATAACTGTTGATACATTATTGAATAACTCTGCAAAAGTAGAACTAATAACAGTCATAGACAGTGTTTCCGATTTAAGTACTATAACCGGATTTGTCAGTTATGTAGATTCTACTAATAATAAAGATGCCTGTGCGGTATTAACAGATATATCGTTAATACGTCAGCGGTAAGTTCTGCGTCTGAATTCGGCACAAGTAATAGCTGTGGCCACAGCAACATTTAGTGATTCGCTTGTAGGAGCATCGGCCGGATAGCTGGGAATATATAGGGGGTCTGTTATAAATGAACAGACCTCTTTGCTAATGCCATTTCCTTCGTTTCCCATAATTATAATGCCATTATGTGAAAGTTCCGATTTGTAAATATCTCTTCCGTTTAACAGCGTGCCATAAACGGGAATTTGGCTATTTAATTTGCTTAATTCCTTTGCTAAATCTACGTAGTGTAGGTTTACCCTGGCTATAGCACCCATTGTTGCTTGTATAGATTTAGGGTTGTATATATCGGCGGTCCCAATAGAACAGAAAATGTTTTTTATGCCAAACCAATCGGCAATTCTGACTATTGTTCCTAAATTACCGGGGTCCTGAATGTTGTCTAAAGCAAGAACCAATTCCTGTTTTGCAATAGTGATAGGCGTATTATATTTGGGTGTCTTGAATACTGCCAGAACATTTTGCGGAGTTTGTAATAAGCTTACCTGTTTTAGAACAGTATCGGTTACAACTTCTACTCTTGTGTTGGCTATTTTTGAACTCATTTTTTTTGTCCATTCTTCAGTAGCTACAACAAGGGTACACTCCATTACATCCAATAGCTCTTCTACCATTTTATGTCCCTCAGCTATAAAAAGTCCTTTTTCTTGACGTAACTTCTTTACAGCTAATGCTTTTATATTCTTTATGTCATTTTTGCTTATCATATCAATATGTTAAGGATTTACAAAGTAAACTCTTTTTTTTTGAAAGATTTGGCTTACCCCCATACTTTGTTTAACTTTGTGGGTTATTATATTGCAAATGGTACATCCTTTTGTGGTTTTATTATGAAAGTAGGATTGTTTTGTATTAAAATATTGCTATTCGTAGCCGTTCTGTTATGCTGGGCATCATGTTCAGTCTATAAGTACGTGCCGGCAGATGAATATCTGTTGACAAACGTGTCGGTTAAAGTAGAAGATGCAAAAATACAAAACGTATCCAAATACAAATCATTATCTAAGCAGACACCTAATAGCAGAGTCTTTGGACTATTTAGAATCCCTTTGCGTATGTATTCGTTGCTTGGTGGCAAAGAGGGAAAAATAGGTGAGGCTCCTGTGTTATATGATTCAATATATGCAATGGAAACAGCACGCGATATGCGTAAATTATTGGTTAATTCCGGTTATCTTAATGCAGACGTCCATTACAAGACCGAAAAATATAGACGTAGAAAAATTGATGTAGAATACATCCTGAATCCGGGTGAACCCTATGTGGTTGATAATATAAAGTCTGTGATAGAGGATGAAACTATAGCTTCAATTATTAAAAATAGCAATACACGTCCGTTGTTGAATAAAGGAATGAAACTTGATGTAGTAACTTTAGATAATGAAAGAATCAGAATTGTAGAAATACTGCAAAAGCAAGGTTACTATCGCTTCGACAAGAGTTTTATTACGTTTCAGGCCGATACAATTGCAAACTCCAAGCAGGTTGATTTGACAATGTTTATTGATGGTGATAGTCATAAACAGTACGAAATAGGTGATATAACTTATGTTTTAACGGATAATACAAACTATTCGTTAGATAATTATAACAATTACAATGTTGAAGAATCAGATGGTTTTAGAATACTGTACGATTCCCAAAAGAAAAGACCGGAACTAAAACAACAAGCGTTATCAGGACACTCATTTTTACGAGAGGGAATGCTTTATAATACTGACTCCATTACAAAAACTTATTCTACACTCTCAAAATTAAGTTTTAATCAGTATTCCAATATTGTTTTTGACGTTGATGAAGAATCGGATAAACTCAATACATCGGTTTTCTTTGTAAAACGTCCAAAACATTCTTTGCGGTTGGAGGCAGAAGGTACAAATACAAGTGGCGATTTCGGTGCAGCTGCCGCACTATCTATTATCAATAGAAATCTGTTCCGTGGGTCTGAACAGTTTAGCTTGAAGGTGCGAGGTGCTTATGAAGCTATTACATCATTAGGTTATTCCGGTAACAGATATCTGGAATATGGTGCTGAAGCAAATCTGGAATTTCCATCACTTATATTACCGTTAGTGCCGTTGGATTTTCAGAGAAAGAGCCAGGCAACAACACTGTTTTCACTTGAATATAATGCTCAGAGTCGTCCGGAATTCAAAAAGATTCTCTTTACAACCAAATGGAGCTATTTATGGACACCAAATTGGCGTCAGACTCATAGAATAGATCTTGCAGACTGGAACTATCTTACTGTGCCATGGATTGATCCAAAGTTTAAAACAGAGTATTTAGACCCTATTACAGGACAGAATTCTATATTGAGATATAATTATGAAGACTTGCTTATAACAAGAATTGGTTATCAGTTTGTTTTAAGTAATGCCAGAACAAATGCTGTAAGACCGTTGCAGTATTCGTTCCGTTTTAATTTGGAAACATCCGGTAATATGCTTTATGCAGCATCAAAATTACTGGAAGCATCAAAGAATAAAGATGGTCAATATGAGTGTATGGATATTGCTTTTGCGCAATATGTAAAGAATGATATGTCCTATACGCTTAATTGGCGTATAAATCAGTCCAATAACCTGCTGTTTCATGTAGAATCGGGTATAGCACTGCCATATCTTAATTCAAATAGCGTTCCTTTTGAAAAACGCTATTTTGCAGGTGGTGCAAATAGTGTTCGTGGTTGGTCTGTACGTGAATTGGGACCTGGCGCTTATGTTGGTAATAATCAGAAGATAGACTATATCAAACAATCGGGTGATATTAAATTAGGAGCAAGCATTGAATATCGTAGCCATTTGTTCTGGAAGTTTAATGCAGCTCTGTTTGTTGATGCAGGAAATATCTGGACTATTAAAGATTATGCAGATCAACCCGGAGGTCAGTTCCTGTTTGATGAATTTTATAAGCAGATAGCGGTTTCATACGGAGCAGGTCTGCGTTTGGATTTCAATTTCTTGGTGGTAAGACTTGATATGGGTGTTAAAGCAATTAACCCAAATTACACATCGGGAAAAGAGAAATACCCTATATTAAATCCTAACCTGAAACGCGATTTGGCTTTCCATTTTGCGGTAGGTTATCCGTTCTAATCCAAAACACTTTTTTAATATGGAAATAAGAATAAATAAATATAATAATGAAGGTAAAGTTTATGAGCCTACAGAGTGGCAGCAGCGGAAACTGCTACTATTTAGGCACCGACGAAAATGGTATTTTGATTGATGCCGGTATT
Organism: uncultured Bacteroidales bacterium; assembly: GCA_937916465.1. Classification (GTDB taxonomy): domain Bacteria; phylum Bacteroidota; class Bacteroidia; order Bacteroidales; family Bacteroidaceae; genus Colenecus. Next base: position 113,119 of record CALFTK010000061.1, read on the forward strand.
CCGGTAAAGCAGATTAAGAGTTGTCTGAAAAGTGTGGGACTCTCTTTTGAAAAGGTTATGGCAGTGTTTGTTACTCATGACCACGCTGACCATATTAAGGCATTAGGTAATCTGGGCGAAAAGTGCTCTATACCTATATATGCCACTGCTACTACACATGAAGGTATAAACCGTAACTACTGTATGACAGAAAAGTTGGTAACATCTGTTCGTTTTGTAGAGAAAGATGTGACTTTTAAATTCTGTGGGTTTAATATTACTCCATTCGAAGTGCCTCATGATGGTACAGATAATGTGGGCTATCATATTGAAGTAGGTGGTACCGTATTCTGTTTTGTTACAGACTTGGGCCATATTACAGAAAAGGTATCATCGTACATAGAAAAGGCTAACTATCTAATCTTAGAGGCAAACTACGATGAAGAGATGCTCAAGGGCGGTCACTATCCTAAATTTTTGAAGGAACGTATAACTAGTCCTTTAGGTCATCTGTCAAATAAGACTACAGCTAAATTTTTGGCTGAACATATTACAGAAGATTTAAAGTACGTTTGGCTATGCCATCTTAGCGGCGAGAATAACCATCCGGAACTTGCTTATAAGACTGTAGAATATGAATTGCGTGGAGTGGGGGTTATTCCCGGCGTTGACGTGCAGGTTACTGCGCTAAAACGCAATTCTCCATCGGAACTTTACGAATTTGAAATATCTGAATATTAATCTTTAAATAAGAGATTTATGAAAAAGTTGTTTTTATTTGTAGCGTCTTTATTTGTAATGTTGTGTGGTTATTCCCAGACAAATGCGCCGGCTACAGTGCCTGCTCCGGAATTGGAATTTGTAGTACAACTGCAGGTAGCATTAGGTCCTTCCTATAGCGTAGGTGAAACTCCACGTGGTTCCAGAAATGTAGTGCCTATTACAGGTGGAACTTTTGAGGGCCCCAAAATGAAGGGTACAATTATACCTGGTGGTGCCGATTATCAGATGTCCAGTCAGGGTGGTAGAACAGAAATAGAGGCTATCTACTCAATTAAGACTGACGATGGTGTTTATATTCACGTCAGAAATAATGGCATTATATCAATGGGTACAGGTTCAAATGGTGCTCCTGCGTTCTATTTTAGAACAACCCCTAAATTTGAAGCACCTGTTGATAGCAAATATGCATGGTTAAATAATGCTGTGTTTGTATGTGCTCCTGCTATGGGTGGTGCCGGTGGAGGTATTACCCTTAATGTCTGGATGGTGAAATAAGGTCGCGAATAATCGCGTACGAAAAAACAGAGGTTCGTTTGAACCTCAATCGTTACGCAGTAACGACGCATTAGCGAGATAAGTTTTCGTTAGAAAACTGAATAAAACAAGGTCGCGAATAATCGCGTACGAAAAAAATAGAGGTCAATCGACCTCTATTTTATATTCGTACGCGATTAGGGACTCGAACCCTAGACCCATTGATTAAGAGTCAATTGCTCTACCAACTGAGCTAATCGCGCAACTCTTTCTTTCAAAAGCGATGCAAAAGTACTCTTTTTAATTCTATCTACCAACATTTAAGCACTTTTTTTTAATAATAAAGCCCCATTTCAAACAGAAAAGGGGCTTAGTAGCTGTATATCAGTCTGAATATACCTTAAAAGTTAAAATAGTTCTTAGCGTTGTAGTAAGAAATATCTGCAACCATCTGTTCTATGCGCGACATTTCTGATGCAGGAATCTCTCCTTTTTCTACATCGGTAGCAATAAGGTTACACATAATCCTGCGGAAATATTCATGGCGAGCGTACGACACAAATGAACGACTATCGGTAAGCATGCCAACAAATCGGCTTAGCAGTCCCTGAAGGCTTAGTGCATTCATCTGCTGTTCCATTCCATCTTTCTGATCTAAGAACCACCAACCAGCTCCAAACTGCATTTTTCCAGGTACAGAACCATCCTGGAAATTACCAATCATAGTGGCAAGCATAGTGTTATCGCTTGGATTAAGGTTGTAGATAATGGTCTTAGTTAGTTTGTCCATACTGTTCAGAGTATCGAAATACTTAACCATGTTTTTAGCGGTTATCACCTGTGAAATAGAATCGAAACCGGTATCAGGACCTATAGCCTTAAACATTTTGGTGTTGTTGTTTCTTATAACTCCGTAGTGGAACTGTTGTGTCCAACCTGTGTCGGCATCCATCTTTCCAAATTCTACAAGCATTGCGCTCTTGAACTTCTTTATTTCTGCTTCATTCAGTTCTGTACCACCATAGACTTTACTGAATATTGCCTCTATTTCAGCTTCGGTATAGTCTTCTGCATAGAACTCTTCCATACCGTGGTCACTCAGTCGGCAACCTAATTCTTCAAAATACTTATGGCGAATAAGCAGTGCATCAATAATCTCTTTGAATGAGTTGATTTTAATGCCACTAACATTGCTCAATGTGTCAATGTAAGTTTTGAATGCAGCAGCTGATTCTACTGCCATAGCTTTGTCCGGACGCCATGTAGGCAGAACTTTGATTTCAAATCCGCTCTCTTTTATCTGCTTATGATATTCCAGAGAATCAATAGGATCGTCTGTGGTACATACTACTTCTACTTTATATCTGCGCATAAGATTCTTTGCAGAATATTCAGGTAGTTGTAGTTTTGCATTACATTCGTCAAAAATCTCTTTTGCTGTATCGGGATTTAGAACTTTGTCTATTCCAAAACATGTTTTAAGTTCCAGATGTGTCCAATGATACAGTGGGTTACGCATTGCGTATGGAATGGTTTCTGCCCATTTTTGGAACTTTTCCCAGTCTGAAGCATCGCCTGTTATATACTTTTCTGCAACTCCATTTGCACGCAGTGCACGCCATTTGTAGTGGTCACCACCCAACCATAGTTCTGTTATTGAACTGAATTGATGGTCTTCAGCTACCATTTTTGGATCTAAATGGCAATGGTAATCAATAATTGGTAAACTCTTAGCAAAGTTGTGATATAGGTGCTTTGCTGTTTCTGATTGTAAAAGGAAATCTTCGTGAATAAATGGTTTCATATATTTACATATTTAGGTCATTGTTCAAGTAATCTTACTATATGTCTGGAGTAGATGTTATTGCATACCTGTGCTCCAACTATCTCTTTGTTACGTTTTAGCGCAGCATAGAATTCTTCACCATATTCAGCAGCTATTTTATAACTTACGTGTATAGCCTGTCTGAAATCAGGATTGAATTTTGGATCAGATTGTTCGTGTCTTAAAGCTCTGGCAAACTGTTCGCCTGTCCAATTGGTAATGGTTTCCACACTGGGTAGGTTATTACGGTTAATATCTATAACAGTTGCGTATGGGGCACATAGTTCATCTAACCTGTCTAATGATGCTATGGCAATTTTTTTTGCAAGTGCCAATGCATCTTTGTCAGAAAGAGCAAGCCCTATCATCTCTTCCAACCAGGTTGTTCCTGCAGTTTTGATATGAATGCCTTTGTCATATTTGCGGATTAATCTTCCCATAATAGGGTATATGGAAAATTTGTCGCTTCCCGAATGGATACTTAGTTTAAGGTTGGTTGGAAGTCCAAACTCTTTTACCGCATAGTCCATAACCAAAAGATCTTGTTCAAACTCTTGTTCAAACTGTTTGATATCTCCAACATAATCAACACCTTTGTTAAAGCGGCCCGAAAATTTAGGAGCTATGGTCTGTACCGGAATCTCTTCCATGGCTAACGCACTGAGTATAAAGAATATCTCAATAGGAGTTTGCGGATAATCTACTTCGTCCATAGATACCTCTGTAACAAAATTATCTATGCCCTTTTTATTGGCTATATATCTGTATATTCTACCTGCCTCTTGAATAGCAAATAGATATTTTTCAGCTATTTGGGTAAGTTTATCTATGCCAATTATAAACGGTTGGTCAATTTTTGGAACTACAAGTTCTTTTGCATATTTGCTATTTGCATCTATGAATTTTTCAATGTCCGATTGTTCCGCTTTTTTACCAATATAATCGGCTACATCGATAGTGAAAAAGTTTGAGGCGCCGAGAAACTTATCCACATTATTCATATTTATGTGGTCTGCATCAACAAAATAGGCATCTTTAAAGCCTAATGATTTAACAGCTGTGTCTGCTTCTTTCTTTGTGTCTTCCGGTGTAGAACCAACAATTTGATGTTCTCTGTTCGATTTGTTCCATACCGGAGTGAAATCTACGGACAAACTTTTTTTTGCCCTTATAAGAGCTTCCAGCCCAAATCCGCCTTGGTGAGAAAATCTATCACCAATGCCAAATGAATATTTTCCTAAAGTCAACATATAGTATAGCTAATTCTTGTGTGTAAATATAGTACTTTTATTTGACTAATTAAGTTTTTGGATTAAATTTGCACAAAAGACTAACCCTTAAATATGTATTTTGAAGATGAAGTACTCATTTGAAGATTTAAAAGGAAAGAATTGTGTGATAACAGGCGGCTTTGGAGTAATTGGTATGGCACTTACGCGTGGATTGGCCGAGACTGGTGTTAATTTGGCAGTTATTGGAAGAAATCCTGCTACGCCCGATAAGGCAAAAGCTATAGCTGCAGAATTTGGTGTAAAGTGTATTGGTATTTCTGCAAGTGTTACAGATAAGCAGCAGTTGGAAGCAGCTCGCGAACAGATACATGCAGAGATTGGAAAAATTGATATACTGATAAATTGTGCAGGTGGTAATTCACCTAAAGCTACTTGCAGTGTGGAACAGATGACAAAGGATGATGCTCTTGCCGATACTTTCTATGGTTTGAGTATGGAAGGTTTCCAGGATGTGTTTGATTTGAACTTTATAGGTACTCTTCTGCCTACAATGGTTTTTACAACCGATATGATTGAGGCAGGTAAAGGCAATGTACTAAATATCTCTTCAATGAATTCAATACGTCCATTGACAAAGATTCCGGCCTATTCTGCTGCAAAAGGTTCTATTAACAACTTTACACAGTGGTATGCAGTACATGTTGCTCAGATGGGTATTCGTTGTAATGCTATTGCTCCGGGTTTCTTCCTGACAAATCAGAATCGTTTCTTGTTGACCGATGAACAGACCGGTGAACTGAAACCACGTGGAAAGAAGATTATTGCAAATACTCCAACTCATAAATTCGGTGAACCTGAAGATTTGGTAGGTACAATGCTTTATCTGCTTAGCGACATATCATCGTTCGTGACAGGTGTTGTAATTCCTGTTGATGGTGGTTATGCAGCATTTGGTGGAGTATAACATATATAATAAGGTATGAAAAAACAGGTTGTTCTATTGTGTGCAAGTCTGCTGGTAATAGGTTTATCTGCTCAGACTTTGGAATTCGAGGCTGCTAAAGATGCTGTCAAGAATATGAGAGTGGGTTGGAACTTAGGTAATACGCTTGATGCAACATCGGGTGATACTACAAATATGTGGATAGAAAAATATACCAATAGAACACCTGATAAATACGAAACTGCTTGGGGGCAGCCGGTTACTAAACCTGAACTGTTTAAAATGTTCAAGGAGGCAGGTTTCAATGCAATACGTCTGCCTGTTACCTGGTATCCACACATGGGATCTACCTTCTTTAAAAGTTCTACGTCTCTTACCTGGAGCCCTACAAAGCAACCACTTACCGGCGATGTTGATCCTGTCTGGATGAAACGCGTTCACGAAATTGTGGACTATATAATCAGTCAAGACATGTATTGTGTATTAAATGTTCATCACGATACAGGTGCAGGCAATGCATCTTGGCTTATAGCCGATGGTGAGGTGTTTGAAAAAAGCAAAGATTTGTATGTAAAACTTTGGACTCAGATAGCAGAAGAGTTTAAAGATTATGGCGAAAAGCTTGTTTTTGAATCATACAACGAAATGTTAGATAAGTATGATTCCTGGTGTTTTGCTTCTATGAATGCTCCTGATGGTTATTCCCGTGCAGATGCAAATGATGCCTATAATGCAATCAATAATTATGCACAAACTTTTGTAGATGCAGTTAGGGCTACCGGTGGAAACAACACTAACAGAAATCTGGTAGTGACAACATACGCCGCATGTAGTGGTAAGGCAAACGATACTTGGAGCGAACATTTAAACGAACCATTCACAAAGTTTGTAATGCCTACCGATACAGCAGTGACTGATGGTAAGAAACACCTGATATTGCAAATCCACTATTATCAACAGAACTTAGAGAACCTGGAATCATCAAAAAACCACGCTTTAGCAACACTTACAAATTTGCGTAGTATATTTCCATCATACAAAACTCCTATCATAATAGGCGAATGGGGTTCTCTGAACGAAGCCGATAATGATAATGGCGATTATAATCTGTATAGAGACAACCTGTTGGAGTATTGTAAGTACTTTATGCAACAGACAAAAAAGAGGTCTATAGCTACATTTTATTGGAAAGGGCTATCCGATGGAGCATCAAGAAGTGTCCCTGAATTTGACCAGCCTGATTTGCTGGAGGCAATTATGGAGGGATATTATGGTGAAGGTGGTTACAATGGCGTAGATAATATTGCTTCCGATGATAATAAATATCAGTATATCTATAAATTAGACGGAACCAGAGCCTCTGATATGAATACTCCCGGTTTCTACATAATTAACGGCAAAAAGTACTACAAAAACTAAGGTCGTTCCAAGGAACTTTATATATAAGATTAATTGGTCCGAAGGACGCACGCGGAGCGTGCCAATATAAATAAGGTCGTTCTAAGGAACGTTATAGCATAAAAAAAACTCCCGAAGGAGTTTTTTTTATGCTATATACGTTCCTGCTACAGTGTCACCACCGTGTCCGGTCCAATTGGTGTGGAAGAACTCACCACGTGGTTTGTCTGTACGTTCGTATGTGTGAGCACCAAAATAGTCGCGCTGTGCCTGAAGCATATTTGCTGGCAATCTGTCGCAACGATAGCCATCATAATATTCCAAACCTGAAGTCAGTGTAGGAACCGGAATACCATTTACAACAGCCTGAGCAATTACGTTACGCCAACTCTGCTGAGCATCAGCCAGTTTCTCCTGAAAGAATGAATCGAGCATAAGGTTTGCCAAATCAGGATTCTTAACAAAAGCATCCTTAATCTTGCCCAAGAATACAGAACGGATTATGCATCCACCGCGCCACATCAATGCTATGCCACCGTAATTCAAGTTCCAACCATACTCTTTTGCTGCTGCGCGCATCAAAGCGTAACCCTGTGCGTATGAAACTATCTTTGCTGCAAATAGGGCTTTGCGAATATCTTCAAGGAATGCCTGCTTGTCACCTGTGAATTTGGCTGCTTTAGGACCTTCAAGAATCTTGCTGGCTGCTACGCGTTCGTCTTTCTGTGCTGACAGACAACGTGCAAATACAGATTCGCCAATAAGTGTCAATGGAACACCCTGGTCAAGAGCTGCAACTGCAGTCCATTTACCGGTACCTTTCTGTCCGGCTGTATCGAGAATGTAATCTAAAACATAGTTACCCTCATCGTCTTTCTTAGCAAGAATATCGCGAGTAATCTCTATCAGATAGCTATCCAAATCGCCTTTGTTCCACTCTGCAAATACCTGGTGCATCTCTTCATTTGACATACCAAGATAATCTTTCATTATCTGGTAACATTCGCAAATCAACTGAATATCGCCATACTCAATACCATTGTGAACCATCTTTACAAAGTGACCGGCGCCATTTTCGCCTACCCAATCACAACATGGTGTGCCATCTTCTACCTTTGCACAGATACTCTGGAAGATAGGCTTAACAATAGGCCATGCTGCAGGTGAACCGCCCGGCATCATACTTGGACCATTCAACGCGCCCTCTTCACCACCAGATACGCCTGTTCCTATATAAAGCAAACCTTTGCTTTCAACGTATGCTGTACGGCGTGCTGTGTCGGGGAAGTGAGTGTTACCACCATCTATAATAACATCGCCAGGTTCAAGCATAGGGATAAGCTTTTCAATAAAATCATCTACAGCCTGTCCTGCTTTTACCATAAGGAATACCTTTCTGGGACGTTCTAAAGATGCAATGAAATCTTCTAAAGATGTTGCACCATAAAAGTTTTTACCCTTTCCACGTCCATTGATAAAATTCTCTACCTTTTCTACAGTTCTATTGTAAACACTTACGTAAAAACCTTTGCTCTCCATGTTGAGAACCAGGTTTTCGCCCATGACTGCAAGACCTATAAGGCCAATATCTGACTTTCTTTCCATATTGTTTGTAGTTTTGTTGCAATTTTTGCAAAGTTAGTTCATTCATTTGAAACTCTCTCCATGATGTTAGTATTTCTTTTTTTGTTGAGGCAAAGTTGTGCATGTAAATGTAGAGAAATGATTGATGTATAGAAATATATGGTGTTAGTTATTTATTGATTCACTGTAATTCGAAATATTGTTGGGATAATTTGTCCAAAAATTGCGAGTAACGAATACTTAACCTTAGTATTTATACGATTGAAAATGTATAGTAATGAAAAATAATTAGCATATATGCGAATTGTTCGCAAAAACAGTTATACCTTTGTTTTGTAAATCGTTAATAGCATGAATATATTATTTGAAGATGGTATAATAGTGAATGCATTGTTGTTTAAAGTATCAAAGCATTATGAGTAAAGAATATATAACACCGTTTATAGCTACTCATCCGGGAGAGATGATTAAAGATGAGTTGAAGGAAAGACGAATGACCCAGAAACAATTGGCAAATGAAACCGGAATTAAAACTTCTGTGTTAAGTGAGACTATTAATGGTAAGCGTTCTATATCGCTTAATGTTGCTATAGCTCTTGAAAAAGCATTAGGAATACCTGCTGATGTTTGGATGAATATGCAGACACAATACAATATAGATTCAGCCAACATCGCAACGCGAGGTAGCAAGAGCGAAAAGGTGGAAGTAATTATTCCTGTTAGAGATCGCAATTTGCTAAAGGATTTAGCTCGTAAATTCGGATGGACTTGTATTCTGTAATGATATAATCCCCAAAGTTTATGCACAACTACGTGAACCCTAAAAAGTTTTTTTTTGCCAACCTTTTAGGATTATTTTTATCTAAATATTGAACAAAGAAATAACAACTTTCTATTTCAGAGTTCTATATGACAATATGTGTATAGTGACAGCTACTGCTATAGTGATAAACATTATGCGTAGTAGAATATTGTCAGTAACAAATATAGCGCAGTACAATAGTGTTATCCAAAGCATTGAAACCGATAGGATTTTAATCTTTAACGGTATGGCTTTGTGTTTCATGAAATTGGTTATATAAGGACCAAATTTAGGGTGGTTCATAAGCCAATCATACAGTTTTTTATTACTACGTAGAAATAGTGTAGCTGCTAATAATAAAAGTGGGGTAGTGGGGAGTACGGGTAAGAAAATACCCAATATGCCAAGCCCTAACGACAATAAACCTAATAATGCTAAAATACTCTTCATATACCGAGTGCAAAATTACTAACTATTTTACTATCTTCGCACTGAATAACTAACTAATTGAAATTATGAGAAAGAATGTATTGAAAACGTTTGCTACTGCAACTATGCTGTTATTTGCAGGCAATGTGATGGCACAGAATCCAATTATCCAGACCATGTTTACCCCGGACCCTGCGCCATTTGTGTATAATGATACGGTATTTCTGTTTGTAGATCACGATGAAGACGATGCGCAATATTTCAGCATGAAAGACTGGATGTTGTACTCTTCTGTAGATATGGTTAACTGGACCTATCGCGGCACACAGGTAACAACCGCAACATTTGAATGGGCAAAACAGGGCGATAGAGCCTGGGCTGCTCAGGCCATAGAGCGTAATGGCAAATGGTATTGGTATATGTGTTGCAATACAAAACAGGGTGGCGATGCTCTGGCAGTAGCTGTGGCTGATAGTCCTACCGGACCCTGGAAAGATGCCATAGGCAAACCTCTTGCAGAAGGTTTTGGTTACATAGACCCTTCTGTATTTATAGATGATGACGGAAAGGCATATCTTTTCTGGGGAAATAAAGGCTTATGGTATGGAGAACTAAATGATGATATGATATCATTTAAGAACGGATATAAAGAGGTTCCTGGGTACAGAGATCCAAAATCGTTTGGTGAACTTCAATCAAAAATGAATTGGGCTAAAGGTAAAAACGAAATGATGACACAGTATGAAGAGGGACCTTGGGCTATGAAGTATAACGGAACTTACTATTTGGTATATCCTGCAGGTGGAGTGCCCGAATATATGGCATATTCTACAGCACCTTCTGTTCACGGACCTTGGACATTCCGAGGACGCATAATGGACGAAGCAGAGAACAGCTTTACCATACACGGTGGTAATATTGAATTTAAAGGACGTCATTTTATGTTTTATCATAATGGAATATTGCCTAATGGCGATGGATTCCGTCGTTCTACAAGCGTAGAAGAGTTTAAGTTCAATGCCGATGGATCAATACCTTTTATTCCTTTTACAAAAGAGGGAATACGTAAACCGGTTACAAACATGAACCCATATAAGCGCATGGAGGCAGAAACAATAGCATATTCATACGGACTTAAGAACGATAGAAGAGCTGGTTCAGAGCACTATGTAACATCTATTCATACAGGCGATTGGATTAAAGTGCGTGCGTTGGATTTTGGAGAACAAGGTGCAAAAACTTTTGTTGCCAATGCTTCTGCCTGGTCAGAAGGCGGTTTGATAGAGGTTAGACTTGATAATCTTAATGGCGATGTTATAGCTACTGCAAGAATAGAATCTACCGGTGGAGAAACCAACTGGAAAACAGTAGAAACAAATGTAAGAGCAAAGAATCCTATTACAGGTGTTCACGATATCTACTTCCTGTTCCGTGGAGGCGATAAGGAACTATTCAACTTTAACTACTGGTACTTTAAATAAGAGAATATTTACATCTTAAATAAAATAAGCCCCAAAGTTCTTTTCTCTGAAACTTTGGGGCTTATATCTTTAATCCTCTACTTTTGAGAATTCATCTTTACCTACTCCGCATAGAGGGCAAACCCAATCTTCCGGTAAATCGTTGAACGATGTACCTGCCGGTATGCCGGCATCTGCATCACCTTGTGCAGGATCATATACATATCCGCACAAATCACAAACGTACTTTTCCATAATCAAAATCTTTTTACTGTTTACTTATTAAGGTGCTCATTCATTGCTGCAGCAGCCTTTCTACCATCACCCATTGCTAAAATAACAGTAGCACCACCGCGAACAATGTCACCACCTGCAAAGATAGTAGGAATTGATGATTGCATTGAATCATTAACAGAAATTGTGTTTTTTCTACCTAATTCAATACCTTCAATAGATTTTGGAACTATTGGGTTAGGCGATACACCTACAGCCACAATAACCAAATCTACATCAATTGTTTCTGTAGCACCCGGTATTTCAACAGGACTGCGGCGACCGCTTGCATCAGGTTCGCCCAATTCCATCTTCTGCAAAACAACCTGTTTTACACGACCTTGCTCATCACCTATATATTCAATAGGATTGTGCAGTGTCATAAACTCTACACCCTCTTCTTTCGCGTGCTTAACCTCTTCTAAACGTGCAGGCATCTCCTCTTCTGAACGACGATATACAATCATAGCGCGTTCAGCACCCAATCTTACAGCAGTACGAACAGAGTCCATAGCGGTGTTACCACCACCTACAACCATAATTTTTTTGCCAAATGCAACCGGAGTATCAGAACTCTTGCTTGCAGCATCCATCAAATTAACACGTGTCAGATATTCGTTAGATGACATTATGTTCAGCAAGTTTTCACCCGGTATGTTCATAAAGTTTGGCAGACCAGCGCCTGAACCTACAAATACGCCTTTATAACCTTCGTTTTCCAAATTCTTTACTGTAATTGTCTTACCAATAATGCAGTCTTTTACAAAGGTAACACCCATCTTACGCAGATTGTTAATTTCAACATCTACAATATGATTAGGCAGACGGAATTCAGGAATACCATATTTCAATACACCGCCTATTTCATGCAGAGCTTCAAAGACTGTAACATCGTAGCCGAATTTTGCCATATCGCCCGCAAATGAAAGTCCGGCAGGGCCTGAACCAATAACAGCAATCTTTATACCGTTTGGTTTTGCTATTTCAGGAATAGAAATGTTGCCACTTTCGCGTTCATAGTCGGCGGCAAAGCGTTCCAGATAACCTATAGCAACCGGTTTCTTTCCCATCTTTAGATGTACGCACTTAGATTCGCACTGCTTTTCCTGTGGACATACTCTACCGCAAACAGCCGGTAGTGCACTGGTCTTTTTTAGAACTTTAGCAGCAGCAAGATAGTTTCCACGTTCAATATTCTTTATAAACGAAGGTATCTCAATATTTACAGGACAACCCTCCATACAAGATGGATTTACGCAGTCAAGACAGCGTTTTGCCTCTAATAAAGCCTGTTCTTCTGACAGACCTTGGTTTACCTCCTCTTTACGGCTACTTCTGCGATACACCGGATCTAATTCCGGCATAATGCAACGTTCTATTGCTGTACGTTCTTTTGGTTTCATTGCTTTGCGCAAATCTTCACGCCATGCAGCATTGCGGTCGCAAAGAACGTCTATAGATTCTATCTCTTGAGAAGCTTTGTTGCCGGTTGTTGTTGGTTCTTCTGTCTGTGTAGAAAGTGCACATTCAACAGATTCTTCCAACTTCTTTATCTCTTCGCGTTCAATATCCTTGAATGCTCCCATGCGTTTTAACATTTCGTCAAAATCTACCTGGTGACCATCAAATTCTGGACCATCTACGCAAACAAATTTTGTTTTGCCACCTACAGTTATACGACAAGCTCCACACATACCAGTTCCGTCAACCATTATGGTGTTCAGTGAAACATCGGTAGGTATTTCGTACTTCTTTGTAAGCAAGCAAACAAATTTCATCATTATGGCAGGACCTATGGCGAAACACTTATCCACCTTTTCTCTTTGGATAATCTCCTCTATGCCATTTGTAACCAAACCCTGTTTCCCGTAAGAACCATCGTCTGTCATTATAACAACTTCGTCTGAATGTTTTCTTACTTCGTCTTCCAAAATAATAAGGTCTTTGTTACGTCCTGCAAGAACTGAAATTACTCTGTTACCGGCAGCTTTTAGAGATTTTATAATTGGTAACATAGGTGCTACACCTACACCGCCACCAGCACAAATAACAGTGCCGAATTTTTCAATGTGTGTAGCCTGTCCTAATGGTCCTACTATATCGGTCAGTTCATCGCCAACTTCCATTTTACAAAGTTTTGAAGACGATAAACCAATGCGTTGTACTACTAATGTGATAGTTCCTTTTTCTATATCAGCATCTGCAATGGTCAGTGGCATACGTTCGCCTTTTTCGCCTATGCGGACTATTACAAAGTGTCCTGCTTTTCTGGATTTTGCAATCAAAGGTGCCTCTACTTCAAACTTAAAAACATTCTCCGAGAACTGTTCTTTAGATACAATTTTATTCATCTTTAATAACGGCTATTAATTTCGAGGCGCAAAGGTACATAAATTAATAACCAATTGTAATATTTATTCATTATAAATTTATAATGTGTTGAAAAGTTTCTGTGTTGTGCAATTATATTCAAAATTTATGCGGATTTTTATTCTGTTTTATATAGCACTATTACCGCCAAAAATGTTATGATTAAAAATAGTGCAGTAATGTGTAATAATACAAGATTACTTACAGATATAGGTAGTGGTTCTGCGTTCATACTTGCAAAACCCATCATCAGGGAATATCTGACAATTACAAATAGTGACAATATAGGTATAAATACCAAGAAGGGTGATAGCCCAATAGTTTTTAATCTCCTTATACATAATGACATAGTGGGAATGAACGATGCAGCCCAAAATACGAATAGTGTTGTCAATGTGATTACAAAGAATTTGCTGAAAATTCCTAATGAATTTAGGTCTGTTTTGTTGATTATTTGGAATAGAAAAAACATTAACCCAATTAAAGCAATAGACACTGTAATCAAGAAAGCAAACCATCTAATTATATCCATACTGTTAGTCTTGCTTTTAAAGTCAAAACTCCTCTTAATAGATTGATTAATATTAGAAATTAAATTTTTCATAATTTGTGCTGTTTTAATTTAGTGTGCTGAATAACATCTTATTAGGGCTTCAGGCTCCAATTTGTTTTTTAGTCTGGATTTACAAGAACGGACAGACGATTCTTCTATACAGAGTATTTGTGCACATTGTTTGGTGTCTGCATTTAGGCAGGTTAAAACAAAACAAAAGAAGTCTGTTTCGTTAAGTTTTACGTCTATGCCGCACATTGTTGGCCTTACTATTATAAAGGTGTTGTATATGGCATTAAGAATAGCTGTCTTTTCTGTAAATGATAGTTCTCTTTTGCCATTCATGAAATCGTTGAAATAGTTGTACTCTTCTCTTTTTTTGAACTGTTCCAATGAAGACTCAAAACGATTATTAAAATTGTCCAATAAGACTTCTCTGTTGTTATCGGCATCTGTATCTTTGGGATTAATGGAATATAGCAAAATGCTTTTTCTCAGATGGAAAAGTCCAACTAACCAAAATCCTATTATCAGTATTGAGAAAATTATGATAATCATGCTACATACTTGGATTAAAGATGGTGAATATAAAAACTACCAGCCACCTGAATAAAAATGGCAGTATTCCTACGGTCGATATAAAGATAAGCAGGTTGATCTCCTTTTTGCCTAATTTGTGTTTCATTACTATGGGGTAGAGCACTACAAAAAGTATAAAGAAACTACATGTCAGTAACTCTTTAAGAAAAGAATCGTCTTTTATAAAGAAACTTGATATTGCTGCAATAGCACTGTATGCAAAACAATACAATGCTATAAATCCTAATTGTTGCTCCGTCTGTTTGGTTATACGCAGATATATGTAAAACATTAGCGAACAGAACGATATTCCCAATAAATCTACAAGGTATAATTCCATATAATATTTGTTGTTTGGTTTATACAATTTTCAAAACATTGCAAATGTAACGAAATAAAATGCTTTTGGTGTAGAAAATGGTGTTGCAAATTGCAACAATGTGTATAATGGCTATACTTTACGGAAATCTTGCTAAAAGTTAAATCTATCTTTCAAACTTTTTCTGTAAGTTTGCATACTATCAATAATTAAAACGTAAAAATATGAATTTTAAAAACGTAGCACTTTCATTTTTAGCTGCAATACCACTACTGTCATTTGCACAAGAGTATCCGTTTCAAGATCCTTCACTGCCGGCACATGACCGAGCTGTAGATTTAATGAACAGACTTACGTTAGAAGAAAAATCTCAACTTATGTTAGACCAATCTGCTGCTATTCCGCGTTTGGGAATAAAGACTTTCCATTGGTGGAGCGAAGCACTGCATGGTGTAGCAAATCAAGGTAATGTTACTGTGTTTCCGGAACCTATTGGAATGGCGGCATCATTCAACGAAGATATGGTGTTTAATGTGTTCGATGCCACATCTACAGAAGCACGCGCCATACATAATGAACGTGAACGTCAGGGTTTGGAAGAGCGTCGTTTCTACGGGCTCTCTTTCTGGACTCCAAATGTTAATATATTCCGTGATCCACGTTGGGGACGTGGTCAGGAGACATACGGAGAAGACCCATATCTTACATCCGTAATGGGTGTAAAGGTTATCCAGGGCTTACAGGGACCTGCCGATGCAAAGTACCGTAAACTATTGGCTTGCGCAAAACATTTTGCTGTCCATAGCGGTCCGGAATGGGCACGTCATACAGATAACATAACAAATGTAGAGCCGCGAGATCTTTTTGAAACATATTTGCCTGCGTTTCAGGCTGCAGTGCAGAAAGGAGATGTTCGTGAAGTGATGTGCGCTTATCAACGTTGGGAAGATGAACCTTGTTGTGGTAGCGAAAGATTGTTGCAACAGATTCTGCGTGAAGAATGGGGCTTTAAATATATGGTAGTATCGGACTGTAGTGCTATATCCGATTTTTGGCAGACTCATAAAACATCAAGCGATGCTACTCATGCTGCCGCTGTGGGTGTTTTGGCAGGTACTGATGTTGAATGTGGATATAATTATGCCTACAAAAGTATTCCGGAAGCAGTTCGTTTAGGTTTGATGAAGGAAGAAGATGTAAATCAGAAAGTGATAAGACTTTTGGAAGCCCGTATTTCACTTGGTGAATTCGATCCTGCAGAAATGGTAGAATGGAAACAGATTCCTATGGATAAGGTTGCCGGCAAAGAACATAAACAACTCTCATTGGATATGGCACGCCAAACCATAACTCTGTTGCAGAATAAGAATAACATCCTGCCATTAGATAAAAAGATTAAAAAGATAGCTGTAATAGGTCCTAATGCAGATATAGAGACCATGATGTGGGGTAATTACAATGGTACTCCTACTCAAACTATCTCTTTCTTAGAAGGTGTAAAGGAGAAAGTTAAGAGAAATGCAATAACTTATATGCAGGGATGTGATTATACCAATATGAAGACTCTGCATTCTATGTACGATGAATGTGAATTTGACGGCAAAGCAGGTATGAAGGCTACTTTCTGGAATAATACCAATCGTGAAGGCGAACCTGTTAATGTGATTTGGGAAAATGCGCCATTCTCAAAGACAACATTTGGAAACTATGCATTTGCTCCGGGTGTAAATTTAGAGGGGTTCTCTGCTATATATGAAACAAATTTTACACCATCAGAGAGTGGAAAAGTACTGCTTGATATGACATCTTGTGGCGATTACGAACTCCGCGTTGACGGTGAAACCAAGGTAAAACGTCAAACATGGCTTACCCTAAACGAACGTTCATTTATAGAGGTGGAAAAGGGAAAAACATATCATATTGAGATTCTCTATACTCAAGTGCCATCGTACAACACAAACTTAAAGTTTGATTTGGGTTTTGAAAAAGAGTTTAACTATGATGATGTTATCAGTAAGTTAGAAGGTATTGAAGTAGTGCTGTTTGCAGGTGGTATATCGGCTTGCTATGAAGGAGAAGAGATGCCTGTTGAAGTAGATGGTTTTAAGGGTGGTGACCGTACTTCAATAGAATTTCCTGTTATCCAGCGCACATTGATTCAGAAATTGAAAGAGGCCGGCAAAAAGGTTATATTAGTAAACTTTTCAGGATCTGCTATGGCACTTCTGCCTGAAACAGAAAATTGCGAAGCCATAGTTCAGGCTTGGTATCCCGGCGAAATGGGTGGTCGTGCAGTAGCTGATGTACTGTTTGGTGATTATAACCCGGGTGGCAAACTGCCTGTAACATTCTATAAGAGTAATTCTCAACTTCCCGATTATTCAGATTATTCTATGAAGGGACGTACATATCGTTATTTTGACGATGCTCTATTCCCATTCGGATATGGATTGAGCTATACCACTTTCAGTGTCGGTCAGGCAGAAATAGAGAAGAAGGCCAATGGTAATGTGGATGTAACAGTTCCTATAAAGAATACCGGTTCTCGTGCAGGTAGTGAAGTACTTCAAATCTACGTAAAGGCTTTGAAGGATGTTAATGGACCATCTAAATCGTTGCGCGCATTTAAACGTGTGGAATTGAACCCCGATGAGAGTATGAATGTGAAATTTGAACTTGAACCTGAGTCATTCTCATTCTTTGATGAAAAATCTAACACTATGATATGTGTAGATTCAGAAGATGTGGAGTATGAAATTTACTATGGTACAAGTTCGCAAGAAAAAGACCTGAAGAGTTTACAGATAGTGATAGAAGGATATAACTAATGGTAATTATTAATTATTAACCAATAAATAACATAACAATGAAAACATTAAAGAAGATTGCCTCATTGGCAACTATGGCGTTGCCCGTAGTACTGCTCTCTTTTACTGCATCCTGTTCGCAAAAGGGTACCGATTCATTTGCTATGAATGAACTGGAATACTTTGAGAAAACAGGTTCAAATGTGTTAGTGTATAGTAATATCTATAATGGTGGTTTCTGCGATGAGAAACTGGCGGGTATTGAGATAATACAGCGTGGTGAAAGATTGGCTACCGGTGGCGGTATTCGTTTTATGAATACCCCGGAACAGTGGGATATCTATGGCGAAATGACTAATCGTGAAGTGAATCGCGATGAAAATTACATTGAGGTGGAATTAACCTATGAAGACTATGATTTTGTCTCTAAAATTCGTGTAACACCAAATGGTGAAGGTGTGTTGATGCAGGTCTATTTGGACAAACCTGTACCTGCAAATCTGGTGGGTAAGGCAGGTATGAATCTGGAATTTTTCCCGGCATCATATTTTGGTAAAAACTATTTAGTTGATGGCGCAGCACGCATTTTACCCAGATTTCCAATGCACGACACAGAGGTTCGCCCATTGGCAGAAAAGATACCACAATACTTTGGCGAAACAACATTCGATGACCGTGGCAGAGATGAATTCCTGGTTCCACTGCCTATGTCAACAGGTAAAAATATTGTGTTAGCTCCTGAAGACGAAGAACTGTGTGTAAGTATTACTTCCGATGAAGATGTAAGTATTTATGATGGACGTCATCTGGCGCAGAATGGTACTTTTGTGGTACGTTCTCTGCTTCCTGCCGGCAAGACCGGAAAAGTGTTGGAATGGTATGTAGAACCAAGTTCTAACCCTGAATGGATACGTGAACCAAATATTGGTTTCTCACAGATTGGTTATACTCCGGCACAGAGCAAAGTGTCTGTAGTAGAATTGGATAAGCGTGATAAAATAGAACCAACTGCTAAAATTTTGCGCGTTAATCCTGATGGCAGTCAAACTCTTGCTTTGAATGCTAAAGTAGAAGAGTGGGGCGTTTTCTACAGCCGTTACAATTATGCGCGCATAGATTTTTCAGAAGTACGTGAACCGGGTCTTTATGTAATAGAATATGATGGCGTTCAAACAAACGCTTTCCCTATAGATAAGGACATTTATTCTGATAAATGGCATTCATCCATGGATATGTCAATAGTTATAGCAATGGACCACATGGAGGTTAATGAAGGTTACAGAATCTGGCACGGTCGTGCAAATATGGACGATGCTATAATGGCTCCTGCCAATATCCGTATTCACGATGGTTACAGCCAGGGTGCAGAAAACTATACAAAATACAAACCGCTTGAGCACGTGCCCGGTCTTGCGGTAGGTGGCTGGTACGATGCCGGTGACTTTGATATTCAGCAGAATTCTGTTGTAACAACCACTGTAGATTTGGCTTCTCTCTGGAGACTGTTCCAACCTAAGAGAGATATGACATATATAGATGAGGTTACAAAGTATGCCGATATTCATCGTCCTGACGGAGTGCCAGATGTTGTTCAGCAGATAATGCACGGTACGCTTAATATGAATGCTCAGATTGAAGCTTTGGGCTTTGTATCAAGAAATATCGGTCAGCCGCAGATGCATCAGTATCATCATTTAGGCGATGCTTTAACTCTTACCGATGGACTTATTTATGATCCAAGCCTGAAACCATATCAGGTATCGGCCGATGGCAAACGTAGCGGTACTTATGATGATCGAATTGTTATGACCAACAGACCAAGTGCCGGCGGTGTAATGAATTCAATAGTTGGTCTTGCATCGGCATATCCTGCATTGAAAAATTATTATCCTGAAGAGGCTGAACGCTCTTTGAAGAACGCTCTTATGCTGTGGAATAAATATGTAGGTGAAGGCGATAACGGAGTTCGTGGCGCAATAGAACTTTACTACGCTACCGGCGATGAAAAGTTCAAGAATATCTTTATGCCTGCTATTCTAAGGCAGGTTAATACATTAGGTGAAAGTGTTAACAATGAAAATAACAACCGCAGAAATTCCGGTGCCAATATGGGGCAGATATTGAGAGTTTACGATATGCTTGATGCCGAAGCCAAAGCTAAAGTAGATGCTGCAATTCCTGCTTATATTGAAAGATTGTCGAATGTGGGTAGTGATAATCCTTATTGTGTGCCTATTTCAGGTGGTGGTTGGGCAGGCAATAATCAGGTTATAAGCAACTCATTCAATGCTTATCTTGTATGGAAACAGTATCCCGAACTGGTAGATCCTGAAATGGTTCTAAAAGGACTCAATTATCTGTATGGAAATCACCCTTATAATAATCTGTCATTTATTACCGGTGTTGGTGTTGCTACCAAAAAGGTTGCATACGGTAATAACAGAGCAGATTATAACGTAATACCTGGTGGAGTTGTTCCCGGACTGTTAATGAGAAAACCGGACTTTATGGAGAATAAAGATGACTATCCATTCCTATGGGGTGAAAATGAGTGCTGTATCAATTCAGTGCCTAATTATGTAATGCTAAATCTGGCTTGTATAGAGGTGGCAGAATCTATTAATAAATAATAGATACTTTATAATGGAATGAGCCCCGAAGTTTGGATAAAAAACTTTGGGGCTTTTTATGTGCAATGAAATGTTAACGTCATTTTAGAAAAAAAAACATTTACACTTGATAAATATTAATAATTACTCTATTTTTGTAGGATAATGCTTTTAATATACATTTTATGAGTTATCTGCGTTTTGAAAAGACCTTGATGACAAACCTGGAAGAGACTCTTCCAAGAGAGGTGTTAAGAACAAACAGATCCGGTGCATATCACTGCACAACCATAGTTGACTGTAATACCAGAAAGTATCACGGTCTTTTGGTTATGCCTGTACCTGAACTGGGCGATGACCCACATGTGCTTCTATCTTCTCTGGATGAGACTGTAATTCAGCATGGTGCCGAATTTAACTTGGGTGTGCATCAGTATTGGGGATATAATTTCAGCCCAAAAGGTCATAAATATATCAGAGAGTTTAATTGTGATAAAGTGCCTACAACCATATACAGAGTAGGCGGTGTGCTTCTAAAAAAAGAGAAACTGTTTGAACATAACGAAAACAGAATCTTGATACGTTATACATTGTTGGATGCACATTCAGAAACCACCTTGCGTTTGCAACCTTATCTGGCTTTTCGTAGTGTAAGACAGTTTACACATGAAAACAGTCAGGCAAGCAGGGAATATCAGGAGGTTGAAAATGGTATAAAGACCAGAATGTATCCGGGCTATCCTGAACTGTTCATGCAGTTAAGCAAAGAGAATAGTTTTGTGTATCGTCCTGATTGGTACAGAAAATTTGAATATTCAAAGGAGTTGGAACGCGGATATGATTTCAATGAAGATTTATATGTGCCAGGCTACTTTGAAATGACAATAAAAAAGGGAGAAAGTATTGTCTTCTCAGCCGGAGTATCGGAAGTTAAAACACGTGGTTTGAAACGTACCTTTACTATAGAGGCTGATAAACGTACTCCACGTGATAACTTCTATCACTGTTTAAAGAATTCTGCGCATCAGTTCCACAATAAGAGTGGCGGTAAACATTATATTCTGGCCGGTTATCCTTGGTTTAAATGTAGAGCAAGAGATATGTTTATTGCTCTGCCGGGATTGACATTGGCACTTAACGAAGAGTTTGAATTCCTATCGGCTATGAATACAGCTGCCGAAGCTATTCGAGATTTCATAAAAGGTCGTCCTACAAAATGTCAGATTTATGAAATGGAACGTCCTGATGTCTTCTTATGGGCTATATGGGCTATTCAGCAATATGCAAAATATTGTGGCCGACAAAAGGCTTGGGACCAGTATGGTCGTCTGATGATGGATATTATGGATTATCTGCGTCATAACAGACACGTGAATTTCTATTTGCATGGCAATGGCTTGGTGCATATCAATGGCCGAGAGAGTGCTGAAACCTGGATGAACTCCACAGTAGATGGTGTTCCTGTGGTTCCAAGAACAGGTTATGTAGTAGAAATAAACGCACTATGGTATAATGCGTTAAAGTTTGTGGCAGAACTGTCAAATGAATGTGGTAAATCTGATTACTCCAGACGTATGGAGCAGATAGCACAGAAAGTAGAAGCATCGTTCCCTGCAATATTTGTAAATGAATATGGCTATCTGTACGATTATGTAGATGGCGATTACAAAGATCTGAGTGTTCGTCCGAATATGGTCTTTGCTATTGCTTTTGATTATTCGCCATTGCAGCAGAAACAGAAGAAATCTGTTTTGGATATAGTTACCAAAGAGTTGCTTACTCCAAAGGGTTTGCGTTCATTAAGTCCAAAGAGTATGGGTTATAATCCAAACTATGTGGGTCCTCAGCGCGAACGCGATTATGCGTATCATCAGGGTACAGCGTGGCCTTGGTTGGCAGGTTTCTATTTTGAAGCATATTTGAGACTATACAAACGTAGCGGTCTTTCATTCATAGAACGTCAGATGATAGGTTACGAAGATGAAATGGTGTCGCATTGTATAGGTTCTCTGCCGGAACTATTTGATGGTAACCCACCATTCAAGGGTAGGGGAGCTGTATCTTTTGCAATGAACATTGCCGAGATACTGAGAACTGTAAGAATGATTAATGACTTTGAATAATGTGAGGCTATGAACGTATTGATGTTTGGATGGGAATTTCCCCCTCATATTTTAGGAGGTTTAGGAACAGCCAGTTATGGTTTGACAAAAGGTTTGGCAAAACAAAAAGATATGAATATTACATTCTGTCTGCCAAAACCTTGGGGTGACGAAGATCAGAGTTTTATGAAGATAGTGGGCATGAATGCTGTGCCTATTGTCTATAACGATCCTTCTGTTGATGTTTTAAAGCAGAGATATCCGTGGATGACTCCGCAGGACTATTATGATTTCAGATCGAATATATATGCCGATTTTAGGTATATGCATACAAACGATTTGGGTTGTATAGAGTTTTCCGGTCGTTATCCCGATAATCTGCAAGAAGAGATTAATAACTACTCTATAGTAGCCGGAGTAGTGGCAAGAACTGAAAAGTTTGATATTATTCATTCACACGATTGGCTTACATATCCTGCCGGCATACATGCTAAACAGGTTAGTGGTAAACCTCTTGTAATACACGTACATGCTACAGATTTTGACCGTAGTCGCGGTAATGTTAATCCTACTGTTTATGCAATTGAAAAGAATGGTATGGATTATGCCGATCATATAATGTGCGTTAGTGAACTGACACGTCAGACAGTTATCAATAAGTATCATCAGGATCCACGTAAGGTATCTACTATGCACAATGCTGTAGAGCCTCTGCCGCAGGAGATACAGGATATAGTTCCGCAAAAGAATGAAAAAGAGAAAGTGGTTACATTCTTGGGTCGTATTACCATGCAAAAGGGACCGGAATATTTTGTAGAAGCAGCTGCATTGGTACTAAAGCGTACTAATAACATACGTTTCTGTATGGCAGGAAGTGGTGATATGATGAACGCTATGATACGTTTGGCTGCTGAACGAGGTATTGCAGACCGTTTCCATTTCCCCGGCTTTATGAAGGGAAAACAGGTGTATGAATGTTTGAAATGTAGCGATGTATATATAATGCCGTCAGTATCGGAACCATTCGGTATATCGCCATTAGAGGCTATGCAGTGTGAAGTTCCAACTATCATTTCAAAACAGTCTGGTTGCGCTGAAATCCTAGATAAATGTATTAAAGTTGATTATTGGGATATTCACGCTATGGCCGATGCTATCTACTCTATTTGCAATAATCAGGTGTTATATGAATATCTGAAAGATGAAGGCAAAAAAGAGGTTGATGCTATTACCTGGGATAAAGTGGGCGACAAGATATTGGCCCGTTACAATGAGTTGTTAGGAATTAAGTAAGAATTAAATAAATGACGATATGAAAACTATATGTCTATATTTTGAACTTCATCAGATTGTTCACCTGAAGAGATATCGTTTCTTTGATATAGGTACCGACCACTACTATTCTGATGATTATGCAAACGAGGCCAGTATATCACATATTGCAGAGAATTCATATATTCCTGCATTGAAAACTATGATAGATATGGCCAAAAGTAGCAATGGCTATTTTAAGGTGGCTCTCTCAATGTCGGGTGTAGCTCTTGAATTATTGGAAAGATACGCTCCTGCAGTGGTAGAACTTTTGCAGGAACTGAGCGCTACGGGAAGTTGCGAATTTTTGGCTGAACCATATTCGCACGGTTTGGCATCGCTTGCTCCAAATGGTGAAGATGGTTTCCGCGAAGAGACATTCCGTTTAGTGGAAAAGATAAATCAGTTGTTTGGTCAAAAACCAAAGGTATTTAGAAATTCCAACCTTATATATAATGATGATATAGGTGCAATGGTTGCGGCTATGGGTTTCAAAGGAGTGCTTACAGAAGGTGCAAAACATATCTTGGGTTGGAAGAGTCCGCATTATCTGTATCATTGCAATATGGCTCCAAAACTAAAGGTGTTGTTGCGCGATTATAAATTGTCGGACGATATAAGTCTTCGTTTTTCAAATCCTGCTTGGGAAGAGTATCCACTTATGTGTGATACCTATATGGATTGGATAAAGGATATGCCGGAGGAAGATGGAATATACAATATCTTTATGGAACTGTGCGCTTTGGGCATATATCAGCCACTAAGTTCAAATATTCTGGACTTTATTAAAGCTATGCCTGAATGTGCAAAACAGCGCGGTATTACATTCTCTACACCATCTGAAATCATTAAGAGTCACGATTCTGTAGCTCCGCTTGACGTTCCATATCCTATGTCATGGAATGATGAAGAGCGTGATATTAGTTGCTGGCTGGGTAACGTTATGCAGCGCGAAGCATTTGAAAAACTCTACTCTATAGGAGAAAGAGTGCGTCTGACCGGTGATAAACATCTGCTTCAGGACTGGGATTATCTGCAAGCAAGTAATAACTTCCGCTTTATGACTACAAAGAACAATAATGTGTCAATGGATAGGGGTATTTATGAATCACCTTACGATGCATTTACAAATTATATGAATATTCTTGGTGACTTTATGGCTCGTGTGCAGTGGGCTTTGCCACAGGATATGGATGTTGAAGAACTTAACGCGTTCCAAACTACCATCCGTAACCAGGATAAGAAGATTCAGTCTTTGGAAAAGCAGGTTGCTCGCTTAAAGTCAGCAAACGCCAAAAAGAAGAAATAAAAGATTAATTGGTCCGAAGGACGCATCCGGAGGATGCCAATATAGAAAAGGTAAAACGGATAAACAAAGAGTGGCACAATGCCACTCTTTCGTTTTATCCGAAGGGCGCTTCCGGAGGAAGCCACAATAGATAAGGGACCGGATAACAAAAGAGTGATTGAATATCACTCTTTTGCTTTATCCGAAGGGCGTTTGCGGAGCAAACCATAATAGAAAAGGAAGTTAATTCCAAATAAAAATGACCGAAGAAATTCGGTCATCTATAGACAATTAATTGGCGCGTAGCGCGTTTGCGGAGCAAACCATAATAGAAAAGGAGTTTAATTCCAAATAAAAAAATGACCGTAAATCGGTCATTTTTTTATTATGGAATTACGATAGTCGGTTTGAACGTCTTGGCTTCTTCCGGCGTTACTTGCGCGTATGCAATGATAATAACAGTGTCACCCACAGAAACCAATCGGGCGGCTGCTCCATTAAGACAAATACATTTAGAACCGCGTTCTCCTTTAATAGCGTATGTTACAAGACGAGCTCCGTTTGTTACATCTACAACGTGTACCTGTTCGCCTTCAATAATGCCGGATGCGTCCATCCAATTTTCATCAATGGTTATGCTACCTACGTAGTCGATATTTGCATCGGTCACCTTAACGCGGTGCAGTTTCGATTTTAGTACAGTTAAAAGCATTACTCTTTATACTTAATATTATCAATTAATCTTACCTTGCCACATTGGACGGTTATGCAACCTACTATATATTTGCTATCGTCCCAACTGTTAATGGGTTGTAGGGTATTACCATCTACGATTTCGTAATATTCAACCTGAAGCCCATTGATGGCATTTATAGTATCTGTTACGAATTTCTTTGTGTCAGATAGTGAATTTGTAGCTGCAAATATACGGCTTTTAAATAAAGTACGTGAAATGTTTGCTGCAGTTTTTCTTTCACTCTTGCTCAACAACATATTCCTTGAACTTAGAGCCATGCCATCTTCTTCTCTTACAATAGGACAACCTATTATATTGATACTGAGATTAAGTTGTTTGGTCATATCTCGTATTATGGCAAGCTGCTGGAAGTCCTTTTCGCCAAAATATGCCCTGTCCGGTTCTACTGCATAAAACAATTTGCTTACTATCTGAGCCACTCCATTGAAGTGTCCCGGACGGTTTGGACCCTCCATAACTTTATCTAAAGGGGTGAAGTCAAAGACTCTGGTGTCAGGTTCCGGATACATCTCTTCTACCGATGGGGCAAATACATAGTCGGCACCCTCTTTGCTAAGTAGTGCGCAATCGGCTTCCATGGTTCGTGGGTAGTTTTGCAGGTCATTCTTGTCATTGAACTGTGTAGGATTTACAAAGTCACTTACTACTGTGATGTCGTTTTCGGCAACACTTCTGCGTACCAATGATGCATGACCTTCGTGGAGAGCTCCCATTGTAGGAACCAATCCAATTTCTGCTCCATTTTTTCTGTGATTGCTCAGAATCTCTTTTAACTGAGCAATAGATGTAATGATTTTTACCATATTTTTTAACAAAAAGTGCCTTGTTTTGAAAAATCGCGCAAAATAAGTTATAATTTATGGAAAATCAAAAAAACTGAAAAGGAAGCTTGCGAAAATCAGCTATTTTTTTTATATCTTTGCAAGATTGAATTAAAAAACGCCTTATGAGCGATAAGAAAGTATTATTTATAGCAGACGAGATTGCACCATTTATTAGCAAATCTCCTACAGCTGAATTTTGCAGAACCCTTCCGTTGGGTATTTACGAGTCAGGTCATGAAATTAGGACATTTATGCCTAAGTGGGGACCAATTAACGAACGTCGCAATCAGTTGCACGAGGTAATCAGACTGTCCGGTATGAATCTTATTGTTGATGATTCAGACCATCCATTGTTAATTAAGGTGGCATCACTTCCTTCATCAAGAATTCAGGTCTATTTTATAGATAATGATGACTATTTTCAGAATCGTCAGTTTGTTTGTGACGAAAAAGGAGAAGAGTACAATGATAATGATGAACGTACAGCATTCTTTGCACGTGGTGTATTAGAAACAGTTAAGAAATTACGTTGGACTCCTGATATAATCCACTGTTACGGATGGTTGTCGGCTATGATACCTTTGTATATTAAGACAGCCTACAAAGAGGAACCGGCATTCCGTAATTCCAAGGTTGTATATACAATTCCGGAAAAGAGTTTTGATAATGTGTTTAGAGAAAACTATGCGGAATTGGTATTGGCTAAGGATATGACATTGGAAGATGTGGGTGAATTTGCAAAACCTATAGATTTTGATTCTGTAATGAAGAAGGCTATAGATTTTTCAGATGCCCTTTATCTGAATTCAAAAATTGTGTCACCGGAATTGCTTGAATACGCTAAGAGTAAGAAGATACTTACCAGAAAATATGATTTGAAGAGATTCAAAATGGAATCTTTGGATTCTTTGTACGAAAAACTCTAATTGAATAGGTTTATGAATATCAAAACATTGGCTTGCACATTACTCGCGGTTTTGTTTCTGATTTCCTGTGATACCGATACTTCTACTTTAGGAGGATCGGTCACACCCGATTCGGATGACGTTCGTGTTAAATCCGATTCCTGTTTTGCAGTTTCGCGTTCTGTTCAGGCTCCCGATTCAATTCTGCTAAGAACTACCGTATCTTGTATAGGAAAATATACCGATCCTTTAACAGGTGCAGTTCTGGAAGCCGATTTTCTTACACAATTGAACTGTGTGGAAGGTTTTTCTTTGCCTGATTCTGTTTATGGAATAGGTGATTTTGATTTTCCCGATTGGTTCGATAAAGAGATGGAAGGAGAAAAACCTTATTATGCAGAATTAAATTTGTATTTCCAGAAGGTTTTTGGAGATTCAACAAACTCCTTGAAACTTGATATATATCCGCTTGATAAGATTATTGATCCTGAAAAGAGATATTATGCAAACGTGAATCCGGCAGATTTCTATGATGAGAGTTCAGAACCTATAGCCAGTGTTATGGTGTCTCCAATAGACTATTCTGTTAAGGATTCTTTATTGCAAGAAGAGAAGTATTATCATCATATATCAATAGGTTTGCCTGACAGCTTTGCGCAACAGTTGCTTGAAAAATACTATTCTCCAAATGGTAAAGAATACTTTTCTGATGCATTGTCCTTTATGGAAAATGTGTGTAAGGGCTTTTATGTAAAACTTGCTCAAGGAGATGGCACTTTGGTTTATGTGGATAAAACGGTTTTAGAGGTTAATTTCAAATATCTGGAGCCGGGTGATTCTGTAGTATCGTCTGTTGTGGCAGAATTTTCAGGTAATAATGAAGTTATGCAGATAAACAGTTTTAAGAATGGAAACCAGAATGTACTGCTTGATGATAATACATGTACCTATATACGTACTCCGTTTGGTGTTCTTACAGAAGTGGAGCTACCAGTAGATGAAATGAAAAAAGGAGGTAATGTAATGTTGAATTCAGCATCACTCTCTTTCCATAAAGTTAATGTGGAGCAACCGTATTATCCTGCCGGTACACCTTCAAGATTACTTCTTATAAGAAAAGATGAATTGCAGAAGTTCTTTGATAGAAATAATAATGCAGACAAAGTTTCGTCTTACGCAACAACCTTTAGTACTAAATACAATAACTATACCTTTAACAATATAGCAAAATTGGTGGAATTGTGTTATGTTGAGCGTGAGGACTGGTTGAAAAGTAATGGTTACGAAGCAGATGCTGCAGGATTCGCAGTATATGAATCGGCTTTTCCAAATTGGAACAAAGTAGTGCTCATTCCTGTAAAACCAAAGGTTGATTCCAATAATTCAATAGTAGGATACATACTTGATATTAATGTTAATCAAATAAAACTTTTGGGTGGAGAATCCGGTGACAGAATAAAAATCAAAACCATCTATACTTCATTCGATTAATTCTTTCAATACTAGTAAATAAATGGCGTACATTAAGATTACCAATGTGCGCCATTTCTCTTTTTTTTCTTTCTAAACTATAATAAAACAGGATACAGGCTTGTTGTTTCTTTCAAAGTAAAAGAGATAGAATAAAGCTACAATGGCAGGCTTTGTGTAATAATTAGGGGAGTGTAAAAAAAATAGAGGATAGCGTGAAACTATCCTCTATTCGTATTTGATGATTAAATGAATTAACCAAGCATAGTGAGCAGAATACCTGCTGCAACGGCTGAACCAATAACACCTGCTACGTTTGGACCCATAGCGTGCATCAGCAAGAAGTTGCTAGGATCTTCCTTCTGACCTTCTACCTGTGATACACGAGCAGCCATAGGAACTGCAGATACACCGGCTGAACCAATAAGCGGATTGATCTTCTTTGCAGGATCTTTGATGAATACGTTCATCAATTTTGCCAAAAGAACACCGCTGGCAGAAGCAACACCAAATGCACAGATACCCATAATCATGATCTTGATAGTCTGAGCGCTTAGGAATGAATCGGCTGTTGCTGTTGCACCTACTGTGATTCCAAGGAAGATAACAACAATATTCATTAATTCATTCTGCATAGTCTTGCTAAGACGGTCAACTACGCCGCACTCTTTACACAAGTTACCCAACATTAAGCAACCAATAAGAGGAGCTGCATCAGGCAGAGTAAGAGATACAACTATTGTAACCATAACTGGGAAGATAATCTTCTCTGTCTTTGATACAGGACGAAGCTGGCTCATACGAATGCTACGCTCTTTCTTTGTTGTCAACGCACGCATAATAGGTGGCTGGATAACAGGAACAAGAGCCATGTATGAATATGCAGCGATAGCAATAGGACCTAACAGGTTTGGAGCAAGTTTAGAAGTCAGGAAGATAGATGTAGGGCCATCTGCACCACCAATGATAGCTATAGAACCTGCTTCGTTAGGTAAGAATCCCATTGCAATAGCGCATAGGTATGTTGCAAAAATACCGAACTGTGCTGCTGCACCTAAAAGCAAACTCTTTGGGTTTGCAATAAGTGGACCAAAGTCTGTCATAGCACCTACGCCCATAAATATAAGACATGGATATACACCGGCTTTTACACCTATATATAATATATCCAAAAGTCCACCATTAGCCATTATTGCTCCGTAACTGTGGTATGCAGGACTATTTGCGTCCAAGAATGCAGACCATAATTCCGGATGATACATATTTGCACCCGGCAGGTTTGTTAAAAGCATACCAAATGCAATAGGTAATAATAGTAATGGTTCGTATTGCTTAACGATAGCCAAGAAGAAAAGTAAACATGAAATAGCAATCATAAGAATTACTTTCCAATTCTGTCCTATCATAGCAAAACCTGAATTATTCAAGAAATCAAGGGTACTTTGCTTGATACTGATGTCAGCTTCCTGAGCTGAAACCGCCATTGCAAACAGAAGAAGCAATGCGGTTAGGAAGAAATATTTTGATCTTTTCATATCAATCAATACTTCTTATTCTACATCTACCAAAGCATCACCCTGAAGAACGCTCTGACCTTTCTGTACAAGAACTGCTTTAACTGTGCAGTCACGGTCTGCCTGAATGTTGTTCTCCATCTTCATAGCTTCCATAGTGAGAAGCACGTCACCGCGCTTAACGCTTTGACCGGCAGATACCAATACGTTGGTAATTGTGCCTGGCAGTGGAGCAACTACAGCACCTTTGCTTGCTGCGCGTGGAGCTGCAGGAGCGGCTGCTACTGGAGCGGCTGCACTCTGAGCAGGACGTTTGATAGTAGGACGAACTACTGCGCTTTCCTCTTCTTCAATTGCTATAGAAAACGATTTGCCGTTTACTTCAATGTCGGCTACGTTGTTTTCTACTGAATTTACAACAACCTCGTACTGGTTACCGCCAATTGTATATTTGAACTTTTTCATTGCTTGTTAAATTTGTTGATTCCAATAATTTTTGAATTCCAAGGATGATAGTGTTCTTCCTGTTCATGGAATGTAAGAACAAGAGATTCTTCATCGTGAATGCCAAAGCAATACTGATATATTGCCATTGCAATAGCTGCATTCTCTTCTGCTGTGAGTCCGTTTTCCTCTTTTGCCTCTACAGCTGCTGCGGCAGGAGTAGTAGCAGGAGCTGCACTCTTTGAAGATTTCTTCTCCATAGCGGTAACTATACTACCAAATCCCTGAAGAACAAAAATCAAGAGTACAAGAACTGTTAGAACAACAGCAAATCCAAAGAATGTCACTACTAAGGCATTACCCCAATTAATTGCTAAAAAAGTACTCATAATCTATCAATTATAATGGAAGGTTATCGTGCTTTTTAGCAGGGTTGTTTATACGCTTGGTCTGTAATGACTGAAGAGCGCGGATAACGCGGAAACGTGTATTGCGTGGCTCAATAACGTCATCAATATAACCATACTTAGCTGCATTGTAAGGATTAGCAAATGCATCTGTGTATTCCTGAATCTTCTGGTCGATGAATGCCTTTGGATCTTCTGCTGCTTTAGCTTCTTTCGCATAAAGAACTTCAGCTGCACCAGATGCACCCATAACTGCAATTTCGGCTGTTGGCCATGCGTAGTTGATATCGCCACGCAACTGCTTGCAACTCATAACGATGTGAGCGCCACCGTATGATTTACGCAATGTTACTGTTACCTTTGGAACTGTAGCTTCACCAAATGCGTAAAGCAATTTAGCACCATGTAGAATTACTGCATTGTATTCCTGACCTGTACCTGGTAAGAAGCCTGGAACGTCAACAAGAGTTACCAATGGAATGTTGAAAGCATCGCAGAAACGAACAAAACGAGCAGCCTTGCGTGAAGCATTGCAATCCAATACACCTGCCATAGCCTTAGGCTGGTTAGCAACTATACCTACTGACTGACCATTGAAACGTGCAAAACCTACTATAATGTTCTTTGCATAGTCTGCATGTACTTCCAGGAATTCACCATTATCAACGATAGCGCCAATAACTTCGTACATGTCGTATGCCTGATTTGGATTCTCTGGGATGATTTCATTAAGAGCATCTTCCAAACGATCTATAGGGTCGTTGCACTCCTTAATAGGAGCTTCTTCAAGATTGTTCTGAGGAATATATGAAAGAAGATCGCGAATCAGTTTGAAACCATCTTCTTCTGTTTCAACTGCAAAATGTGTAACACCTGAACGTGTAGCATGTACTGAAGCACCACCCAACTGTTCCTGGTCAACATCTTCGCCTGTAACGGTCTTTACTACCTTTGGACCTGTCAAGAACATGTAAGATGCACCCTTAAGCATAATGGTAAAGTCGGTAAGAGCCGGTGAATATACTGCACCACCTGCGCAAGGACCAAAGATACCTGAAATCTGTGGTATAACACCCGATGCCAAAATGTTGCGCTGGAAAATTTCAGCATAGCCGGCAAGAGCGTTTACACCTTCCTGAATACGTGCACCACCTGAATCGTTGATGCCTATAACAGGAGCGCCCATAGCCATAGCTTTATCCATGATTTTGCAAATCTTCAGAGCCAATGTTTCTGACAATGAACCGGCATTTACTGTGAAGTCCTGTGCGAAAACGTAAACAAGACGTCCATCAATAGTACCGTAACCTGTTACTACACCGTCACCATCGTACTGCTTCTTCTCCATTCCAAAGTTGTGGCAACGATGCTGAACGAACATGTCAAATTCTTCAAAACTACCTTCGTCAAGCAACATGTTAATGCGCTCGCGAGCGGTGTATTTACCTTTCTCGTGCTGTTTTGCGATAGCCTTTTCACCACCGCCTAAACGAGCTTGTACGCGTCTTTCTACTAACGCTTTGATTTTTTCTGTTTGGTTACTCATATTGTTGTATGAATTATTATCCTTCACAAAGTTCTGTCAGAACACCTGCAGTTGATTTTGGATGCAAGAATGCAATCATCTTGCCATCAGCACCCGGACGAGTAGCTTTGTCAATCAGACGTACACCTTTTGCTTCACATTCTGCAAGAGCAGCGTTTACGCCATCTTCTACTGCGAATGCCAAATGGTGCATACCACCTTTACCGCCATTGTTCTCAATAAACTTGGCAATAGTGCTTTCAGGGCTTGTTGGTTCCAGCAATTCAATCTTTGTCTGTCCAACCATAATGAAAGCTGTCTTCACTTTCTGATCTTCAACTACTTCCTGTTTGTAACACTTTAAACCAAGTACCTCTTCAAAGTAAGGTAATGCTGCATCTATGCTGCTTACAGCAATTCCAAGATGCTCGATGTGAGAAATCTTCATATTGAAATATTTTTTGTAAAAGTTAAAAAAATCATTGTCTCTAAGTTTTATTATTATGCCATTATTATGCATAACGCAAAAACTCCACAAAGTTACAGACAATAGATTAGATAATGAAAAATAAATAAGGTAGTTTTTGAACAATTTTATTAAAAATCACCTTTTTGTCTGTATCAGCAGGGTAATGTTGAGTTGTCTTCCTGTTAAGTAGTTGGGAACTCCGTATTTTGTGTTGTTTGTATCTGTTACCCAATAGTATGAGCAGACATTGTTGATGCCTAATAGGTTTAAACAATCAATACTTAGCCAAATGTTATTAAAAACTTTTGACATTTTGTAGTTCTTGTTGCTAAGCAAATCGTATGCCATACCTATATCTACGCGTTTATATGCAGGTGCTCTGAATATGGCTTTTTCTCTGTCTGTATGCGGAGGACCAAAAGGCAGTCCATCAGATATAACTCCTCTAAGGGTCATTTTCCATCTGTCTGTGCCCGGGAAATAGTCGGTAAGATGTAAGGAAAAGTTGTAAAGTTGGTCTGTAGGACGTGGAAACCACTTTCCGTTAATTCTCTCTTCAGTTTTCATAAGCGAAAACGTTACCCATGAATCGGTTCCTGGGACAAATTCTCCAAACAGTTTTAAATCCAGTCCTGCAGCATAACCATCTGCATAGTTTTTGCCGTAATAAACAATTCTTACATTGTCTAAACTGTATGGTATTAAATTGTCTAATCTCTTGTAGTAGAGTTCTGTGGTGAACTTGAACGGTCTGTCAAATACTCTGAAATGGTAATCAGCACCGGCTACAATCTGTATGGAACGTTGTGATTTAATTTTTTTGTTCAACTGTACCGTGTGAATGCCATTAAGCATAACAGTGTCTTTCAATTCTTTGTAAAAAGGTGATTGATAGTAGATGCCGGACGATAGTCTGAAGGTTAAATCGTCATTGAATGCTGGTATAAAACCTATAGATAATCTGGGACTTACAATCATCTCTTTATTCCAATTCCAATATGACGCTCTTACACCTGCATTGATAGTTAAAAAACCAATATCAAGACTTTGTCTGAAAGTTTCCTGTAAATATGCCGATGTTCTGAAACTCTCTATGCTGTTGTTCGAATAGAGTGAATATGTTAAGTCTAATGGACCATTAGGATTGTTTGGAAGAATGTAACCGGAAGAATCGGTCAGTTCCCATTCGCGCATTTTGTCATTGACATATTCGTCTCTTATTTCAGCACCCCACTGTATGTGGTGCTTTAAATTCCTGTGGCTTCCTTTTAACGCTACTGTAGCTACATTGGAAGTCAGATAGTTTCTGGCGTGATCCATAAAACCACCTACACTGAATAGCTGTTCGCTTCCGGCATCGTCCAACCAATATTCGCTTCTTATATCGAATGTCTCTTCTTCTTGACTGTTGAAGAAAGATGTGTTTAAGCTGATACTGTTGTTGTCGTTAAATCTGTGATTAATATTTAAAGAGCCAAACATTGTGTTGTAGTAGTCCTGTTCCCAACCGTCAAAATACATTGTAAATGATTTGATGTTTTCGGCAGTTCCAAACGATGTGTTTCTGGTAGATGGGGTAAAGTTATAGCTGTTTCTGGCTATATTACCTAAAAATTCAATGCTCCATCTGTCTGTGGGAGACCAAGTTAAATATGTTTGGTAGTCAAAAAAAGACGGATTGTATTCACCCTCTGTATCTAATGTATTTAAAAGGTATCTGTTGGTTTTATAACGTGCACTTCCGGAAAAACTAAACTTGTCGTTTCCGGCTCCTATAAATGCACTACCTCCCAAAAGACTGCCTGACAATGATGATTCAAATCCTTTGGGCTTTCTATATGTTATATCCAGTACTGATGACATCTTGTCGCCGTATGTGGCATTAAAACCACCTGTGGAAAAACCAATAGACTCTATCATGTCAGGGTTTATAAAACTTAGCCCCTCCTGTTCTCCTGCTCTTACCAGAATGGGACGTAAAATCTCTATACCGTTCACATACACGCTGTTTTCATCAAAATTACCTCCGCGCACATTGTATTGGTTGCTTAGTTCGTTGTGGCTGCTTACACCCGCCTGAGTGCTGATAATAGATTCCACCGAACCGCCATTTGCTCCGGGTGTCAGTCTTATGCCCTGCGCTTCAATAGTTTGCATTCCATCTGATTGTCTTCTGTTTTCAGATATGGTTACTCCTTGAAGTGAATATCCGTTGTTGGGCAACATGACATCTAACTTTACTGTATCGTCTGCGTTGTATAGATATCGTTTTCTGATTTCGTGTCCAACCATTCTGAATACTAACGATATGGTATCACTGTAACTGACAGTTATGCTGTAGTCTCCTTGCAGATTTGAAATGCTGTGTGCCAGGCTTTTTTCTTCGTTTACGGTGGCAAGTTCAACAGGTTGCCCGTTTTCGTCATAAATGTTGCCATGTATGTAAACACGCTGTGCCTGCATTTCAACAGTAAAAGTTGATAACGCAAGCAACAATAGAATATATCGGTATAAAACTCTGTTCAAAACCTATTATTTGCAATCTCTTGATATTATAACGTAAAAATAATGGCAAACGTATTTTTGCACCCCACTTTTTATTGGTAAATTCGCACCATATATTTTATTGTTATGGGAAATTTTGACAAACTGATAGCGAAACGCAGAAGTATGCGTAAGTTCACAGCAGAAGAACTGACTGCTGAAGAGGTAAAACTTATATTGAGGGCTGCTCTTATAGCACCCACTTCAAAACATACAAACGGATGGCAATTTGTGGCTATTGACAATAGGGAACTATTGGATAAACTGGCGGACTGCAAAGATAACGGTTCTCTATTTTTAAAAGAGGCTCCTTTTGCAGTTGTGGTTTTAGGCGATCCAAGTAAAACCGATGCCTGGATAGAGGATTGCGCCATAGCAGCATTCAATATGCAACTACAGGCCGAAGATTTAGGCTTAGGTAGTTGTTGGGCACATTTTAGAAACCGTTTTACAGCCGATGGAATACCTTCCAAGGATGCTATATGTGAATTGTTGTCAATTCCAGAACCTTACGAACCATTGTGCGCAATAGCATTTGGTCATAAAGGAATGGAGCGTAAACTATTTGACGAAGACCGTTTGCAGTGGGAAAAGGTTCATATAAACGGTTACGACAATAACAGAGAATGAACATTGTACTGATAGGGGCAGGCAATGTGGCAACATCAATGGCTGTTGCATTGCAAAAGTCGGGGCAGAATGTGTTGATGGTATATAGCCGAACACTTGAATCTGCTTCAATACTTGCTTCACAATTAGGTGTTCCATATACGAATTCATTGGACAATATTCCAGACAATGCAGATGTATATATATCAATGCTTGCTGATGATGCATTGATTAAACTTGCTCCGCATATAGTGGCAGATAGAAAGAATGTCCTGTTTTTGCATACAGCCGGCAGTGTTTCCATTGATGTCTGGAAAAATGCAGGGGCGCAAAAATACGGGGTGCTCTATCCTATGCAGACATTCAGTAAGAATAAACAGGTTGTTTGGCAACATATTCCTTTGTTTATAGAGGCTGTAGATGGGGTAGCTATGGAACAGATTGAACAGTTGGCGTATTCATTGTCCGATAATGTAACCAGACTTGATAGCATAGGCCGTAAACGCTTGCATCTGGCAGCAGTATTTGCTTGTAATTTCGCAAACAGAATGTTCGCCATAAGCGAAAGTATTCTTAATACGGATGGCATACCTTTCAGCGTTATGTTACCCTTAATTAAGGAGATGACAGATAAAGCATGTGGAATGTCACCTGCTAAGGCTCAAACCGGTCCGGCTGTACGAAATGATAGGACAGTAATGGATTCTCATATAGAGTTGCTTGGTAATAATCCCGAATGGGCGGAACTATACAAACTGATATCGGAAGATATAATAAAAGATAGAAGATTATGATTGACTACGATTTAAAGAAGATAAAGGCAATGATCTTTGATGTTGATGGCGTGTTGAGTTGCAACGTAATGCCTATGGCAGAAGATGGCAATCCTGTAAGAACTGTCAATGTCAAAGATGGGTATGCGATGCAATTGGCTGCAAAAAGCGGATTGCTTATGTCAATAATTACCGGTGCACGTGTAGCGTCTGTAGCAAAACGATTTGAATATCTTGGAATAAAGGATGTCTATATTGCATCATCTGTAAAAATAAATGACTTTAACGATTTTGTAGGCAAGTACAACCTGAAAAGCGATGAAATACTCTATATGGGCGATGATATACCGGATTATCAGGTTATGAAGTTGGTAGGATTGCCATGTTGCCCTGCCGATGCAGCGCCTGAAATTAAGGCTATAAGTAAGTATGTATCGCCTATAAAAGGTGGCTACGGCTGTGTGCGTGATGTGGTAGAACAAGTCCTGAAAGAAAAAAAGCTTTGGTTGGCCGATGACCATGCTTTTGGTTGGTAACCTATTTGGCAGTACGGCGTACTATACCTATACTCAATTCATAAAGAAGATAGATAGGTGTAGCTACAAGAAGTAGAGTAAATATATCAGTAGTGGGTGTTATTATAGCACCCACAACTAGTATTGCTACAAAAGCATGACGACGGTACTGCTTCATGAAATTGGCATTGATCATACCTAATTTGGCAAGGAACCATGAAAGTATGGGAAGTTCGAACAGAATACCCATAAGCAGAGTAAGTGTGGTCAGCATGTCGGTGTACGATGCCAAAGTGATAATATTCGGTACATCACCACTTACCTGGTATGTGCCCAAAAAACGGAAGGCAAGTGGAAATATTACAAAATAGTTTAGTAATATTCCCATCATAAACAGAATGTAAGACCATAATACTATACCGGTTGTGTATTTTTTTTCATTCTCTCTCAGTGCCGGCGATACAAATGTGTACAGTTCATATAGCACGTATGGCATAGCCACTATAAGCCCCGCATAGAATGCAATTTTAAGATGAATCATAAATTGCGAAGTCAATGTGGAACTGAACAGTTCAATATTGAAGTTGCTTATTCCCGATGCGTCCAGACCCAATGCCGCTGCCACCTGTTCTACAATATTGTATAGTACAAAATCGGGATAGCTGGGGGCCAAGATTATTTTGAAGAGCGGCTCTTTAAAACAAAAAACAACAACCGCTACTGTCATGATTATTGCCAGTACACGGAATAGTAACTTTCTGAAAACTTCCAGATGTTCCCAAAAAGTCATCAGATGGGTTGCGTTGTCGGACATTGCCTGATGTTTAGGTTCTATTTGTCCTCTTTTTTCTCTTCCTTGGTTTCGGTGTCCGAATTTATGTCTTTCTCTAAGTCGTTTAGGCCTGCTTTAAAACTTTTTACGCCTTTTCCCAAACTCTTCATCAAGTCCGGAATACGTTTTGCTCCAAAGAACAAGAGTATTACCAAAACAATTAGAATTATCTCCCACATTCCTAAACCGGCCAGTAAAAATGTTGTCATTTGTATTAAGTATTAATTGTTCTCTGCAAATTTAATGCAAGCGGAACAAATAAAAAAACGTGTGTATGTTTTTTTGCATTTGCCAATAGCACTAAAATAGTGCGGTCTATTTTTATGTTGTCAAATTGGTGAGTTTTCGGATTTTTTTTGTAAAATTGCAGTTTGTTTTAATGGTAAATGTTAAATTAATAAGTATATGGATAATAAGGATTTTATTATATCAGGAATACAACAGGTAGGTGTAGGAACAACATCAGTGTACAAATCGTGGAAATGGTTTGCAGAAATGTTTGGTGTGGATGTTAGAATATTGGAAGATGATACTGTTGCAGAAAGAATGTTGCCATATACAGGCGGTCAGGCACAGAAACGTCACGCTGCAATAGCTGTAAACCTGCAAGGAGGTGGCGGTTTTGAAATATGGCAGTATTCTGACAGAAAACCTAAACCGATTGATTTTGATATTCAGGTGGGCGATTTAGGTATATTCTGTGCCAAATTAAAATGTATCGATATAGAAGCTGCACATAAACAGATATCAGCAAAATGGGATAAAGTATCTCCTATAACAGAAACTCCGAATGGTACCAAAACATTCTATGTAACAGATTTAGAGGGTAATTGGTTTCAGATGGTTCCCGATTCATCTGTTCTGGTAAACGAAAAGAAATTGTTTGGTGGAATGTATGGTGCAATGATAGGTGTAACAGACATTGAGAAATCGCTTGAAGTATATCGCGATATACTTGGCTATGATGTTGTAGTGTACGATAAGACAGGAACATTCAAAGACCTTTCATATCTATTGGGAGGTGATGGCAATTTCCGTAGAGTGTTGCTCCAATGGTCCAAACCTGTAGAAGGTGCATTTTCACCACTATTTACAAGTGGTCACATAGAATTGGTTCAAGCATTGGATAGAGTCCCCAGAAAGATATTCGAAGGTAGATATTGGGGCGATCCCGGCTTTATTCAAGTATGCTATGACATAACCAATATGGATGCTTTCGGAGAATTTTGCAAACAGAAAGGTTTTCCTTTTACAGTAGATAGCTGTCCTGACGGAGTGCAGTTCAATATGGGCGATGCTTCCGGGCGTTTTACATATATAGAAGACCCCGACGGTACTCTGATTGAATTTGTAGAGACCTATCGTGTGGGTATTGCTAAGAAACTTAATTGGTATCTGAACCTAATGAAGAGGAATAGAAAAAAACCGCTTCCAAAGATACTTTTTAAGGCTATGAGAATGAATAGAATGAAATTCAATGATTAATTATGGGTAATCTGGTTGATCTTATAAAGGCCGATGTCCGATACGAAGATTCATTGAAAGCCTGTATGAATTGCGGCATCTGCACAGCAATATGTCCGGCAGCCGAATTTTTCGATTATGACCCGCGAAGAATCTGTGATATGGTTCAAAGAGGTGATGAAGATTCAATTGAAAAATTACTCCGTTCTGATACAATTTGGTATTGTGGACAATGTATGTCTTGCAAAACCAGATGTCCGCGCGGAAATGTCCCCGGTGCCGTAATAAACATATTGCGTTCGGTGTCACAAAATATGGGCTATTACAAAGACAGCCGATTGGGCAGACAGCAGGAGGAACTGGCCGAAGGTGTGGGCCAGAATATTGTGGATATAGGATATTGTGTACATCCTGACAGAGTGTTACCGTCTAAACATCCGGAACAAGGGCCTGTTTGGGAATGGTATATAAAGAATATTGAAGAGGTTGCTCCTAAATTTGGAGCTAATTATCACGGTGAAGGTGCCGGTGCGTTACGCACCATATCTCCTGAAACAATGGATGAACTTAGAAAAATCTTTGATGTGACAGGTGGTACTGAATTCCGTGAAATGTTGAAAAAAGGTAAAAATCAGAAATAGTTATGCCTAATTTTGGTTTTACAATTCAGAAAGCAAGAACAGAGAATTTAGATAAAGTCTCTTTGGAAAAGTATAGAGATTTGTTACGTAAGGTTCCCTCATTTAAACGCTGTTTTCAGTGTGGTTGCTGTTCTGCAACCTGTTCTGCACAGCAATTTACCAATTTTAATATACGCAGGGTTCATACTTCGTTCCGTCGTGGAGAATATAGAACTTTGTCTGACGAACTGAAAAAGTGTATGCTATGTGGTAAGTGTACTCTTGTTTGTCCGCGAGGTGTCAATTTGCGTTCTTTGGTTATAAATATGAGACAGATATTGGAAGAACCTGAAATTAAGTAGTTAATAGAGTATGAAGATTCAAGTATTTCCATATAATGATTTCGTAATACCTTTTCTGATAGGTGTTGCGTTGCTCTTCATTATTTGCATCTACAAATATATAAGGTGGATAAGAATGTTTAGCGACAAGCAACGCGAGACTATTAGAAATAATTGGTTTTCCTGGAAAATAATCTCTGCTCTATGGGAAATGTTTAGAGAGGGATTGCTGCATGTTAAGATATTCAAAAAGAATCTGTTGCTTGGTATAATGCATCAGGCATTTGCTTTTGGCTGGTTCTTGCTGATAGTAGTGGGATTTGCGGAAAGTACTCTTACTATTCAACATCTGCAACATGAAAATTCTATAGCCCGTGTTCACGAAATGGAGAAACAGGGCAACTGGTATGTTAAGGAGAGTGGAGAGAGTGTATTGGATGAATTTACTTTAGAACAGGATGATGTATCGAAAATTAACTACAAACGCCCGTTTTATGTAAGTATATTCTATAGGTACTTTATACATGAAGTGCCAACTTCGTTTAAACACGCCCATCTGTTTACAAATTTAATGGATGCACTGTTGCTGTATGTGTTCTTTGGAATGACTATGGCACTAATCAAGATTATGTATTCCAAGGCGTTGGGAATGAGGCGTACCACACGTCATACATTGGTGGACAGATTCTCTAAATTTGCACTTTGGTGCATCTTCCCGCTTAGATTGTTGGCAGAATCGGTGACTGCATGTCTTTACGGTAATGGCGGGTTCTTTACTCAAACAGTAGGAAATCTGTTCGACCCTATGATAGTGCAAGGTATGGAACATTCGCTATGGATGTTCTATTCGCTAATGTTGGCGGTGTTCTTTGTAACAATGCCGTTTACTCGATATATGCACATATTTACTGAATTGTTCTTAATATATTTCAGAAAGATAGGTGTACAGGAGAGCAATGAAAAGAGTGGATATACAATGTTTGAACTCAACGCATGTTCACGTTGTGGAGTATGTGTTCAGGGTTGCCCGTTAGATAAAGAGTTGGCCAATCACAGCGTTCAGTCTGTATATTTGATACGTAGCATAAGAAATCAGGAGCGTCCCAACAAAATTAAGATGATAGCTGATGATTGCTTGATGTGCGACCGTTGCAGTGTGGATTGTCCTGTTGGTATAGATCTAAATGCTGTACGCAGGATAGTACGTAATAAAGGAAGTCTGGACACACAAGGAAACTACTCTTATGTTCACGAAAACAAGTATTCTTTCAATGCCATAGGCAGAATAGTATATTTTGGTGGATGTATGTCACATTTAACACCGGGTATTACTGAATCTATGGAAAAGATATTCGAAGCCGCCGGACAAAAGTATTGGTATATGGATAAACAACGTTCTGTGTGTTGTGGAAGACCTTTACAGCAACAAGGT
This sequence comes from uncultured Bacteroidales bacterium, assembly GCA_937916465.1. GTDB lineage: Bacteria > Bacteroidota > Bacteroidia > Bacteroidales > Bacteroidaceae > Colenecus. The sequence continues at coordinate 155,684 of CALFTK010000061.1, forward strand.
TTCTTGAATCAGGCAGCGGAATTGAGAGAAAAGAATAGCGATATGATAATGAAATCGGGAGCTCAGATGTTGGTTACATCTTGTCCAATATGTTATCAATCATTTAAAAAAGAGTATAATTTGTCTATACCGGTTCTTCATCATACCGAATATATTGATATGTTGATAAAAGAGGGTAAGATAAAGGTACGTAAAGACGATAGAAGAGTATCCTATCACGATCCTTGTGAACTGGGACGAGGTTGTGGTATATACGATGAACCGCGTAGTGTATTGAAGAGAGTTACAAACTTGCAGAAAACAAAGTATCAGAAAGATAAGAGTGTTTGCTGTGGTTTCAATCTGGGAAATACCGTTCTCTCTGTAGAACAACAAACAAAGATAAGGAATGCATCGTTAAAGAATCTGACTTCAGTTCCTGTAGATACTATAGTTACTGCTTGCCCTATGTGCAAAAAGGCATTTGTTAGAGCTACTAATGAATATCCGGTTAAGGATATTGCTGAAATTGTAGTAGAAAACCTTATTAATTGATTTAGAGTATGGCAAATAGATTTTGGAACGAATATCAAAAAGCAATAGCGGACAATCATTTTTATTATGAGCGCAGTTGCATTAGACAAACCTTTTTTCCCGGTTCGGAAACAGCGTTTCTTAAAATGCTGAGAGAAGAATTGGGTAAAGATATTCATGATGATTTTCGTCAGCATACCTGTACGGGTATTGGGTATCATGCTGATATTGTGCCACTGGAAACAACAATGACAGTAGTGGCACGACTATTCTCATTGATGACAGAAAACGGTTATGAAAACTTTGTACCATCTTGTGTGACATCTTTCGGTATCTTTACAGAAATGGTACACATGTGGGAAGAACATCCGGAACTGTTGGAAAAGACCAGAGAAAACCTTTGGAAAGCTTGTAAACGTGAATTTAACATTCCTAAGAACATAGCCCATCCATCCGATTTGGTATATCATTTCCGTTTTGACCTTAAAAAACTGATGAAATACAGTTTGGTAAATCGTTTTACAGGCAAGCCATTACGTGTAGTGGAACATATAGGATGTCATTATGCCAAGATATTCCCTGATAAAGGGGTAGGAAAAGCTGAATTTCCATACGTATTGGCAGGTATGATTGAGGCCTGGGGTGGTGAAGTGGTAGATTATCCGGAGCGTCGTCACTGTTGCGGTTTTGGATTCAGACAATATTTGGTTCAGGAGAATCGTGGCTATTCAATTTCGAATACAAAAAAGAAATTGGAATCTATGGAACCATACGAACCCGATTTTATTGTTACCAACTGTCCGGGATGTACTCTCTTCCTAGACAGATGGCAATATACAATAGCAGAAATGGAACATAAGACCTACGATAGAGAAGGGTATGGCATTCCTGTTCTGACATACGAAGAGATGGCAGGATTGCTTATGGGTTACAATCCGTGGGAACTTGGTCTGCAAATACATCAGGTTCAGGTAGAACGTCTGCTTGATAAGATTGGAATTCCATACGACCCTAAACAGAAGTATAATGCAGCTTCGGGTAAAATTCTCAGAGCCCCTGAAAAGCCTGAGAACCTATTGGTGTAATAATTGAATAACATTAACGTATGAAAAAAGTATCTATAATAGGAGCCGGTCCTGCAGGTATAGAAGCTGCATCAGTATTGGCAAAGAATGGTATCGAGGTGATGCTGTTTGAAAAATCATCGTCTCCCCTGAATAATATTACAGACAAAGCATTCCTTTTTCCTAATTTCCAGTCGGCAATGGAAATAGCTGACGATTTAAGTGGTCGTCTGTTGTTAGATGGCATTACTTTAGTACCTGATACTGAAATTGTCGATGTAAAATGGATGGGTTCTGAATGGAAGGTTGTTGATGCAAAAGGACAAACCTACGTGTCGGATGTGGTTTTGTTGGCAACGGGTTATCAGGCTTTCGATGCCAAACGCAAAGAGGAACTAGGTTATGGTATATATAAAGGTGTGATAACTTCTTTAGAAATGGAGAAGATGATTAAGTATAACCAGATACTGAATGTAAGTGGCGATACTCCAAAGCGTATAGCATTTTTGCAGTGTGTTGGTTCAAGAGATGAAAAATCGGGCAATCATTACTGTTCAAAAGTGTGTTGCGTAACAGCAGTAAAACAGGCCATAGAGATAAAGAAGATGATACCGACAGTAGATATATCAATCTTCTATATGGATTTAAGAATGTGGGGGCAGGGCTTTGAAGAGATGTACAGAAAGGCACAAGAAGAGTATGGTATAAATTTTGTGCGTGGACGTATTTCGGAAGCTGCTGCTACTTTCGACAGTAAAGTTCAGCTGAAATCGGAAGATACGTTAATGGGCGTGCCTCTTAAAATGACTGCCGATTTGTTGGTGTTGATGGTAGGTATGGAACCGTCGTCAGGGACCAAAAAACTGGCTTCCAAATGTGAAGTTTGTGGTGATTATGGTTTTGTAAAGACTATCAGTCCGCATCTGTACGATAATGAAACCGGAAAACCGGGACTATTTGCTGCAGGAACCTGCAAACGTCCAAATTGTATTGAAGATACTGTTAATGATGCACGTTCTGCAGCTTTGGCTATTATTGAATATTTAAATACTATATGATGAAACGATACCTGCTGTTGTTTGTGTTGTCGTTTTCGGTAGTCATGGCTTCGGCTTCCGGGAGTGTTAAAAAGAATAATCTTAAAACGACCGTGTTGTCATATATCACCGGATCGGCAAAGATTACATACGAAAGAGCATTGTTTGAAGGACAGTCTGTTGAATTTACAGCAGGCAGGATAGGTGTAGGTGGCGATGCAAAGCATAACAATCCAAAGGGAGTAACCACAAGAGTAGCGTATAAATGGATGTTTCCCTTTTCGTATAAGAAAAATAATCCGTTAGATGGGTTCTATTTGAAACCGGAACTTGCATATTCTCGTTACAGCCATGAACATACAGTGGAAAACGCACTTAATCAAAAAACAATCTGGCGAACTGCGCTTATGGCTTGCGTGGGTTGGCAGTGCGTAAAAGATTGGTTTGTGTTTGATTTTTATATAGGAGCAGGTGGAGCTGTAGGTGATAAATGTCCCGATAACTATTATCATGGATTTATAGGCATTAATCCTGAATCGAATACAGCACTTACTTTTGGACTGAAATTGGGATTCGCAATATAATAAGAATAGGGCTGATGTTAATACTCAGCCCTATCTCTTTTAGTGTATTACTCTGTTGAATTTACATAGCATCTATGGTACGTGCAATTTTTGCACATAGGGCAGGGAAGAATCGCTTGATGTAAACCATTAGCAATTCATATTTACCAACCAGCACTTCACGTTTCTTCTTATATACTGCCTTTACAATCTTTTTGCCTGCCACTTCCGAAGTACAACCTCCTGCCTGACCGGCATCCATCTTACCATGTTGTTTGCCATCCTTTTCCAATGCGTAGAAAGAGATTTTGGTTTGAACACGTCCCGGACATACTACAGTTACGCGAATATTATCATTATAGTATTCTGCCTGAATAGTTTCAAAGAATCCATATAGAGCATGCTTAGATGAACTGTAAGCACATCTTAATGGGAATCCAAAACGTCCGTTGATACTTGTTGTAACAACTAACTGTCCGCCACCACGTTCTACCATTTTAGGAAGGATGATTTTAGTCATAATAATAGGTGCAAAATAGTTAATATCCATCACCTTGTTAATAACCTTCATTTCGGTATCTATGGTTTTGCTACGTTGGCTTATACCTGCATTGTTGTAGAATACATCTATATATCCAAATACATTCCAAGCCTTTTCAGCAAGTTCTGCTACCTGATCTTTTTGTGACAGGTCAAATGGTAGTGCTTCTGCTTTTGGAGAACCCAGTTCTTCGCATTTCTTGCATACCTGTTGTAACAAATCTGCTTCCAATGCAGTCAGAATAAGTTTTGCACCCTCTTTGGCAAATTCATATGCAGTAGCTTCACCTATACCCGATGATGAACCGGTTATCCAAACTACTTTATCTTGAAACTTCTTCATATTGTCAATCTTTGTCTATTTCTTCCTTGAACCATTGTGCTCTGCCACAACCTTCGCCGGTATTCAGCATTACCAAATCGCCATTCTTAATCTTTCCCTGTCTAAGAGCTTCGTAGAAACCTGCAAAACATACTACAGAAGCAGGACCTAAATAGATACCTTTCTCTTTTTTTATAATCTTGCCATATTCTACCAAATCCGATTCTTTTACTCTGATAAAAGAACCGTTGCTATTCTTTACAATTGGACCAACTATTGGATACATACCCGGTGTGCCTGCAGAAAGAATGGATATTCTGGTTTTTGGCTCTACTGAAGGGTAGTTCTTTTCATACCCTTCTGGGAAATTGTTGGCAGTTGCCCATTCCCAAGCCTGTACCATTGGGTCGCAGGTATCCTGCTGTACCAGAAGCATGCGAGGCATTTTATGTTCAGGATGTGTAGAGGCTATCTCTCTCATACCTTTTTCGTAAGCAATAGGGCTGGTACCACCTGCAACAGCCTGCATATATACATCCGGAATTCTACCTAATTGACGCAGACACTCAAAAACAAGTGTCTTTTTTGCTTCAATACGGATAGGGTCAATATTTCCGGCTGATATCATTACATTCTGCTCTTTGTGGAAATCGGCAGCAGCCTTTTTGGCTACACCATAATTGCCGTCACAAATAACCAAATCCTGACCTGTGGCACGTACAGCATCAATGGAGTCCTGGTACATATCTTCCGGTACAAACAGATGGAATCTTTTTCCGGCCTTTGCCAAATAGGTACTATAGGCGGTTCCGGCATTGCCTGTTGATGCAAGACAATAATCTTCTACATTATTCTCTTTAAAAACAGTGGCAGCAAGTGATGCTGCAATATCTTTAAATGTGCCGGTACCTCCGTTCAAATCGTTGCGGCAAACAGTAACCTTACAATCTATACCGTAATTCTGTTTTGCATAATCGGCCAGAAACTGCCACTCTTCAATTGGCACTGCGCCTTCATTGCAAGATACAATGTTTTCTTTGCTCTCTATAGGCAGAAAATCGAAATAGTGATAGAAACTATCGGTTTTCTGTTCTTTGTTGCAGAGATTGTTCAACTCTTTGTAGTCCGATGTATATGACACTTCTGCATGGTTGCTTCCGCAATCACACAGTTGGTCATTTTTGAACCAAGTGGCAAAGTCACCAATGACTTTGCCACATTTCCTGCAAACTAACTGATACTTCATTTCAGTGCAGTTTTGGTATATTTATACTTTTGTTTTATGCTTTCTTGAATACGTTCATATCCTGTATTCCACCTGCATAGTAACCTGAATCAAGTTTCTTCTTAACTTCCTTGAATACCTGGATAGTACGATCAACCTGTTCCAAAGTATGTGAAGCAGTAGGAATGATACGCAACATAAGCTGTCCTTTTGGTATAACAGGATATGTAACGATAGAACAGAAGATACCGTAGTTTTCACGCAGGTCAACCACAACGTTTGTACCTTCGTTTACGCCACCTTCAAAGTAGATAGGAGTAACAGGTGATTCTGTTGCACCCATGTTGAAACCTTCAGCACGGAAACCATCCTGCAGAGCATTTACTATAGTCCACAGTTTGTCTTTCAGTTCAGGATGTGATTTGATAAGGTCAAGACGTTTCTGGTTACCTATAACCAATGGCAGTGGAAGCGACTTAGCGTAAATCTGTGAACGCATGTTACACTTCAAGTGGTCAATAATTTCAGGTTCAGAACTTACTACACCACCAATGCTTGCCATACTCTTTGCAAATGCATCGAATATTACGTCAATTTCATCAGTTACACCATAATGTTCAGCTGTACCACGACCTGTTGCACCCATTGTACCAAAACCGTGAGCATCGTCAATAAGTATTCTGAATGGATATTTCTTCTTCAGTTCTACAATGTCTGCCAAATGACCCAAGTCACCAGCCATACCGAATACACCTTCTGTAATAACAAGAACGCCACCGCCTTGTTCGTCAGCCAGTTTGCATGCATGGTTGAGCTGTTTTTCCAGACTTACCATGTCGTTATGTGCAAAAGCAAAACGTTTTGCAAGGCTTAGACGCATACCGTCAAGAATACAAGCGTGTGATTCTGAATCATATACTATAACGTCTCTACGGCTGGTAAGAACGTCAATAATGGATATCATACCCATATAACCGAAGTTCAAGCAAAGACCTGCCGGTTTTCCTATAAATTCAGAGAAATCTTTTTCAAACTTAATATGATGATCTGTGTTACCTGACATCATACGAGCACCCATTGGAGCACCAAGACCATACTGAGCTGCTGCTTCTGCATCGGCTTTTCTTACTTCAGGATGGTTAGCCAATCCAAGGTAGTTGTTCAAACTCCAGTTAAGAACCGGCTTGCCATTGAATTCCATTTCCGGACCTATTTCACCTACAAGGCGTGGGAACATAAAATAACCATCGCCAATACCCTGATACTGTCCAAGTGGACCCGGTGTGGCCTTAATCCTCTCAAAAATGTCTTTAATCATAACGATTTAATATTAAATAGTACTAATTATTTCTATTGTTTATTGACGCGAAAGTACAAATTTTAACTCTAATAATAGCAATATTAAATTAAAAAGAGAGCAACTTGATTAGTTTTCTGCACAAATTAATCCAAGTTGTTTAATTTTTTCTTTCAGTATATCTATATTATCTGTAAAATATGCATCATTTTTTAAAGTAATTGTAAAAGCCGGGAACTCTCTGCGAATGGGATAATCCGCTCTTTGTTGCTCAAAATCAGACGGATTTTCTCTAAAACGACTATCATCAGAAAAAATGTTGTAAGTATATAGAATAGCTTCGTCTATAACTGCATCTGTATTTTTGCCTTTCAAGTCTATACAGAAATTCACAGGTTGAGCTGGTAGGGGAATCTCTGTTACCTTCCAGTCTTTGCATGGCAGATTGAACTTTCTGCCTATTGCCTGAACACTCATCCATGTACCGTTGGCTTTTCCGTCTAATGAATAGCCTGCTATATGCGGTGTTGCAGTGAAGAGCAGTTCCATAAGTTCTGTATCTATGTCGGGTTCGTTTTCCCAAACGTCAAGTGATGCAGCTTTTATTTTCTTATTCTGTAATGCTATTTTAAGTGATTTGTTATCAACTACTTCGCCACGCGATGTGTTTATAAGTATCTGGTGTGGTTTAAGCTGTGATATTCTTTCCTGGTCAAACAGATGGAATGTTGCATCTTGTCCACTTCTTTGCAGTGGAACGTGGCAGGTTATAATATCACATTTTTCCATTATTTCGTCTAACGAAACAAAACCTTCATTTCCCTCTTTGCGTGCGCGTGGAGGGTCATTAAGCAGAACTTTGAGCCCCAGTATTGTGGCAATTTCTGCAACTTTTGAACCTACGTTACCAACACCTATTACGCCCAATGTGCAGTTGTGGCGGTCTATATTGAAGCGATTTAATATCTGTACCAATAGCGATGCTATATACTGGCGTACCGACCATGAATTGCAACCGGGGGCATTGGTCCATTCTATACCGTTCTGTTCGCACCATTCGGTATCTATATGGTCAAAACCTATGGTTGCGGTTGCTATCATCTTTACGCTTGAACCTTTTAGTGTGGATTCGTTACACTTTGTACGTGTTCGGGTTATCACTGCATCGGCATCTTTAAGAACTTCTGCTGTTGTATCTTTACCCGGCAGATAAACCACATCTGCGTATGGCTCTAAAGCACCCTTCAAAAATGGAATCTTATTGTCACAAACTATCTTCATACTATACCTTTTAAATTTTCATGCGAAGATAGCGAAAGAGTGGGGAAGATGATTGATAAATGGAATAAGAAATACCTCTTAATTCTCTATTTTGTGCTGATTTTTGGAAAAATGTAAAAAATAGGGTGTTTTTACTTTGGAAAAATGTAAAAATAGGGGTAATTTTGTATTGGAAAAATGTAGAGCTATGCTTAAAAGGAAAATTTCAGAGTATATAGAGCACTTCTATAAAGTAAATAAAGGAGCTTTGTTATTGTCTGGTGCACGTCAGATAGGAAAAACTTATTCTATTAGAAAATTTGCAGAAGAACACTTTAAGAATTTTATAGAAATTAACTTTGTGGAAACTCCTGAGGCTGTTGAGATATTTTCAAATGCAAAGGGTAGTGCCGATATATTACTTAGATTATCTGCATTTACAGATAAACCTCTTGTGGTTGGAGAGACTTTGATATTTTTTGATGAAGTTCAAAAGTGTCCTGAAATAGTTACTGCAATAAAATTTCTTGTTGAAGATGGAAGGTATCGCTATATAATGAGTGGTTCTCTACTTGGTGTAGAACTTAATAATCTTAGATCTGTACCTGTTGGTTATATGGATATTAAGGATATGTATCCATTAGATTTAGAAGAATTTATGTGGGCTGTAGGAGTGAATGAAAATGTAATTCTTAAATTAAAAGAGTCTTGGACAAATAATGTACCGGTAGATGAATTCATTCACAATAAGATGATGGATGTGTTCAGGTTATATTTGATAGTGGGTGGCATGCCTGCAGCAGTTATGTCGTATAAAGATAATAATAATCTTCAAGATGTAATGGCCAGCCAAAGAGAGATTATCAAGTTATATAGAAAAGATATTTCGCAATATGATACGCAGAGACAATTGAGAATTAAAGAGGTATTCGATTTGATTCCATCCGAATTGAATTCAAAAACAAAAAGATTTTTCATTAAAAGCATTAATGAAAAAGCTCGTGCTGAAGTCTATAAAAATGAATTCTTATGGTTAAAGGATGCCGGTGTAGCTATTCCTGTATTCAATATAGAAGAACCAAAGGCACCACTGAAATTAGCAACTTCACGAAATTTGTTCAAACTATTTTCAAATGATGTTGGATTGCTTGCATGTCAATACTCTGATGGCATTCAACTGAAAATACTTACAGGTGATGATTCCATTAATTATGGCGCAATATATGAGAATGTTGTAGCACAAGAACTCTTAGCTCATGGATTTGAAGAACAATACTATTATAACAGTAAAAAGATGGGCGAAGTAGATTTTGTTTTAGAACATAATGGTAACGTGTCGCCTATAGAAGTTAAATCGGGAAAAGATTATTTAAGGCATCGTGCTTTAAACAATATTTTGGAATGTCAAGAATATACAATTCCAGAGGCCATAGTATTATGTAATGATAATTTATCAGTAGTAGGTAAGGTAAAATATGTACCTATATATATGATGATGTTTATATACAAGGAGCAAGTCACTGATGTAAAATTCAAATTAGATTTAACCGGTCTATAAATCACTACAGCAACAATGATATGTGCTGGTAAATTGCTAAAAAACTTAAATAGCCATTAGGTCTTGGCCTAATAGTCTAATATATTGCTTAATCTGCTCTTTTCGTTGTTCGCTTGGTCGCTTAATTCCATAGATATATTTAGAAAGCAAACTCTTGTGAATACCTATACTACGTGCTACCTCCGAAACATTCAGTTGTGGAAATCTGTTGAAAAGACCTCAAAATATTACGGTAATTCATTTAGAATAGATGGTTTGATTTTAAAATAAAGTAATATTGGATTGTTGTTGTTTTGTTTCTTCATTGTATCAATAATCTCTTTTCCTAATTTAGATAAACTCTCGGATGTGTCTATTAAATAATCTATTGGTTCTTGTATTATCAATACGTAATATCCGTTAGCAACATAATCGGGGATTATACGCCTGTTAATACCAGGTATATGAAAACTGAAATTTATATATGAACTATTGTTGTATGCTAACATCATATATTGATATTGACTATTAGTTTTTGGTGTATGCCAGAGCGTTGTTAATGAATCAGTTATTATGGGGTAAAAACAGCCTATTTTATAGTCGTTTCCCAAAAAGAAATTGGTGAAATCTATTTTTTTGTCAATTTTACTAATATCATTGGCATAGATTTCTTTGGGAATGTTATTGTTCTTATATGTTATGTGAGCGATGTCGTTAATATTCTTGTTTTTGTATTCAATGATTCTATTAGGGCATCCACTGACCGGTATTAAAATAGATGAATCTGTTTGAGTAAATTCATTGCCGGAAAACCAGAAACTATTTATATATGGAATTTCTTCAATAAGGGAGCTATGTCCATTGTTTATATTAACTATGTATATACCGCACCCATTTTGAAATTTTTCATCGCAATGGTTAACTGTTAATATTGTACTATCTGATAGTGGATACATGCCTTTAACAAAGCCATCTCTATTTACTGTTCTTACTATATTCATATCAGGTAGCGAATAAATGTGAAACTTTTCATTTTCACTAGAAATAACAATGGTGTTGTTGTGCGGGTTATATGTGTAGTTGTTGATGTTCATATATTCCCCAGGTCCTCTGCCAATAGATGCCAATTTGGATATGTATTCATTATTTATAAAATAATAAATCTCCTTGCCATTAGATGATTTGTAAAAAGTTAGGCTATCAAAAGACATGCCAAATTCAATCTGGTTTATAGGAATGTCAGATTTTAGCGGATATATTGCATATTCTTTAATACAATCTTCTAAAGAACATTCAATATGCTTAGTGATGTCAAAAGTAGTATGTTGAGGTTTATTATCGCATGATAACAATATTAAAATACACAAAATGGTAGATTTAAACATCTGTACGAGATGTTTGATTTTAAAAGAAATACTGTTTTTGTTCATTTTAGTAAATGTTTTTAATAGGTATAAAAAAGCTTTGTGCTTTTACACGCTGTAAAAGTAATATCTTTTATTTTAATTGGCAAATAGATTTATTCCATTGCTTTACGCCAGGAGTGTGGAATAACTACAGGCGGTTGAGTGGGTTATGGACTAAGTACAAAAAAAATGTTTCCGCAGTATAATGGTATTACTACGGAAACTATGATATGTGCTGGTAAATACTTAATTAGTCTTTAAAGCGGTCGGGGTAGGCCCATAAGCCTAAAGCTGGATTAGATATGTAGAAAATCTCTTCGCCGTTCACGGTGTTCCAGCCATCTTTTAGCTGATTAACGTTGTATTTTTCCATCATTTCAGCGTAAGGAGCATAACCGTAGTTTACACTCTCTATCTCCTCTTTGGAAATATGGTCACCCGGACAGTATGTTATAGAGAAACGACCTTCGCTTGAACCATGTATCAGGTGTGCTGCTGCACCCAGATTCTCTTGAATATCTGCATTCTCTTCTACCGCTTTCAGTATGGCAGGGGTATTGGCATAACCATATTTGCGTATCAGGCTGTCTATGGTCTTGTCTTCACCAAACTCTTTCAGTGCAGGAGCCAAAACTATAAGTTCTGCTCCGTCTGCCAGTGCCATACGGGTACGATACACGCTCTTGTTGCCTAACCAAGTGCTGGCAAATTCTTTAGGGTCTAAATATACTATGCACTTTTTTATAGGCTTATCCACCATTATGAAGTTTGTTTCCAACGAAAGTTCTGCTGCTTTTTGGAAACATTCAAAATCGTCACCAATAAACAGTCCGCGCAGCTTCATTTCTCCATCATCGCCTTTGGAAAGTACTGTCTGAATATAGACTATAGGCAGTTCCTGTGCGAAGTGTGTGGATGCATACTCCAATATGCTGCGAACCGGTGTTTTAGCTCTACCCATTATACGTTCCATACCGTATATGGCACCTAAATAGTGACTTTTGTTAATACCTTCGTTGCCACCGGTTCCTACAAAGATGTTTTTGTTGTAGTTAGCCATACCTATAACTTCGTGAGGTACAACCTGACCTATAGACAAGATAAGGTCAAACGATTTGTCTAGCAATAGTTTATTCACCTGTGCAGGCCAACTGAAACTGAGTTTGCCTTCTGAAATCTCTTCTACGTACTCTTTGGGTACTTCGCCTATTGTGACTACGTCGTTACGCCAATCGTGTATGCGGAATAGTGAATGGGGAATGCTGCCGAACATCATATCCAGTTGTTCGTCGGTCATAGGGGCGTGAGTTCCCAAAGCCGGCATTATATCTGTCAGTTTATCGCCAAAATAACCATAAATCATTTCGGTGATAGGGCCGGCAAATGAATTCAGCCTGGTGTGGTCGGGTGGGAGAGCAAGAACTCTGTTCTTTACTCCCATACCATCGAACACCTTATCAAGTATCTCTTTAACCTCCTGCGGAGTTATGATATCGGTTTTGGAACCGCGTGCATAGTATAACATGGCTTTATCTCTTTACGCGTGCATTACCTGCCCAAACACTCCAAACCTGTTCTTCGTCGGCAGGCTGAGCATAGTCTGTAAGGAATGTGGTTGCCAACGCACCGCTTGCCCAACCAAATTGTATCCACTTTTCAGGTTCCCAACCCTTAAGAATAGCATAAAGCATACCGCCTACATATCCGTCACCACCACCTATGCGGTCTAAAACGTGAATGTTACGTGGCTCTACTACGTGCCAATTGTCGCCCTCAAGCATAATTGCGCCCCAATTGTGGCTGTTGGTGTTTTCAACCTGACGTAGTGTTGTGGCAAATACCTGTGCATTAGGATATTGTGCCTTAACACGCTTAATCATCTCTTTAAATCCGTCTATCTTTGAAGATATGTCTTTACCTCCAGCTTCAGGTCCTTCTATGTCTAAGCAGAGTTGGAAATCCTCTTCGTTACCAATCAATATATCACTGATGCTGCAAATTTCAGAGAAGATGTCGTGAAGTTCCTGCTCTCTGCCTTTCCAGAATGATGCACGGTAGTTCAAGTCGAAACTGATACGTGTGCCATATTTTTTTGCAGCACGTGCTATCTCAAGACAGAAACGGCTGGTTTCAGGACTTAATGCGCCTATCAATCCTGATAGATGTACTATCTGAACTCCTTCCTGTCCAAATATGCGGTCTAAGTCAAAATCTTTTACATTAAGTGTGCAACCTACTTCGCCGGCACGGTCATTCCATACGCGAGGACCGCGTGAACCATAACCGCTATCTGCTATGTTGATTTGATGTCTGTATCCCCAAGGACCACCCTGTGGTACATCTTTACCTTCAAAATCCATTCCACGGCTGCGCAAGTTGCTCTTGATGAACTGTGAAAATGGACTTCCTTCAACAAAAGTGGTAAGCACCTTTACCGGTAGACCTAAATATGATGAAATGCTTGCAACGTTGGTCTCTGCGCTTGTAGCCTGCAGATGAAAAATATCGCTGCTCTGTACCGGTTGACCGTTTTCCGGAGTCACTCTGAGTCCCATACTTGTAGGAACCAATAATGAATACTTACATCCTTGTTTTAATTCTATGCCCATAATATTTATGTATAAGTAATTGACAATAAATTTATTATAATATATAATCCGAAAACGGATTACAATCGTTGCAAATTTCGCTTTTTTGTTTGTTACAACCAAATTATCACGTTAATTTTGTGGGGCGAAATAAGATGATATTTAATGATAGAGATTGAAAACCTTTCTATTGGCTATAAGAAACATAAACTGTCTAATTCCGGGCCGTTGGCAACGGGGCTTAATGCAGTGTTGCATCAGGGCGCGTTAACGTGTTTGGTGGGCGTTAATGGGGTGGGTAAATCGACACTTCTCAAAACGTTGTCTGGTTTTGTCAGACCTTTGTCAGGTAGAATATGGATAGAAACAGAAGCAAGCGGGGGGCGTCAATCTCTTTCCGATATGAATGAAACGGACAGATCGCGTCTTTTAAGTGTAGTGCTTACAGAACGTGATGATGTATCTCATTTATATGCGTACGATGTGGTAAGTTTTGGCAGAATACCATATTTAGGACTGTGGGGAAATTTAACAGAAACCGATAAGAAGATAATAGATTCGTCATTTGAAAAGACCGGAATAGTTCATCTTAAGAATTGTTATTTTGATGAATTGAGCGATGGTGAACGACAAAAGGTGATGGTTGCCAAGGCTTTGGCACAGCAGACTCCTGTTATATTGCTTGATGAACCATCAGCATTCCTAGACTATCCAAGTAAAGAGGATTTAATGAAACTGTTGAAGAATCTGGCTCATTCTGAAAACAAATCAATACTTCTCTCGTCACACGATTTGGATATAATAAGACGATTTGCAGATGATTATTGGATAATGGAAAAAAATATGGGAGAAGTTATTCTTAGAACTTCCCCCACATATTGATTCCTTAAATAGTTGTCAATACTTTCTAGGTGCAATCTTTTCAAGATGATGTTTTATCTCTCTGATATGGTCGGGGGTAGTGCCGCAGCAACCACCTGCCAGATTGATTAATCCATCATTAGCCATAGCGGTTATGGCATTTGCGGTATCGCATGGTTTTTCATTATAGCCATGAGCGGTAGGCAAACCTGCATTAGGATAGATACTTATAGCACATTCGGCTTTTTCAGCAATCTCCTTTATGAATGGATATAGTTCGTTGGCACCGAATGAACAGTTAAGTCCAAAACTCATCAGATTGTAATCCTTTACTGAATCATATAATTCAGCCAGTGACATACCTGTCATTATGCATCCGCTGGCATTCATAATGCTTGCAGACAACATTACAGGTAGGTTTGTGCCCTTTTCTTGCTGTGCTTTGTTTATGGCAGTGAGTGCAGCAACGGCATTTCTGCCATCTGTAACTGTCTCTACTATGAAACCATCTACACCGCCATCAATAAGCCCTTTGGCTTGAATGAAATATGCATCTTCCAATACGTCAAAAGTTACAGTCTCTTCCGGATCCATCATCATTTCAATAATTGTCAATGATTTATCAGAAGGACCCATACTGCCCATTACCCAGACTTTGCGGTCTGTACAACTATTGGCTGCTTTTCGTGCTATCTGTGCACCTGCTACATTCATATCATAGCATCTGTCTGACATTCCGTAACCATGCTGTGAAACAGCGTTGGCACCAAAAGTACAGGTACATACTATGTCTGAACCGGCATTTATATAGTCTTTGTGAATTCTCTCCAGAACATCGGGGTGAGTAAGCGGCAGGGCATCGTTATTACCATCATAACTGATGCCCAACTGCTGTATATAAGTACCCATTCCGCCATCCAGAATGAGAATCCTCTCTTTTAATGCTTCTCTGATATCCATTGTACGGATTAATAAGCGAACATTGGATAATCCTTCATTATATCGTTTACGCGTGCGCGAACTTTTGCTATTACTGCTTCATCTTCAGGAGCGTTCAGAACCTCTTCAATCATCTCTGCAATAACAACCATCAGATCTTCCTTGGCACCACGTGTTGTGATGGCAGGTGTACCCAAACGCAGACCGCTGGTCTGGAATGCTGAACGTGTATCGAATGGTACCATGTTCTTGTTTGCAGTAATGTCTGCAGCAACAAGTGCCTTTTCTGCAACTTTACCTGTTAAATCAGGATATTTTTCACGTAGATCAACCAACATACTATGGTTGTCAGTACCACCTGATACTATAGTGAAACCGCGTTTTACCAGCTCTTCTGCCAGTTTCTTTGCGTTCTTCTGTACCTGTGTCTGATACTCTTTGAATTCTGGTTGCAGAGCTTCTCCAAATGCGACTGCTTTAGCTGCTATAACGTGTTCAAGCGGACCGCCCTGAATACCTGGGAATACAGCTGAATCCAGAAGCTGTGACATCATTTTGATTTCGCCCTTTGGAGTGGTCTTTCCCCAAGGATTTGGGAAATCTTTACCCATCATGATAACACCACCGCGTGGACCACGCAATGTCTTGTGTGTTGTAGATGTAACAATATGGGCATATTTTACAGGGTTGTCAAGCAAACCTGCTGCAATAAGACCTGCAGGGTGTGCCATATCAATCATAAGAAGAGCGCCTACTTTGTCAGCAATTTCGCGCATACGTTTGTAGTCCCATTCGCGTGAATATGCAGAACCACCACCGATAATCAGTTTTGGACGTTCGCGAAGTGCAACCTCTTCCATCTGGTCGTAATCAACACGACCGGTCTCCTGATTCAGATTGTATTCACAAGGAGTGTAGATGATACCGGATGTGTTTACAGCAGAACCGTGGCTTAGGTGACCACCGTGAGCAAGGTTCAATCCCATGAACTTATCACCTGGATTTAGAACTGCCAAAAATACTGCAGCATTAGCCTGTGCACCTGAGTGTGGCTGTACGTTTGCCCATTCAGCACCGAAAAGCTCTTTAAGACGTGCTATAGCCAGACGTTCGCTTTCGTCAACAACTTCGCAACCTCCATAATATCGTTTGCCGGGATAACCTTCAGCATACTTGTTTGTTAAGCAAGAGCCCATAGCCTGCATTACCTGATCGCTTACAAAGTTTTCTGAAGCTATCAGTTCAATACCCTTTTTCTGGCGCTGATGTTCGCGCTCAATGATGTCAAAAATTTCTAAATCTTTCTTCATAATTTATGTTTTTGTTATACTTCGTTTCTGTTAAAAAATCATACCTATAGAAAAGGAGAATGTACCATGACGTCTATCCATTTTTATGTCGGTATCTTCATTAGGTGTGGTTGTGTTATATCTTATCTCTTTTGAAATATTGCTTAAACCCAAATCGTACTCTATGTCAAAGAATGTATTGCCTATGCTGCAGTTCAAACCGAATGACATTGTAGTAATGAAATTTTGCGGTATTTCAACAATGTTGTCTTGTTTAAAGTTTATAAAATCAGTACTGTATGTATTCTGTATAGGAATACGTATTCTGGGACCGCAAAATAGGGCCATACAGTATTCATTGTCCTTGATAATGTTGTATCCGGCCTGCAAAGGAATGTCAATACAGTATCCTTCCATGGAGAAGGCCGCCAAATCTTCTTCTTCAGATTCGCTGTTCCAACTGTTTTTGTCGAACGTAATAGCTGCTCTGCTATAGTTACCTATTACACCTGTTTGAAGATAAAACTTTGCAAAATTGAATCTTGTAAAAAGAGTAAGATTTATGCCTACTTGAGAATCTCTGTTGTAACGCTCAATTACGTGATTGTCAATAGTAATGTTATCCATATAAAGACTGGTTGCATCAAAACCAATTTTGAATCCATAGCTTATGAACTGCTTGTTATCATTGCTTGTTTCAGGATTGGCTGCTGACAGCAATGTAACAGACAGAAATATTGATATTATTGCTATGCAAATTCGTTTCATACAGGGTTAAAGCAACTTGATTTCGTCTATTGATATTTCTCTATTGCAATAATTACATCTTAATATTCCATTAACCTTATCTATAACAGTAAAACGTGTAGCCATAGGTTCGTGGTTTGTTATACATTTGGGATTTGCACATTTTACTATACCTTTAATTTCGTCGGGCATAGAAATTTTGTGTTTATCTGCAACTTCATAATTCTTTATAGTGCTAAGTGCTATGTTGGGAGCCACCAGTGATAGCTTGCTCACTTCAGAATCGGTAAAATAGTGATTGGCTATCTTGATAATACCTTTGCTTCCCATCTTCTTGCTGCTTAAATTAGCTCCAACAGTTATGGGCTTATGTATGTTGTTAAGTCCCAAAAGATTGACTACGGAAAATACCTTGTCTGAAGGTATGTGGTCAATTACAGTGCCGTTTTCCAAAGCAGCTACAAGCAGTTCCGATTTATTATTCTTTTCCATAATCATTTAAAGCATATTTAAGGCATTGCAAATTAAGGCTTCTCGTACATACAAACCATTTTTGGCCTGTTGGAAATAGTAGGCTTTTGGGTTCGTATCAATCTCTTGTTCTATTTCGTTTACTCTGGGCAGAGGGTGTAATATTCTAAGATTTGGCTTGGTGTCAGTAAGCATGTCGTTTTTCAATATAAAAGTATCTTTCACCCTTTCATATTCCATTAAATCTGTAAAACGTTCTTTTTGGACACGTGTCATATATAGAATATCGGCATCGGCAATAGCCTCTTTACTCAGCTCAGAATGTTCGTAAAATTTCATATTATGCTCTTTACAGAACTCTTTGTATATGTTAGGCATTTTAAGTTCATTGGGCGCAATGAAATGGAAAGTGGGGTTAAAATATCTCATTGCAATAAGCATTGAGTGAACAGTGCGTCCAAATTTAAGGTCGCCCACCAAATATATATTGAGGTTGTCCAATCTGCCTTGAGTTTTCTGTATGGAGTAAAGATCCAACATTGT
This sequence comes from uncultured Bacteroidales bacterium, assembly GCA_937916465.1. Taxonomy (GTDB): domain Bacteria; phylum Bacteroidota; class Bacteroidia; order Bacteroidales; family Bacteroidaceae; genus Colenecus. The sequence continues at coordinate 173,886 of CALFTK010000061.1, forward strand.
TTGTGAAGGATGCTGATTTGCGCCATCGCCGGCGTTAATTATTGGAACAGGAGATATTTCGCTTGCATAGCGGGCTGCGCCTTCCAAGTAGTGACGCATAATAATCAGGTCAGCATAATTGCTAACCATCATTATGGTATCCTTAAGGCTTTCCCCCTTTGTAGAACTGGTGGTGGCAGCGTCGGAAAAACCGATGATACGTCCTCCCAGTCTGTTTACTGCTGTTTCAAAACTCAATCTTGTTCTTGTTGATGGCTCAAAGAACAATGTTGCTACAACTTTGCCGTCAAGAATCTTTCTGTTTGGCTCTTTCTCAAACTCTGATGCGTGTCTAAGCAGTTCAAGTATTTCGCTCTTAGAAAGTTCCTCTAACGAAATCAGACTTTTTCCAGATTGCTCCATATTAATCATCTATTGTTTCGGACTTCAAAATTACTAATAAAATTACTATGTATGTACAGTTTTTAGATAAAATACTTGCGTTCGCTTTGAAAAATATTCAAGCAAGCTTGATATTTGCTTTTTGCGAAGTTGGCTGCGCTCATTGCGTGTGAAAATAAATTTTCACCCATTCGCTTGCTCAACTTTCTCGCTCACTTATTCGTATTTTTTGCAAAAAGGATAAAAATAGCTATGCTAAGGTTATAAAATGCGTTTTTTTATCTAAATTTGTAGTTTGTAATAATTATAATAGTAATGAAAGATCTTACAAAACGTACGGCAAACAGAATAATCGGTCTGTTGTGGATTATGTTTGGAGCAGTAATGCTGCTGGTTTTCTTTGTTTTCTTTGGGATTTCCAAAGGTTGGCGTGGAGATATGCCTTCTGTTACAGATTTGGAGAATCCAATAGATAAATTTGCGTCCCAGGTAATATCGTCCGATGGTGTGGTGCTTGGTTCATATTCATACGCAGGCGATAACAGAGTCTGGGTAGATTTTGAAGAACTCTCCCCCGATTTGATTAAGGCGCTTATTGCCACCGAAGATATTCGTTTTCAGGAACATTCCGGAATAGATTTTAGAGCATTGGTACGTGCTGTAGTTAAGAGACTTATTCTTCAGCAGAAAAGTGCCGGTGGTGGTAGTACCATAACCCAACAGCTTGCAAAGCTTTTATATACGGAACAGGTGGCAAGGAATTCCGTACAGCGAATGTTGCAGAAACCAAGTGAATGGGTTATTGCAGTCAGGTTGGAAAAATACTATACTAAAGAAGAAATTCTTACCATGTATTTGAACAAATATGATTTTGGTAATAATGCTATAGGTATCTATACAGCGGCGCATACCTATTTTGGTAAGGATCCTATTCAACTCAACCCCGAAGAGGCAGCCATGCTGGTTGGTATGTGTAAAAATTCATCGCTGTATAATCCGTTGCGCAGAAAGGAACTTACTCAGGAACGTCGTAATGTGGTTTTATCACAAATGAAAAAGGCAGGTTTCTTACAGGAACAGGTGTGCGATTCATTACAGGCTCAGGATATAGTCCTTGATTATCATAGAGTTGACCATAAATTGGGAACAGCCACATATTTCCGTGAATATTTGCGAACTTTTATGACTGCAAAAGAGCCCAAAAAGTCCAATTATCGCGGTTGGCAAATGCAACAGTATTATGAAGATTCACTTGATTGGATAAACAATCCATTATATGGTTGGTGCAATAAGAATGTTAATTCAGACGGCGAACCATATAACCTTTATACAGATGGTTTGAAGATATATGTAACGTTGGATTCCAGAATGCAACAATACGCAGAAGATGCAGTTGAAGAGCATCTTATAGAGTATCTGCAACCAAATTTCTTTAAAGCGAAAGGTCCCAAGAAACCTGCTCCGTTTACATCGAATCTCACTCCGGCTGAGGTCGATAATATTATGGTACGAGCTATGCGCCAGACTGACAGATACCGTGCATTGAATTCAAAAGGAGTAAGCGAAGAGGAAATTAGAAAGATATTTGATACACCAAGAGAAATGTCAATATTTACTTACCAAGGTAATGTTGATACTGTAATGACTCCGATGGATTCAATTCGTTATTTGAAGTATTTCCTGCGTACAGGATTCATGGCAATGGAACCACAGACAGGTTATGTTCGAGCTTATGTAGGTGGTCCAGATTACAGACAATTCCAATATGATATGGTTACAAATGGTCGTCGTCAGGTTGGTTCAACCATTAAGCCATTCCTCTATTCATTGGCAATGGAGAGCGGTTATACCCCTTGTGACCAGACAATAAACCAGACTCAGACTATTCTTACAGAGAGTGGCCAGATATGGAGACCTAAAGATGAAGGTTCAGAAAAAATAGGTGAATTGGTATCTATAAAATGGGGATTGACAAAATCTAACAATAACATAACAGCATTTTTAATGAGTAAACTCAGTCCTTATGAATTTAAGAATATACTACACGAATATGGTTTGAGAAATCAAGCTATAGAACCTGTGCCATCTCTATGTCTGGGAACATGCGATGTTTCTGTGTCGGAAATGGTGAGCGCTTATACTGCTTTTGCCAATAAAGGAATACGTACAGAACCATTGTACGTAACAAGAATAGAAGATTCGGATGGAAATACAATAGCTACTTTTGCAGCGAAAAGCCATGAGGTTATAAGCGAAGAGACATCGTATAAAATGATAGATATGATGCGTGCGGTAATTACAGAAGGTACCGGATTGCGTGTTCGTAACTATGTAAAAGTGGATTGCGGTGGTAAAACAGGTACTACCGATAATCATTCCGATGCATGGTTTATAGGTTATACCCCCGATTTGGTAGCCGGTTGCTGGGTTGGTGGCGATGATAGAGATATTCACTTTGATTCTATGGTGTTTGGTCAGGGTTCAAGAATGGCACTTCCTATATGGGGTATCTTTATGGAGAAAGTTTATCAGGATTCTGTTGCATTAGGATATTCTCCAAGCAAGAAATTTGATATACCGAAAGATTTTGATCCATGTGCAGGATATGGTATTCAGAGTGAAGTTATTGAAAATTACGATATAGAGTCATTTTAATTAAGTATTATGGATTTTGTTGCAATAATACCGGCCAGATATGCATCTACCAGATTTCCAGGAAAACCTTTGGCAATATTGGGTGAAAAAATGGTCATTCAACGTGTTTATGAACAGGCTTCTAAGGTTTTTCAGAATGTGTTTGTGGCTACGGATGATATACGCATAGCCAATGCAGTGGAATCGTTTGGTGGAAAAGCAATAATGACATCCCAGAACCACAGAAGTGGCACAGACAGATGTTACGAAGCATATTTGAAATGTGGAGTAAAAGCCGATGTAGTAGTTAATATTCAAGGCGATGAGCCATTTATTCATCCGTCTCAGCTTACTACGTTGCAACAATTGTTTAACAGACCGGAAACTGATATTGCAACATTGGTAAAACCATTTGCAAAGAGTGTATCATACAGTGTTTTGGCAAACCCGAATTCTCCCAAAGTGGTAGTGGACGATAATTGGAATGCCCTCTATTTCAGCCGTAGCGTTATTCCGTATTTGCGTGGAAAAGCTGAGGAATTATGGTTAAAAGAACATACTTACTATAAACATATTGGTTTGTATGCTTTCAAGACAGATGTTTTAAGTAAAGTAACCAAGTTGGCTCAGGCTCCGTTGGAGATAGCAGAGAGTTTGGAACAACTCAGATGGTTGTCGGCAGGTTATACCATAAAAGTTGGCGAAACCGATATAGAAACCATAGGTATAGATACCCCCGAAGATTTGGAAGCAGCCGAAAGATTTTTGTCAGACAATAATTTATGAAACCTATACAGATAATAATTTTCATCACCTTACTGTTTCTGTTGCCACAACAACTCTATTCGCAACAGAAGGAGGAAAAAGTACGCACCTATACCTTTAAAGATGGTTCATTATATGAAGGTAATATGAAATGGGGTAGGCCTAATGGTGATGGATATGTTAAATATGTAAATGGTGATACATATAAAGGCTTTTTTGAAAAGTCAATGAGATCGGGGCATGGCGTTTTAGAGTATGCAAATGGCGATAGGTATGCAGGAACCTGGCTTTTGGATATGCGCGAAGGCGAAGGAGAAATTGTTTATGCAGATGGCGATATATATAAAGGTGGTTGGAGTAGTGATAAACGCAGCGGAAAAGGTATCTATTACTGGATAGACGGTTCCTATTATTCAGGAGAATGGAATGATGATTTAAGAGAAGGTATAGGCGTTATGTTCTGGGCTGACAGTACACAATATAAAGGTGGCTGGAAATCGGGAAAGAGAGATGGACAAGGCGTATATACAGGTAAGGAGTACAGTTATTCAGGCACCTGGAAAAATGACAGAAAAGAGGGTAATGGTGAATGTCGTTTCTATTCAGGCGATGTCTATATAGGTAACTTTAAAAACGGACTTATAAATGGTAAGGGTGTTTATCAGTATGTTAACGGTGATAAATATCAAGGTACATTCTTAAATGGTCAGGCCGATGGTAACGGGCTGTTTGTGTGGGCAGATGGTTCTGAATATGATGGTGACTGGAAAAATAACAAACGCGAAGGCAAAGGTCGTATGAAGTGGGCTAATGGAGATAGCTACTATGGTGATTGGAAAGATGATAAACCATCCGGTAGCGGTTCTATGGCTCTTTCAGATGGTAATAAATACAGAGGAGAGTTTAGTCAAGGGGTGGTACATGGTAAAGGGTTGGTTATAGAACCTGACGGAACTCAGTATGAAGGAGTGTTTGACAATGGAAAACGGGTGGGCGTTTTTATTGTAAAAAATAGTGACGGAAAAGAGATAAATAGAATAACTTATTAAATATAGTATTATGAGAATTGTTGATAATGATCCTTGGTTGGCCCCATATAGTTTTGCTATAGAAGGACGATACGAATACGCAAAAAGCAAAGAGGAATCTCTAACACAGGGCGATACTCTTTCCAATTTTGCATTGGGTTATCTCTATTATGGTTTGCATAAAACCAATAAAGATTGGGTGTTTCGAGAATGGGCACCAAATGCAACAGAACTCTATTTAATAGGAGACTTCAATAATTGGCAGATAAACGAACAGTTTAAAGCAACAAAAATAAATTCAAATGGAGACTGGGAACTACATCTTCCTTTAAAAGCCATGTCGCATGGTCAGCATTATAAAATGTTTGTGAAGTGGGATGGGGGAGAAGGCGAACGTATTCCAGCCTGGTGCAGAAGAGTTGTTCAGGATAAGAATACTGCCATCTTTTCAGCGCAGGTATGGGATCCTACACCATATATTTTTAAATGTAATGATTTTCAAATAAAGAAAGAAAAGCCATTGCTGATATATGAATGTCATATAGGAATGGCTCAAGAAAAAGAGGATGTAGGTTCTTACATAGAATTTAAAGAAAAAATACTCCCCAGAATAAAAGAGGGCGGATATAATTGTATTCAGATAATGGCAATTCAAGAACATCCATACTATGGAAGTTTTGGTTATCACGTATCGAATTTCTTTGCTCCGTCATCCCGTTTTGGAACTCCTGAGGAACTTAAAGAACTGATTGATACAGCTCATTCCATGGGTATTGCAGTCATAATGGATATAGTACATTCACATTCTGTGGCAAATGAATATGAAGGATTGGGTAATATAGCCGGTGATCCGTCGCAGTACTTCCATCATGGTCCTAGAAGAGAACATTCTGCATGGGGCTCGCTCTGTTTTGACTATGGTAAAGATGCCGTTTTGCATTTTTTGTTGTCAAACTGTAAATATTGGATAGATGAATATCATTTTGATGGATTCCGTTTTGATGGAGTAACATCAATGATTTATTATAGTCATGGTTTAGGCGAAAGTTTTTGTAACTACGATGATTATTTTAATGGCAGACAAGATGGTGATGCAATATGCTATCTGATGTTGGCTAACAAACTTATCCACGAATGTAATCCGAATGCTGTTACCATAGCAGAAGAGGTTTCGGGTATGCCGGGATTGGCTGCTCCATTCGAAGACGGAGGATATGGCTTTGACTACAGAATGGCTATGAATATTCCTGATTACTGGATAAAGCTGATAAAGGAAAAGAGTGATAACGATTGGTCTATGCGTGGTATCTTTTGGGAGATAACAAACCGTAGAAGCGACGAAAAAACTATCTCTTATGCAGAAAGTCATGACCAGGCGCTTGTGGGTGATAAGACAATCATATTCCGTTTGGTGGATTCCGATATGTATTGGCATTTCTCTAAAAAAGATGGAAATCTAAATACTTCCAGAGGAATTGCACTGCATAAAATGATTAGAATGATAACAGCAACAACTATAAATGGTGGATATCTGAATTTTATGGGCAATGAATTTGGCCATCCGGAATGGATAGATTTTCCACGTGAAGGAAATGGCTGGAGTTATAAATATGCTCGACGTCAGTGGAGTCTTGTTGATAATCAGGAACTATGCTATTGCTGGCTGAATAACTTTGACAAGAAACTTATAAAGTTTATCGGTAAAACAAAGAAGTTTCAGGATAAACCTATAGTAGAGTATTGTCTGAATGATTCGGACAAGGTGGCTGTTTATGGTAGAGGAGATTATCTCTTTGTGTTTAATTTTGACCCTTCCCGTTCGTACACAGGTTATGGAGTGTTGATACCGCGCGGATCATATAAAATTGTTCTAAATAGCGATAATCCGGAATTTGGAGGCAATGGTTTGGTAAATGAAGAACAGGTGTTCTATACTTGTGCCGATCAATATAATAAAAAAGAGAAAAAAGAGTGGCTGAAAATGTATCTGCCAGCCAGAACAGCATTGATATTGAAAAAAAACAGATAATATGAGACAAAATAATTCAGAGAATAGAAAATTTCAGATAATGTGCGATACAATATTTTCACTCTTCGCATTTGTCTATCTCTATTTTTTTCAAAAAGATTTATTAGGTATGATGTATGCCAAACTGCCGGCTGCAGACATACTCTCATATTCTCCCTTTTTTGTTTCATTGTTGTTGACTCTGATAATAATATTGATAGGCATACAGATAAGAAAAATTCTTCGTTTTCAAAATATGTGGTATGCATGTAATTATTTGCCATCTGCATTTTTGTTAGGATTATGTACTTCGTGTACCAGAGAACATTTCTTTTATTTGTCAGAGAAGAGTTGGTATATAGTATTGTTGTTCTTTATATTGATTATAGGAGTTTTCAAGATACTTTCAATGGTGCCTCAAGGTAGAAATAACCTGATGAAATGGCCATACGCAGTATTGTTGCTGTTTGTTACCTGTTGTGCTACACTATTTGTGGGAAATACTGACGAAAATCTACATAGGGAATTGAAGGTGGCAACTCTTATTGAAAAAGGATGTTATGAAAAAGCCTTAGAAGTGGGTGCAAAGGCAGATGAAACTACTCTTGAACTGACACTTCTGCGTTCAGAGGCTTTGTTACAACTGCCGGCTGCGGAAAAAGGGAGTGCAATTGCGGATAGAATATTTACATATCCTATTTCCAATCCTGCGTTAGTTGCCGATTCTCTATATGCATACAATGATTCCATAATTCATAAGAATGATAATGCAGGACTTGTTGCCATGCTGATAGAAAAAGATTTGGAGAAGTTTATAGCCAATATAAATGTCGATTCAGATAATCATCTTAGATTATCATCTTGGTATCCGGGTATTTTACCTCGTTATTATATGGAGGCAATGGTGCTGTATGAATATGTATCTGAAACAGATTGTGTGGATTTAAAGAATCTTTATCCTACACAATATAATAAGGTGAAAGAAGAGTTTGCAAATTATATTGAAACAAAAAAAGAACTATATAAATATTCTGAACAAAACCGACGCAACCGACTCTATATGAGCCATGGTAAGACCTATTGGTGGTATTTCGATTTTCAAGATTGATAAACTTCAATATGTCAAAATAAAATAAAGGGACCCGCCCAAACGGACAAGTCCCTTTACTTAATATGTCAGAGTTGACTTACTCTTCAACAGCAGCCTGCGCAGCGGCTAAACGTGCAATTGGAACACGGAATGGAGAACAACTTACATAGTTCAAACCTACCTTATGGCAGAACTTAACTGATGAAGGTTCACCACCATGTTCGCCACAGATACCGCACTTCAAGTCAGGACGTACTGAACGACCTTTTTCTACAGCCATCTCTACCAACTGTCCAACACCATTCTGGTCAAGAACCTGGAATGGGTCAACTTTCAGAATCTTCTTCTCAAGGTAAACAGGCAAGAAACTTGCTATATCGTCACGTGAATAACCGAATGTCATCTGTGTCAAGTCATTTGTACCAAATGAGAAGTACTCTGCACGGCTTGCAATTCTGTTTGCTGTCAAAGCTGCGCGAGGAATCTCAATCATTGTACCAACCTTGAATTCTACCTCTACACCCTCTTCTGCGAACAGAGCTGCAGCAGTTTCGCGGATAACCTTCTCCTGTGCCTCAAATTCGTAAAGAATACCTGTCAGCGGAACCATAATTTCAGGATGTGGATCGCCACCTTCCTTCTTCAACTGAACTGCAGCACCCAAGATAGCGCGAGTCTGCATTTCTGTAATTTCAGGATATGTGTTACCAAGACGGCAACCACGATGACCCAACATTGGGTTAGCTTCGCATAGGCTGTCAACGCGCTGACGGATATATTCAACAGTTACACCCATAGCTTTTGCCATCTCTTCCTGACCCTTCAAATCGTGTGGTACGAATTCGTGCAATGGAGGATCGAGCAGACGTACGTTCACAGGACAACCATCCATAGCTTTGAATATGCCATAGAAGTCGGCCTTCTGGTATGGCAACAATTTTGCCAATGCCTTTTTACGTCCTTCAGCATCCTGAGAAAGAATCATTTCACGCATTGCAATAATCTTCTCAGCTTCAAAGAACATGTGCTCTGTACGGCAAAGACCAATACCTACTGCACCAAAGTTACGTGCAACTTCAGCATCATGAGGAGTATCAGCATTAGTGCGAACAACAAGCTTTGTGTATTTTTCGCACAATGCCATCAAATCGGCAAAGTCACCGCTTAGTTCAGCAGCCTTAGTTTCAACTTTGCCATTGTATATTTCGCCGGTTGTACCGTTCAGTGAAATGAAATCACCTTCTTTTAATACAACACCGTCAACTTCTACTGTACGAGCTTTATAATCGATGTTCAGAGCACCTGCACCTGATACACAGCACTTACCCATACCACGAGCAACAACAGCTGCGTGAGATGTCATACCGCCACGTGCAGTCAAGATACCTTCTGCTACTGCCATACCTGCAAGGTCTTCTGGAGAAGTTTCAATACGAACCATGATTACCTTCTTGCCATCTTCTGCCCATTTAGCAGCATCGTCAGCAAAGAATACAATCTGACCGGTAGCAGCACCAGGAGAAGCAGGAAGACCACGTGTAAGAACTTTAGCACTCTTCAATGCAGCCTTGTCAAATACTGGGTGTAGAAGTTCGTCTAACTTGTTAGGTTCGCAACGCAACAGAGCTGTCTTTTCGTCAATAAGACCTTCGCGAACAAGATCCATAGCAATCTTAACCATTGCAGAACCGGTACGCTTACCGTTACGAGTCTGTAAGAACCAAAGTTTGCCTTCCTGAACAGTGAACTCCATATCCTGCATATCGCGATAGTGGTTCTCCAATTTGTTCTGGAGCATATCCAATTCTTTGTAGATTTCAGGCATAGCCTCTTCCATTGAAGGATATTTAGCAACGCGCTCTTCTTCAGATATACCGGCACGTTCTGCCCAACGCTGTGAACCAATCTTGGTAATCTGCTGAGGAGTACGGATACCTGCTACTACGTCTTCACCCTGTGCGTTGATAAGATATTCACCATTGAATAGGTTTTCACCATTACCGGCATCACGGCTGAAACATACGCCTGTTGCAGATGTGTCGCCCATATTACCGAATACCATTGCCTGAACGTTAACAGCTGTACCCCATTCTGCAGGAATACCTTCCATCTTACGATATAGGATAGCGCGATCATTCATCCAGCTGTCAAATACAGCGCAAATAGCACCCCAAAGCTGTTCGTATGAATCGTTAGGGAAGTCCTGACCGGTCTGAGCTTTTACTGCAGCCTTGAACTTCTTAACTAATTCTTTCAAATCTTCAACTTCGAGTTCGTTATCTAATTTAACACCTTTAGCTTCCTTAACCTCTTCAATGATAGCTTCGAATGGATCGATATCTTCTTTGTTTACCGGTTTCATGCCAAGAACTACGTCGCCATACATCTGAACAAAACGACGATATGAGTCCCATGCAAAACGTGCATTACCGGTTTTGCGAATCATACCTTCAACAACTTCGTCATTCAAACCTAAGTTGAGAATTGTATCCATCATACCAGGCATTGATGCGCGAGCACCTGAACGTACAGATACGAGCAATGGATTTTCAACATCACCAAACTTTGAATTCATTAATTTCTCAATGTTGGCAACAGCTTTCATTACATCGTCCTGAAGTAGGGCAACCACTTTATCCTTACCTACTTCGTAGTACTCGTTACATACATCTGTTGTGATAGTGAAACCTGGAGGAACCGGTACACCAATCAAGTTCATCTCAGCAAGGTTTGCACCTTTACCACCAAGCAGATTTCTCATGTCTGCTCTACCTTCTGCTAAACCATTTCCGAAGGTATAAACTCTTTTTTCGCTCATAAAAATGTGTATATATTTGTGTAATATTATTTGCCAATAAGGCTAAAACGACAAAATCGTTTGCAAAGTTACTTATTAATTATTAAATATGTGGTTTATATACAACTCTTTTTTATATTCTTATCGGCACTTTTTCTTAACTTTGCCGCCGTATTGATGTTAAAACAGCAGTTAGAGATACGTTTATGTCAAAGAAGAAAAAAGATTGGCCATTATTGGAGAATGTTGAAATAACAGATGTGGCAGCCGAAGGGAAATCGCTTGTTAGAATTAACGATATGGTTATATTTGTACCTTTTGTTGTTCCCGGCGATATAGTTGATTTGAAAATATTAAAGAAAAAACATAGTTATGCTGAAGCTGTAGCTGTGAAATTTCATAAGTATTCAGATGTTCGTGCAGAGCCTATCTGTTCCCATTTCGGTATATGCGGAGGATGTAAATGGCAGAATTTACCGTATGAAAAACAACTTGAGTATAAACAGAAACAGGTATTTGATGCTCTGACCAGAATAGCAAAGGTTGATATACCTGAACTGATGCCTATATTGGGTTCTGAGCAGATAGAATGTTATAGAAACAAGTTGGAGTATTCTTTTAGCAATATGCGTTGGCTTACTGCAGAAGAACTACAACAAATAGATGAGTCAGAGGGAACTATAGAACGTAAACAACCCGGTTTGGGATTTCATATTCCGGGTGCATTCGATAAGGTGTTACATATAGATAAATGTATGCTTCAAGACGATTTTACCAATCAGGTAAGAAATGAAGTTTACAATTATGCTATAGAACATAAACTACCATTTATAAATCTTCGTTCTCAAGAGGGATTGCTTAGAGATATGATGGTACGTATTGTTACAACCGGTCAGATAATGGTGCTGGTGCAAGCTAAAGTTGTAACCTCATCAGATATGGAACAGTTTATGGGACTTATGCAGCATATTTCCGATAAATTTCCACAGATAACGTCATTGCTGTATGTTATAAACAACAAATGTAATGACACCTTTGGCGATTTGGAAGTTAAGGTATTCCGCGGTGAAGAATTCATTTATGAAACTATGGAAGATCTTAAATTTAAGATAGGTCCTAAATCGTTCTTCCAGACAAATAGTCGTCAGGCATACAGATTGTATTCGGTTGTACGCAATATGGCCGGTCTGAAATCGGATGAAGTGCTGTATGATTTATATACAGGCACAGGAACTATTGCACAGTTTCTGGCACGCAGTGTAAAGAAAGTTGTTGGAATAGAGTATGTACCCGAGGCTATTGAAGATGCCAAAATCAATGCAGAACTGAATGGTATAGATAATGCCATATTTTTTGCAGGCGATATGAAAGATGTGCTTAATGCTGATTTTATAAATGAACATGGTACTCCTGACGTAATAGTAACCGACCCTCCGCGCGTGGGAATGCACAAAGATGTGGTAGATGTAATAATGGCTGCAGCTCCTAAACGTATAGTATATGTTAGTTGTAATCCGGCAACTCAAGCCAGGGATATAGCTCTTTTGGATGAAAAATATAGGGTGGTTGCGGTTCAGCCGGTAGATATGTTTCCACATACACATCACGTGGAAGTGGTTACTATGTTGGAATTGAAATAGTACTTGTAGAAGAAAAATACTATATGTATTAAACTATGACGAATACGAATAGTCTAAAAAATGTGAAATACGATGTTTTTTTATGTCATGTTCGGTTTTTTATATAATTTTGCAAAAAAATAAATATGGTTATATATGAAAAAGGTTTTGTTTAAAGCGCTATTTCTATTATGCGCATTCTCTATGCCTGGCATTATAAATGCACAGAAAAGTACCACAACAACACAACAGAGTGGAGAAGTGGTAATTACTCAGCCTGAATTTAAAGGCGGAATGGAGGGTTTGTATAAGTATATTCTTGAACAGTTTGAGTATCCGGAGGAAGCTGCAAAACGTGCTGTAAGTGGAACTATGGAAGTTGAATTTACAGTAGAACGTTCTGGTGATATCAGTAATGTCGGAATACTAAAAGGTCTGGATGAACAAGTAGATGAGCAAGTTCTTAGATTGTTGAGAGCAATGCCTCGCTGGACACCGGCTACTAGAAATGGTACTCCGGTTAGGTATAAGGTGTCAATGCCACTAACATTGAAACTTTCAAAGAATAAGCACGGTGCTAAATCATCTATTGGATTACAGGGAGGTCTTAACGAAAGATATTAAACAAATATTTTGAATTATGAAAGGAATATTAAAAACACTGCTTGTTGCTCTATTCGTTACTTTTTCTTTCGCAGGATGTAACTATGAGATAATAAACGAGGGCGTTGATATGGATGTTATCTATATTGATGCAAAAAAGAATAATTGGCAAATTTCCGGAAAAGAAGGTGAAGAGGGCTGTTATCAGTTCCAAGAGTACAAATTTCCGGAGATAACCAATGCTGTATTGGACGAAGGAGCAGTTTTAGTCTATTATATAGATAAGGAAGGAAGAGACAATATCCTGCCGTTAGTACTTCCTTATGATAGTGGTAGAGAAACAGTTGTGGAAACAATTCGCTTTGATTGTGAAAGAGGTATCTTGACTCTGCTTATTGAAGCATCCGATTTCATGGCTTTTGCACCAGATAGAGATATTAGATTTAAGGTTTGTATATTAAAACCATTCTAATCATTATCCTCTTTACATTCTAGAATTATAGTGGTGGCGCCTAATGTAATTATGGCGCCATTTTCTATTATTGCGCGTTCTCTGTCTGCCAATAGCCTGTTGAACAGAAAAGTTCCTGTCAGGCTTGGAAAATCTCTTAAAGTGTATGTAGTGTTGCCATTGTCAGTACGTTTTACGTTAATGATACAATGGCGTCTGTCCATGCTGCGGTCGGTAGTCTCTATAGGAATATCTATTTCGTCACCTTTGTTATATCGGCCTATAACATTGTCACCAGGGTGAAGCGGAAAACTCTGTCTGTATCCAAATACATTTTCTATAACGGTAATAGAACCAAATCCTTCGTCATTTGTTTCCGGATTTTTATTTGCATCTTTCTGTGTTGATGTAAGTTTATTTACACCAATCTTTATGGCAAATTTCTTTCTGCATTGACTACATTCAAACACTAAAGTCTGACCTTCACTGTATTTTGTTTCGTCAAAAACAATATAACTATCGCACTTTGGACATCTAACTCGTTTCATATATATTGGAAAACTATTCAAAAATAAAAGCTAACCTATAAGCCGGGTTCTGTAGGAATAAAATCCTGTCTGTCATTAATCTTGATCAGACGTTGCCGCCTGACTCTAGCGATCTACCCTCCGGCTTGAGCGAGCAGCCCTCTAACGCCGGTTTACACGATCTTGCAACTTCCAAGGTGTACAGCCTACGTGTCACCACGCATCTGGTGAGCTCTTACCTCACCTTCTCACCCTTGCCCTAAAAGGGCGGTTATTTTCTTCTACACTACTTTGCCGTCACCGACAACTTTCTGTTAGGAAGTGGAATGCTCTATGTTGCCCGGACTTTCCTCACTCTTTTGTAAAGAGAGCGACAGACCGGTTAGCTTTGTTTGTTGGCATTGCCACTGCAAAGTTACAATATTTTTACTTTCTTTGTGCAGACAAATATCTTTTATGTATGAAACCTAATGTGTAAACTATATAAATGTTAAATTGATGGCTTCATTGTTAAATATTGGCAAATTATGCAATCAAAAAGTATCATTGATTAAAATCTTCCATATATTTGAATCGCAAAAGTGTTAATTATATAGTTGAATTTAACCAATTAAAAGAATTAAGATATGAAAATCGCAACTAAAAAAACATTACAGACGGTTATGTTAGTAGCTTTGTGTGCTTCAGCCGCGGGAGTTACAACTTATGTGGTAAACAAGAAAACTGCATCAAAACAAGAACCTACAGTTGTTGTAGAACAGAATGTGAATAACCCATTTGCAATGAAGACTGCCCGTTCTGCTTTTTCCGGACAACCTGTAGATTTTACTGAAGCTGCAGAAAAAACAGTGCATGGTGTAGTGCATATAAAATCAACAGTAAATGGAAGAACACAAGTGGTACAGGAAATGCCCGATATTTTTGAATACTTTTTTGGTAATGGTATGCCTCGTCAGCGTGAAATTCAGAGTCGTCCGCAGGTGGGTTATGGTTCGGGTGTTATACTAACCGAAGATGGTTACATTGTAACAAATTATCATGTTATAGAGGGTGCTGACCAGATAGATGTTACTCTTAATGATAATAGAACTTTTCAGGCAACAGTTGTAGGTACTGATCCGAATACCGATTTGGCACTTATTAAAATTGAAGGTGATGAATTTCCATTTATCCCAATGGGAAATTCAGACGATTTGAAATTAGGAGAATGGGTATTGGCTGTAGGTAATCCGTTTAATCTTACATCTACAGTAACAGCCGGTGTTGTAAGTGCTAAAGCTAGAAAAATAGGTGTTTATAGCAGTAGAGAGAGTATAGAGTCATTTATTCAGACTGATGCTGCTATTAATATGGGTAATAGTGGTGGTGCATTGGTTAATGTGCGTGGCGAATTGATTGGTATTAATGCCGCTTTGGAATCTCCAACCGGTACTTATGCAGGTTATGGATTTGCAATTCCAACAACTATTGTCAGTAAAGTGGTTGCCGATTTGAAAGAGTATGGTACTGTACAGCGCGCCCTGTTGGGAATAATGGGTGGTGATGTTTCGGCAATGCTCCAATTGGAAGAGAATAAAAACAAAGATTTTGGAACACTTGAAGGCGTGTATGTAAGTGATGTAACCGATAGTGGTGGCGCTTTGTCGGCAGGAATAGAGAGTGGCGATATAATTGTGGCTATAAATGGTAAAAAGGTTAAGACAATGACCGAATTGCAGGAGGTTATAGCACAGCATCGTCCGGGTGACAAAATAAAAGTGTCAATATTACGCGACAAAAAATCTAAGGATTTGACAGTGGAATTAAAGAATTCACAAGGTAATACAGAAGTAGTTAAAGACCGTAAAATGGAGATGTTAGGAGCGGCGTTTAGCGAAGTTTCGGAACAGACCCGTAAGCAGTTAAATATAGGTTACGGACTTCAGGTTTCGGGTGTTAGCAATGGAAAATTCCAGAAAGCAGGAATACAACGTGGGTTCATATTACTGAAAGTGAATAATGTGCAGATAAGAAGCGAAAAAGATCTGGAAACAGTATTTAATGAAGCTGTAAAATCACCTGAACAGGTTCTGTTTATAACCGGTATTTATCCGTCAGGCAGAAGAGCAAATTTTGCAATAGATCTTTCTGAATAATCGTATAGTTTAAGAAATGTATGGTCTCAATCTCTTTGATTTTGAGGCCATATTTTCTATATAAATAATGTGTTTTTCAAAAATTAGTTGTAATTTTGCGTCCAATTCGTTTAAGTGGAGTATTGTGGCGGATTGTAATTAACTGATAATCATATTCAATAGCATATAAAAGATGAGGCAGCTTAAAATTACGAAGAGTATCACAAATCGTGAAAGTGCGTCTTTAGACAAGTATCTTCAGGAAATAGGTCGTGAAGAACTTATCACAGTTGAAGAAGAAGTAGAGCTTGCACAGCGTATTAGAAAAGGCGACAGACAAGCGCTTGAAAAACTTACTCGTGCAAATTTACGTTTTGTGGTTTCTGTAGCAAAACAGTATCAGAATCAGGGATTAAGTCTTCCTGACTTGATTAATGAAGGTAATCTTGGACTAATTAAAGCTGCGGAGAAATTTGACGAGACCAGAGGTTTTAAATTCATCAGCTATGCAGTGTGGTGGATCCGTCAGTCTATTCTTCAGGCTCTTGCAGAGCAGGCAAGAATAGTACGTCTGCCACTTAATCAGGTTGGTTCGCTAAATAAAATTGGTAAGGCATTATCAAAGTTTGAACAGGAAAATGAACGTCGTCCATCACCTGAAGAACTTGCAGAAGCATTGGATATTCCTGTTGATAAGATAGCCGATACACTGAAAGTATCAGGTCGTCACATATCAGTGGATGCTCCATTTGTAGATGGTGAAGATAATAGTCTGTTGGATGTATTGGTGAACGATGATTCTCCAATGGCAGACAGAACACTCGTAAATGAATCATTATCAACAGAAATAGAACGCGCATTATCTACTTTGTCTGACAGAGAAAAAGATATAATACGTATGTTCTTTGGTATTAATTGTAGGGAAATGACGCTCGAAGAAATTGGTGATAAATTTGGTTTGACACGTGAACGTGTACGTCAGATTAAGGAGAAAGCAATTCGTCGTCTTCGTCAGAATTCCCGTAGTAAATTATTGAAATCGTATTTAGGATAAATAGCAGGATGAAAAGATTTACATTGATACTTTTAATGTCGGTTTTCTCTGTGATGGGATATGCTCAATCTGAAAATGAGCAGAAACAGAAGAATCCTATTATAGAGAAGGGTGGTGCTCTAACCAGAACACAGGCCGATGTGGAATCAATGAGAAACGATTCTCAGAATAAGAATTCGGAAGTAAAGGATATCTATATGTTTGCTATTGCTTTTTCTCATCTGGATTCTGTGGTCTATACTACAGCTGTGCAGAAGATGGAGAATGAAGTTGTTAATAATGGATATTTTTTGGAGAATCGTTCTAAATACGAATCGCTCCTGTTGGATTATATGTATAGAATGGGAGAAACAAATAGAATGGCTGTCCTGTATTTTGACGAAAAAGAGAAAAAAGTGGTAAAGAAAAAACAGAAGGTATTAAAGCGTATAAAAAAACATCACTCTTATTCTGTTGGTGAACTTTTGGATTTCTCTTTTTGAACTATTTAGAACTGAGCATGAACTGCAATACGGATGCCCTGGGTGGAAACACCCGGGGTATCTTTGTAAGTAAGGCGGCGGTAATAATCTATTCTGCCAAATTTTAGAATGTTTTCTATGCCAAAACCAATTTCCATGTATGGTTCAGCCATTTTTGTTGCAAGAACATTCTTTGGGAATATAAATATGTCTCCACTGTTGCTTATATTGGGAATGTTGCAATCCATAGTAGAACCCCACACACCTTTAAATGTTATCACTTCTCTAAGATTCAATTTTTTAAGCAGAGGAGTCCTGTTAAATATTAAACCGTTCATATAGTAGGAAATATCCCATGTTGCGTGAGAATCAAGAATGAATTCCATTGGTGTCATAAGTTCAAATGATTCTTTTCTGATTGTATATGACAAATTAGCATTTGGGATTATCATTAGAGGGTAGGGGGCCTGATTCCAAATTTTTCCACCTTTCATTATGACATCAAAATAGCCGAACATTGATATCCACAATCTTTGTCTGTATGATGCTTCTGTGTGGTGTATGGTGTAATCACTGCCCAATATGCCCTTTTGTGCAATGGTATGCGATAGTGTGAATACAGGAAATTCCGGTTTCATAGAGTGTCTGTTCCATTTGCTTTGTGTGAAAGTTTCATTTGGAGCATATCGTAGTTTAATTTCAAATTCACTTTGAGTTATCTGTTTCTCTGATTTTATGCTGCCATCAGACATGACTTTTTCCAAAGGCAATAAAGATGATGATTCATTAATTCTGTTTCTTAATGTAGCTGAATATGAAAAACCATTGTAAAATTCGTTGGAATATATCAATTCCGTCTGTTTGATGTATCCAATTCTGTTGTCAGGTAGGCGTTTAAGTGATAGTAGTGCGTTGTCTTTGTTAGTATATAAATACTGCTGACCATATTGGTATATATCGTTTTCGTGTTTCAGACGCAAAGAGTGAATGGGAAATTCATTGGCATGCTCTTTTTTAGGTTTGAATGAATACTCAATATTTGCCATGTATTTTAATCGTTCGTCTTTTGTGCCATAAGCAATGTAGAAGTTACTGAATAGGTGTGGATTTAAATGTGAAGTTGTCATTCCTCCAACTCTTAATCTTAACCCTTCCAGTCCATTGTAGCTGGCAGTAGTGTTTACAGGACCATAGTAGAATGGCGTGTTTTCTTCTTTTATGGGTACATATCCTGAAAACATAAATGATACAAATTTCTCTGTCCAGTAATATACAGGGATTTTACGCAATCTTTCAAGCATATCTTTAATGCTTTTGTTTCTTTTTTCTTCTGAACTGTTGCGATATTGTGCCCAGAATTCTTCGCCTCTTTCTGTTGCGTAACTCTCCTCTATAACCCTTTCCGGCCTGTTGAAAGGCTCTTTATTGACTTCATTATCAAAACGATAGTCTGAATAATATACTTCTCTATGGGCATAAACCCCGTCTATGAAATCGTACAATTTGAGTTCTGTTGTAATAGATTCATATACTAACAATCTTGGGTGTAAATTATCCTTTTCAAACCTTTGTTCAATATTCATATACTCTACAAAGTTGAAGTTTATGTCATGGGGAATACTCATTTGGACCCATTTGATAAAATGGGTGGAGTCTGCTGTAACGTAAAGGTGTCCAGTAAAACCAAATGACTGTGTGTTGTTAGGAACGAAGGCCAAATCAATGCATGGTGTATTGTCTATACTGATTGTGTCCATAATGTAGTACTTGTAATAAAGCGGTGCGATTTCGGCCAATGGACTTACAAATTCATTTCTCAGTATTATTATTTTGTTGTTGAACAAATCTATATCTACTAATGTTGCTTCTACCATGGCTCTAATCTCTTCTTCGGGAAGAAAATCATCAGCTCCCACCCAATTTCGTCCTTGTATTACCTGTTTCTCCTTTTCTGGCCTTCTTTGATAGTAGTCAGTAGCTACAAGTTCTCTGGAAGATATGTTAAGAATGGGTTTTCCTGATACAAATGATGTGTCAATGTACTCCTTTAAAAAGTCAAAACGTCTAAATAGTAGCTGTTGCTGTTTTTCTTCGTTAAAGTTATCCAGTGCAATGTTGAACTTTTCGTATCTGTTTTTAGAAACATATTCGTGTTGGTAGGGGCTTTCGCTGTCCTTTTTCGAAATTAGTTCTTTGGCTAATTCAAGTGCCGGGTTGTTTTCTCTTCTGTATCGTTCACGTTCCGGTTTTATTTCTACCTCGCTAATGTCGTATGTAGTTGGAACAAGTGTTACATTTATAGGGAATATGGTTTTGGAAGATAACTTAATGCTGAAATCTTCGTATCCTATTGATGATATGATAAGTGTTTCACCGTTTGTTGGACCAGTAAATGAAAAATTTCCGTTGTTGTCGGTAGTGCATCCTATGTGAGTGTCTTTAAGACGCACGGTAGTATAGGGCAAAACTTCCCCGGAAGTGTCCTTGACATTTCCACTTATCCTTGTTTGTGCAACGGCTATACCTCCGGTGCAAAGTATATATATAAATATAATAAGGTGTAGCACACCTATCTTTATCTCTCTCATTATTGATTGCAAAGATAGTGCAAACCGAGTGGAGAAAAAACAAGCTTGCTTGAATTTTTTATCCCGAGGTGCAGCCTATGTTATTTAAAGATAGTGCAAACCGAGTGGAGAAAAAACAAGCTTGCTTGAATTTTTTATCCC
>CALFTK010000062.1 GCA_937916465.1 uncultured Bacteroidales bacterium
GTACCACGTTTGTCACTACCTGCTATAACAAGAGCCTCATCAACACCCTCTACCGGGTTCGCTATTGTGGTCATAATGTACTTTTCGTACTTACCTTCCAGCTCTTTTTTGTCCAGTTTCTTGTTTTTAATAATCTGTTTAATGTACTTACTCTCCAAAGTACCAATAATAACTACACTCTTTTCTGATGGTTCATTCAGAATTTTTGCCTCTTTGCCTGAAACCATCTTAAAGTCTTTCTGCAATGCTTTTGCGGCAATCTGCACACCTATATCATCTGTTTCATCCAACAGCAAAGATATAGGATTTCCATTCTCAATAAGGGTAAATCTATCAGAACTTAATTCGTTAAAAGATATACCCTTATGATCGGCAGCATTTACATTTGCCACCATCATAACGATAGCTACCAGAGCTAAATATAACTTTTTCATCATAAAATATTTTGGTTAATAATCATTTTATAAGTCTAACTTCATATATTTCACCTATCTGTTTGTTTGGCTTTGCTACAAACTTTACACGTACTTCACTCTTGTCTTTCAACAATTCTGAAGGGATTTCATATGTTTCATATTTAAATTCTGATATACGGTATTTACCGGTGTTATTTACCGACTTAACTAAAATATCATCTACAAAAATATCAAATTCGTGACTTTTCCATTCGCCTACACCCCAATACTTGAGACGAAGACTCAGGTTCTCTTCACCATTAGTCTGCATTAGATAACTGAAATAGTGACCATTGCTTGCATCACGCCAGAAACAGTCATTGGTATTTCCTGTATTTGAACGGTCTGTCTCCATCTTATGGTCTGTTTCAGGCTGTTGTTCACCCGGTTGCACTTTATCTACCGTACGCGCTTCAAGAGCCTGACGTTCCTGCTCTGCTTTTGTCAGATCATTCAAAAAACCTTGATAACTATCTTCAGACAGAGCCAGCCAGTACATCATATAACGGGAATCGTGTATCTCAAAGAATGGCTGAATCTCATTGTGAATAGCATTCTCCATCCTGGTTTTCAATGTAAAATGCAATGGTTTACCCGGAATAGGTTCCAGTTGTTCTGCTATACTTTCCACATCATTGTTAATGAGAATTGGAGCTTGGTCTGTCGATAATTTAGCACCGCTGGCATACTGTCCAAAGCGACTGTCATCTGCAATCAGATGAGCCATATCTTCTGTTCCTGTTTTCATTCCCAATACTATAGGACCATGCATCAATGCTATGTACTGAGGTTCATTAGGCAGATACTTAATACTGCTGTGCATAGGGAATTCCACATCTACCACATCACCCTTTTTCCATTTTCTATCTATAGCTACATACGATGACGGACCTGTTATAACTGATACTGGTTCTCCGTTAACTTTTACAGAGAATTCGCCCGGCTTTACCCAATTAGGATAACGAATCAGCAATGGAAATTCTGCCTTACCGTTGACAATGGTTATTTTACTGTTTTCAGCATAGGGAAAATCTGTCTCCTGGCGAATTACCAAACCTTTATCTTTCCAATTCAGTTCAGAAGCAACATACAAGTTTACATATAGAGCATCTTCTACTTTTGTGTAAATAAACTGTCCATATTTGCCATGATTTTCCATACCTGTTCCTACACAACACCACATAGCTTCATTAGGAGCAGAATAGTTCCTGTAATGACGCGGACGTGTTGGAGTAAAATATACATAACCACCATGTTCCGGATGTTGGGTTGACAGAATATGATTAAATGTTGCCAATTCATAATAATCTGCAAAACGAGCCTCCGGATTTCTGCGATGGAGTCCTTCTGTAAGTTTTAGCATATTGTTTGTATTACAACTTTCCGGACCATCTATATCATTTATAAAATCCATACAGGCATCTTTACTTGGGAAGTGTTCTCTACGGCTGTTGCCACCAAAAGCCACTGTTCTTTCTCCTGTTACAATATCCCAGAAATAGGAACTTGCATTGTGGTATGTTTCATTACCTGTCAATTCTGATATACGTTCAAATCCAACAACCTTTGGAACTTGAGTATTGGCATGCATATTGTCAAGACAATCCTGACGTTGTGACATAGGGGTAAATAACTTTTTATGTGAGAAACGTTCTGCACAATCCAGATACTTCTTATCACCCGTAATAGCATAAGCATCGGCAATTACTTCGTTCATTCCTCCATGCTCATTACCAAGCATCTGCTCCATCTGTGTATCCGATAATCCTGCAGTAAGGTCTATCACCCAATCGCAGAAACCTAAGAACAGCTTTTTGGCCTGTTCGTTATCACAATAGAGCCATGCATCACGCAATCCTGCATACATCTTGTGCAAATTATAGAATGGAGCCCAAGCGCCAAAATAGACACCAAAATCGCCTTTCTTGAATGATGACCACAAACGGGCGCTTCCGGGGAAGCCGCCTACATAACCTTTACCCCATTCCGGGTTATTTTTCACATTGGCATCGGCACACTCCTGCAGTTCAGCAATCATATACTCCATGCGGCGGCGACACTCTTCGTTACCGGTAGCAGCGTTCATAGCCATTGCTGTAAGGTAGTGACCGGCTACATGACCATCCAAACCATCCCAGTTGGGATATGTTGGTGCTTTAGGTTGTAACCCTGCCTCTTTTCTGTATGGAGCAAGCAGACGATTGCAATCATATTGCAACAACGTTTCTATATTAAGGTCTCTCGCATCTTTTAGCGGGCCATCAAGTAATGTAACTTCACTAATGTGAAATTCATTAGAATACAATTTATCTTGCGCATTACCTATGGTTGGCAAGAAAAACATAATTGGCAGTAATAAAGTAAGTTTCTTCATATTGTTGTATTATACAGAGCAAAGGTACAATAAAGAAATGAAAGTGAGTACGAAACAGAGAAAGAATATTGTCAGTTAGCAATTTAACCAAAAAGCATAAAAACCATTATACATTCTTTCTTTGTCTGTTTTTATATTTCCTCTCCAGGAATTTCTGTAATGATTCCGGAGTAGTTTTCCATCGTTCGTGCATCCAAACCCATTGTGTAGGATATTTTCGCAATAAATCTTCTGTAACTTTATTGTATTGCGTTGTGTTGTAAATCATTGTTTCTGTAATATCTTCAAATTGTTTAAACGGAATTTCCGGCAATATTTGGAATGTATAAGTATCATCTTCATTATTTCTTATAGTATTCATAGGTACTACTGCCGCACCCGTATCCATTGCCAAACGGGCAAGTCCTATTGGTGTATAAGCATCGCGTCCAAAGAAAGGAACAAATTCACCACGAATATTCTTACTATCCTGATCTATCATTATTATCAAACACTTTCCATTGCGTAATTCATCGGACAGAATATCGTAACACTTATTGCGGGTAATATTTTTCATGCCACGGGTTTCACGCATCTCTATCATCATCTTGTTTAATGCAGGGTTCTTAATTTGACTGCTTACCCCTAACGATGGATATCCCAACAACGGTGGCAGAATAGCTGAAAATTCCCAACCGGGAGTATGAGATATCATACAGAGTACACCCTTTCTCTTTTTATATGCATTGTCCAGATTCTCTATTCCTTCCACTTTAAAATATTTACTGAATTGTTTCCACTCTCTTTTTCTATTCATAAGAGCGTAATCAGTAAGTGTCTTTGCCAAATTGATAAAAACTTCTTTACCCATTGTATAATATTTTCCGGGATGATCTTCCGGTCCAAAAGCAATAGTGTAGTGCTTTATAATCCTTTGTCTTACGCTTTTTCCCAGTTTGTATGCTAAAGAAGCTAAAACGCCATGCCACCACAAAACCAATTTTCTGGGCATAATAGGATATATAACAAACATTACCTTTGCCAGGAAATAAAGGATAGCATCTCTCACCGGTCTATAAACATACACTCTGAATTTAGAAGCCATAGTATAAGGTATTATTGAAATATTCTTAATTCAAAACAGCCTGTTACAGCCATTTTATCATCTTTTATAACCAATGCACCCAATATATCAGAACGATTTGATATATAATCTATTACAGATTCTATATCGTTCACACTCTTTACTCGGTTTGCCATAGCAGTAGCATAACTGTCTGCCAAAAGCACATCTTTACACACTATCATCACAGCATCTGCCTTACCAAAACTTAACGATGGCCCTACTGTTCCGCTCGATGTACAAACCCCTACAGGCGAAACTGATGCAGGAATGTGCAACCCCACCCTGTTTGACAGTGGTGATTGTCCTGCAAAAACAGCAATATCTATATCCTCTTTAATATCTATGTAAATATCGCCACCATTTTCAACCATTATTTCTTTGTAAGGAAACTTTTTCTTCAGTTCTAATGCTGTATATTTGGCAACAGCACCGGCAACCGCACTCATTGGGCCTATTTCTGAACGTTTGCATACAGCAGACATATCGTGAAAAATCTGCGGTGCAGGAGATTGTGGAAGATATGGAACCAGCGATGTTTTATATTCCGGATCCAGCAATAGATATGAATCCATCAGATTGCGTAGTTTTATGATAATAGACAATGCTTCATCTTGCATAAAAGGGGAATAGGAGTCGTTATCGACCCCTATCCATAAATCTGTCTCCTTATATTTAACGGAGAATGAACGTCTGTTATTGGAACTGAAACGTTCCCTATATGTACGTTCTTTATACTCCATTTATGCAAATTCTATTTCAAAAAGTCCCAATGGGCAAGATCCCAAACAGAGCTTACAAACCACGCACTTATCGGGATCAAATTTTAATTTCCAATCAGGAGCCTGTATAGACAATGCACCAGCCAAGCATGAAGATGTACATGCACCACAATCTATACAAAGTTCACTGTTGTGACGTATCTTACTGCCTACCGAGCTGACTTCCACCCCACTCTGCTCCATATATGCAATGGCACGGTCTATTTTGTCGGCGTCAGCATCAAGTTCCACAACCAATTTACCGCCACGGCTCAACTCCATATCGGCCTTTAGGATATTTACCTTTATATCGAATTCCTTAACCAGTTCGTATGTCAATGAACGGCCGGCAGATTCACCGGGGAATGTAATTACCACTTTCTTTACCATACTGATGTTTTTTTTGAGATTAGAATATTTTTTCTTCCAAACTATTCAGACTTCTACCTGTAGGCATTGGGCGTACCGGAGCAGTAAGTTCAAACTGTCCTGCCTCTATCCATTGCTTAAGTATTTCAGCAATTTCACGAGCGCGAGCCAAACTTGCCATAGGTGCCGTATGAATCTTCTTACCTCCTATCTCTATTTCACCACTCTGCAACTGTTCGTATGTAACAGTTCCCAGATGATCGTAATTATGTCCATAGTCCTGAACATTGGTCATAATCTGGCTGTTTCTAATTGAAACGCGGGCAGCCAAATCTTCGTCAAGCAACGGAATAGGAATACCTATACCCACAAACATTGACACACCATATTTCTTATAGTATGCAGCACGAAGATAACGTGTATTCATTTCACGCATTTCGCCTGCTACTGCTATAGTTCTTGTGTTGCCTATAGGAACGCCAAATTCATTTACCGGTTTTGATGTATTGAACTGGGTTCCATTCCAAGTTACATAACCCTGTGTGCCACACAAGAAAATTCTGGTACCCAAACCTATTGTTCTACATTCAGGGTCATTGAGCAATGGCGACAGTTCACCCGATGTACTATAGGAAGCATTCTTCATGTGTGGCAACAAAGTACCCATATATGTATATTTAATCTTGTCGGTTGTATTTGTTGCTACATTGTAATTCTGATAAGCATTACGTGGATTGCTCAGAATAGCTTCATTAATAGTATCTAACGATATTGTAGTTTTGATATGTTTTCTTGGATAACAATCGGTACCCTTACCCCATGCTTCAAGGATAAGTTCTTTACCATTTATCAAATCTTCAATAATGTTTGCACCACCATATTTTGGATTTGCAGGATTGCAATCTGTTGCTCCCACAAAAGTATCAACTGCTGCCAAGCCACCGCTTACAGGCACACCGTTAATCTCAATACGTTCCATTCTTATAGCCGGCTGAGCATGTCCGAAATTGAGTATTGCACCCGATGAACACATTGCACCGAAGGTACCTGTTGTAACAACATCCACCTTTTTTAATATCTCTTTTGGCGACATACTTTTCGCCATTTCAGAAACCTGTTCGGCTGTTAATACTACAGCCTTTCCTTTTCTGATTTTTTCATTTATCTCTTCGTAACTCCTTACCATATTCTTATATAATGGAAAACCAAGCGCAAAGTAAGTTCAAAGTAGCGAAATAGCCAAACTATTTTTTTAATTTATGTTCTAAATTATTAACTTCGCGGGTAATAATTATGACATATTTACAGATGAAGACAAACAACAAAAAAAAAATATTATCGGCACTATTGGCATTAACAGTTTTACCCTTTTCGTCAAAAGCTGCCACCATATACTCTACAGGCAATGACACACTGAATTATTGTGTCAACAATACTTCAAGTTCATACAAAACCATTGCCGATAATATCAGTATCAAGACGGGCGATACGGTAAGTGTTATTACATCACGCTATTCGGAATGGACAGGTAAAGTTACGGGCAAAGGAACACTGAATATTCTTTCAGGCGGCGAACGTACGTATATAGGTACACAGAAAAAGAAAGGATCGGACTATCCAGATTGGACTGGCCATACAGGCGATGTTCATATCTATCCTTATAAAGAGGTGGTTTCCAGTTGTGGTTTTTACGGACTGGTACTGCACAGCGGTACCTTCCAGCCAGATAATATAAGCGGTTCAAACTACAACAAACTGTTTGAAAAGAATCGCGTAGTGGTGCATAATGGGGCCACCATTGCAATAGAATCCGGAACACGAGGCATCCGCATAGGAGAACTGGAGACAGAAACAGGAAGCAGTCTGACCGGTTACTACAAAAAGAGCAGTGCCATATCATACTATATAATAGGTGGAAAAAACAGTAATGCAGAACTGGCAGGAAAGATATACAATTCAGCATCTGGAAACAAAGTGGGAATTATTAAAGAAGGAACAGGAACATACGTCATATCAGGTACAAACAACGATATAAACGGTGGAATAAGATTAACTAAAGGGACCCTGCTTATTGAAAACGATATAGAAAATACCAAAGCGGAAAATGGCAGTGGAGCCACCGGAAAATATGGTTCTGTCATAGTTTATGAAGATGCCATTTTGGGAGGCAATGGTTCTATAGCATCGGCAACAGAAGTATATGGAAGCATAAAACCTGCAAACAACGCCACAGGAACACTATATTTTACAGATTTTCAGAGCAACCCTTCACAGGTTAACGTAACACTGCATCCGGAATCAAACATTGTCTGTCAGATATCATCGGCAAACAGTTATGACAGATTGCAAATAGATGGTCTCCTGTCATACAGCAACAGGACGGAAGATTTCGATACTTCGGACAAGTTACCATACATAAGTATAGAGCTTACAGACACTCTGTTATCAGTCAACGATGAATTTGTGCTACTTACTGCAGCAGAGAAGTCTGGCACCGATTGGGGGTTCAATATAATCTATCCTAAAGCCTATACATGGGTAACAGAAGAACGTCAAGACAGCAGTGGCACTTATATGGTAGTGGCAAAAGTAACATCTCTGGACTACAGCGGCCAGGGCGATATAGAGATAGGTGACGATGAAGAGAATGCATTTCAAGGTTATCCCAATGATGATTGGAGCTACGACCTTACAGACAACACCCCACTACGTACATACGCTGATATTTTGGGCAAAAAGATAGGTGTTGCAGCAGCCAGCTATCGTTATGACTGTAGCCGCAATGATGGCGAAACAGGATTGGTAGGTAACCAATTCAACATTATAGTTGGTGAAAACGAAATGAAATTCGATGCAACCGAACCAAGTAAGAACAGTTTCAACTACGGCGGTTCCGATGCAGTGGTGTGGGTAGCAAGCCGATTCAACCAAGAGGTTCGCGGACACACATTGGCATGGCATTCACAAGTTCCTGAATGGGTAAGCCAAGATGGCAAGAAAAACAACCACAATTATACGCGTCAGGAACTTCTCAGCATACTGAAGAACCACATCTTTAACGTAGTAGGTAAATACAAAGGAAAAATTGTTGAATGGGATGTTTGTAATGAGGTACTTGACGATGACCAAAGCATAGTACGTACCAACCCCGATGCATACAAATTACGTCCATCTATTTGGGCAACATATATAGGCGAAGACTTTATAGATTCAGCCTTTGTTTGGGCACATCAGGCTGACCCACAAGCTAAACTCTACATAAACGATTATGGTGTAGAATTTATGGGTGGTACAAAATCTGAAGCATACTATAATTTGGTGAAAAGACTTATCAAATCCGGAATACCTATAGAAGGTTGCGGTCTGCAGTGTCATCTTACAACCGGCGAACTTGACACTCTGAAACTGGAAAAGAACATAAAACGATATGCAGAAATAGGAATGAAGTGCATAATAACCGAACTGGACATAGCACTGGCCAATCCATACGCAAGCAATGCGCTTGATATTCAGGCAAAGGAATACGGAGCAATAACCCGTGTTTTCCTACGCAATGACAACTGTCCCACAATGCTTATCTGGGGAATATCAGACAACCATTCATGGCGACAAAACCAGCCACTGCTGTATAATAGTTCGCTACAGCCCAAACCGGCATATTATAATGTCCATGCCCAGCTTAGGATAGCAGCAAACAGAATAACTTCGGTTGACAAACCATCATCATTAGATGTATCGTCTATAAAAGAGATACGTTACTACAATATGGCAGGACAATTAACTGATAACCCAAGTGGATTAGTCATTAAACAGACCATATACACAAACGGTACTGCCATTACCACAAAAGAGATTAAATAGTTTTTTGTGGAAATATTACAATACTAAAAATCCATTTTGTACTTTTGGACAATTTTATTAACCAACTAATGTTTATATGAAAATCAAAACAATCGCTACGTCGCTGCTTGCATTGGCAGCCGTAATGGCACCCGGTTTGGTAAGTGCTACAAAATTTCTTGAACTGAAGGTAATAGACAAAGATTACCTGATGGTTCATTTCCGTGATGGTGAAGTTCGTTATCGTGACGATGGTACAGGTCCAAGTGCCTATTTAGGTCACTCATTCGCAGAAGGCGATGATACCCTGCTTGTATTTGGACAGAGATTAGATCCTGCAATAGCAGCAAAAGCCGATTCATGGACTATCACATCTGCCGACGACAAATCATTTGGCAACAGTGTAGCTGTCAATGCCTGGAGAAAATCAAAACCAATGAACACAGACAACACACTAACCAGCGAACTTGATCACTGGATATTCCTTCAACTCCCTAAATCAATGAAACAGGGATGCACCTATACAGTATCTATCCCTAACGGATTAGGATCTGACACAAATAGTGCAGAAGTAAAGTTTGATATTTGGAATTCTCAGTCAGAAGCTGTACATGTAAATATCTTAGGTTACACTCCTCAGGAAGCAACCAAAGCAGCCGACCTCTATCTATGGTTGGGCGATGGCGGCCAGCGAGACTACACATCATTTGTTGGCAAGAAAGTATATCTGTACAACGTAGAAACAGGTAAATCCAAGAAAGTAGGTAATGTAAAATTCTGGATGTCTGCTTCGGAATCCACAAACGAAGCCAATAAAAAGAATATGACCGGCTCCGACGTATGGAATATTGACTTTAAAGAATCAAAACCGGGACGTTATCGTCTTGTTGTAGAGGGCGTAGGTTGCAGTATGGACTTTGACATAAGCAACGAAGTATATTTCCAGCCATACCGTTTCTCTGTACGTGGTTATTACTATATGCGTTTAGGCGAGCCAATAGATTCATCAGTAACCCCTATTCCACGTCAGCCTATGTTTATTCCGGAAGTAGATCCTGTAGGCTTCACTGTGTATAAAACAGACTTGCAACCCTGGCATCCGGATTGGCGCAGAATAGGTGGCGACGTATGGGACGAACCACACTTTAAACCGGCTCTGACATCTGCATTCTGGCAGCATCGTCTTCCTGGCAATCCTGTTAATACAGAGGTTCGCGGAGGACACTCTGATGCATTTGACTGGGACCGTCATCTGGCACACGTAGGTAACATCTATGACATGATTCTTCCTTACATTCTTACAAACGGACGCATATCAGAAGATAACTTAGGTATACGCGAAAGTGGTAACGGAATTCCTGATATTATTGACGAAGCCCGCAATGAAGTGGATTTCTTCTTGAGTATTCGCGATGGTGAAGGCTATTCACAAGGTGTTACAAACCCATCATCAGAATGGAGCATTATGTTCCAGGCAGGAACTACCACTATGGCAGCTTGGGCTAATGCTGCTAACTGTGCAGTATTGGCAGCAGCATTCCAGATTCATGGCGACGAAGAGCTTTGCAAATACTATACAGACGAAGCTATCACAGCGTTCAACTATGCTTCCAAACAAGAAAATTCTCAGCTTGACGATTTACAAGATATAGGTAGCGCAAGTATGCGTGGACGCGATTTCCGTCAGTTGGCTGCTGCTTACCTGTATAACGTAACAGGCGATACCAAATGGGAAGATATTATGGCAGAAGAGAGTGTTGTGAAAGATGGTAAGACTCCTATCTTCAGCAAGAGCAGAAACAGATACTATCAGATCTGGGCTACTGCTGCTTATTTGGCTTGTCCTCAGGAACGTCACTATCCTGAACTTTACAACAATATGAAGGCAAGTGTTGACTATCAGGCAAATGAAAACAATGTCAACTTTATGAGCACACGTCCATCACGTCGTACTGCAAACGATTCACGTTGGCAGGTATCAGAAAACCTGCAGATGGTTATGATGGCGCACTACATTGCCAACAATGCTGCACGCAAGGCAGAACTGGAAAAAGCTATGTATATGGAAGCCGGTTGGGGTCTGGGAAGAAACCCATCAAACACTGTTGAAATGACAGGTTTGGGCGAACGTCATATCATAGACTGCTACACCACCGGTCGTAATGATGGTACTCCGGGTTCACATCCCGGACAGACTCCGTTCAATGGTACAGAGACATGGTCTGCAGGCAATGGTGGCGATGCCCGCATTATTCTAAATCGTTGTTACCCTGACTGGTACAATGGTGGTTGGCCACAACAGGAATCTTTCTTCAATATTCGCTATATGTGGGTTAATGGAGAATTCACTCCACGTGAAACTATGCGTGGCAAGATGGCTCTCTTAGGCTATCTCTACGGCATTCGCAAGTAAGATTTTACTTACATAACTACAGCAGTATCGTAATTACCACAAGGGCAGTTACGATACTGTTTTTTTTCTGACATCCGTAGTGAAAATTCAGGACATAGCTGTTCGAAGCTGCTCCGTTCTCCATCAGACCTAAAACGTAGAACTCGACCTTTTAGCCAGCCTAACGGCTGTCTAACGTGTCTCAAACATGCTCCGTTTTTTCACGGTC
>CALFTK010000063.1 GCA_937916465.1 uncultured Bacteroidales bacterium
TTTGTGCATAATGAAACCCCAAAAGTTTTTTGTCTAAACTTTTGGGGTCACTTCAATATGGCACAGCCTCCACGCTTATTACTCATTAATAATTACTTTTCAATATCAACCAATTCAACTTCAAATATCAGTGCTGAATATGGTTTAATAATACCATTGTTTGAATCGCCATAACCCAATTCGTATGGTATAAAGAGTTCATACTTTGAACCAACATTCATAAGCTGCAAAGCTTCTGTCCAACCCTCAATTACACTTGAAAGAGATAGAGTGATAGGTTTTGTAGATTCGTCAAATACAGTACCATCAATAAGTGAACCACGATAGTTAACTCTTACATTATCGGTTGCTGTAGGTTTTGCACCCTTACCCTCTTTTATAACTCGGTATAGAAGACCGCTACCTGTTGCCACAATTCCATCTTCTTTAGCTTTGTTTGCAAGATATTCTCTACCGGCATCGCGGTTTTCGCCATACTGTTCTTCCATAGATTCAGCATAGAAGATGTTAAAGAGGCTATCAGTTATAATATCGGCCTGTTCTCTGGTCATAATTTCAGTACTTTCCTGAACACCGTCAAGGAAACCATTCATATAGTTGGTTTTGTTCATCAACTTACCACTATCTTTACCAAACATATTTGCGCTTAGTCCTACAAAAGCTTCATTAAGTTCCTGCTGACCTATCTGAATACCTGCAAAATATGCTTTCTGAGCACCTGCATCGGCATCCATATTTGCGCCTTCAATAAAACCTTTAATAAAATCTTCCAGGTAAGTAGTATCTACTCCCATTTGGTTTACAAGATATGGTAGAAAACCATTTGAACGTGACATACCCATTGTATATGAAACAGAATCTACTGCTGTTTCCATTACAACCTTACCCATTTTTGGAGAACCACAAGATGCCAACAGAACTGCTGCTGAACATACAAAAACACAAATCTTTTTCATCTTATTAATTGTTTATTCTTTTTGATTATGCATTTTACTGCCCGTTATACGGTTTTCAAGGCGCGAAGATAACCTAAAAATCAATAAGTTGTACCTTTATATTACTTATTGGCTCACCATTTAGGTTTTTTTACACTTAAAAAAGTGGTAAGAATACCAAAAAGAACTACTTTTGTATATAATAACCTTACTTTCTATTTTGTATGATAAAGATAAGATGCATAAACAATCAACAGACCATTACAGTTAAACAAGGATTAACACTGTTGGAAGTTTACAAGACTATGGGTTTGAACCTTGCATACAAACCATTATGCGCAACAATAAACAACAAAGCAAAGTGTTTGAATGCCAAACTATATGACAATGCCGATATTCAGTATTTCGACATTACATCACCATTAGGCAAAAAGAACTATCTGTTGGGACTTTTCTTTATTCTTACAAAAGCTGTTGATGAATTATATACTAACAGTAAAGTAGAAATCAACAATTCCATATCGAAAGGTACATACTGTCAAATTCACATAGGCAGGGAACTTACCGATGACGATATTACCGCTATAAACGGACGGGTACAGGCCATTATTGACAGTGCCATACCATTCGAAAGGCACAAAGAGCCTACAGACAGTGTTATAGCATTGATGGAACAACAAGGCCGAAAGGACTTATCAAGACTGCTTAAATCGACAGGAGAACTATATACCACATATTACACTCTAAACAATTACGCCGACTTCTTCTTTGGCACACTACCTCCGGATACAAGTTATATCTATCTGTACGGAATAGAGAAGTATGGCAATGGGGTGTTATTACGCATACCGGACAGTAAAAACCCATCACAGCTAAGAGAAAAAACCAATCAGGAGAAGATGTTCAACATATTTTCCGAATTTCACTCCTGGCAGAATATTTTGGGCATTTCCACTTTAGGAGATTTGAATTTAGCCACAACTTCAGGACATTCAAATATGGTTATCAACATAGCTGAAGCACTGCAATCAAACAAGATTGTCCATATAGCCGATTCCATAGTTGAACGACACAAGAAGAATAGTGCATTGAAACTAATAATGATTTCCGGTCCATCATCTTCCGGTAAAACAACATTCAGCAAAAGACTTCAGGTACAGCTTCTGGCCAATGGTATAAATCCAAAAGTTCTCTCCATGGATGACTATTTTCTTAATAGGGATTTAACTCCGAAAGACGAAAATGGAGAACATGATTTTGAATCGTTATACGCAATCGATTTGGAACTCTTTAATAATCAGCTAAAAGATCTATTAGAGGGGAAAGAGGTTAGTACCCCTACATTCAATTTCAAAAAAGGTGGAGTTAGGGAATATAACGGAAATCTTTTGCAACTCAAAGAGAACGATGTACTGCTTATAGAAGGTATTCACGCCCTTAATCCAAACCTTATGCCGAACATACCTAAAGAGGCAAAGTTCCTGATATACGTTTCGGCACTTACTTCTATAAGAATGGACGAACACAACTATATTCCAACCAGTGACAATCGCCTGCTAAGACGTATGTTACGCGACTATAAGTATCGCCAATATTCAGCAAAAGATACTATAGCCCGTTGGCCAAGTGTCCGTGCAGGAGAAGAGAAGTGGATATTCCCATACCAAGAGTATGCCGATGTCATGTTCAATTCGGCTACGTTGTTTGAAATAGCTGTTATAAAAGATTTAATCATACCTATACTTTCCGAAGTTCCTCAAAACTGCCCCGAATACAGAAAGGCATACGAACTGAAGAAATTCCTGAGTATGTTCAAATCTATACCGGACAGGAATTTGCCGCCAACATCATTGGTCAGAGAATTTATAGGTGGCAGTAGTTTCCATTATTGATTAAGTTATGCCGGATTTAAAAAACAGTCAAATACAG
The DNA here is from genome assembly GCA_937916465.1 of uncultured Bacteroidales bacterium. Taxonomy (GTDB): domain Bacteria; phylum Bacteroidota; class Bacteroidia; order Bacteroidales; family Bacteroidaceae; genus Colenecus. The sequence goes on from CALFTK010000063.1 coordinate 2,865, forward strand.
ACCCAGGCGCAATTGCAAGTACTGTCGCAATCATTATCGCCTCAGCAAGTACTTGAAGCCAAGATATTGGAGCTCTCTACCATAGAGTTAGAGGACAAGATACGCGCTGAATTGGACGACAATCCGGCTTTGGAAGAGGGCTATGAAGATAGGCTTAACGACGATGATAACGAAGAAAATTATAATAGTGAACCATTGGAAGAGAGCCCTCACGATGATTTTCTTTCGGAAGACGACGAACCCGATTTTTATACAGACAGACGCAAATCGCCTGCCAGAGAATTGTTGGAGATACCATATTCAGAATCGGAATCTTTTTACGACATTCTGAATGAACAACTGGCCGAAAGAGAACTGACAGAGATACAGAAAAAAATAGCCGATTATCTGATTGGTTCCCTAAACAATGACGGTTTTCTGGATAAACCACTCCAATCTATTTCGGACGATTTGGCCTTTTACCACTATCTGGACGTAACTCCCGAACAGATTCTGGAAGTTCTGAAGATTATACAGGATTTTGAACCGGCAGGTATTGGCGCACGTAATCTGCAGGAATCGCTCATTATCCAACTGGACAGAAAAGAGAACAATGGGTTGGAACGCAGCATAATTTCCAACTGTTTTGACGAATTCACACACAAACATTGGGACAAAATAGCCATAAAACTTCAGGTCAGTCAAGAAGAGATAAACAGAGCTATAACTGAAATTCAAAAGCTGAATCCGCGTCCGGGAAGTGCATTAGGCGAATCTATATCCAAAGGTCAACAACTTATCATCCCTGACTATATAGTAGAAAGAACTGACGATGAGCTGGAACTGACTCTAAACAATTTCAACATTCCGGAATTGAGAATAAGCAGTAGTTTTGTTTCAATGCTTGATGAACAGATAAACAGCGACAACAGCAGTAACAAAAGCGCAGCACTCTACATAAAACAGAAGCTTGATGCTGCAAAAGGTTTTATCCAGGCACTTAAACAACGCGAACGGACCATGTATAGTGTAATGCAGGCAATCATACGTTTTCAGCGCGATTATTTTATTGATGGCGATGAAACCAAACTACGTCCTATGATTCTAAAAGATATTGCCGAAATAACAGGATACGATATCTCCACAGTATCGAGAACCACAAATGGTAAATATGTACAGACCAACTTTGGCATACTTCCTTTAAAGTTTTTCTTTATTGATGGAGTAAAAACCGACAGTGGCGAAGAGGTTTCGGTAAAAGAGATTCACAGAATCCTACAGGAAAAAATTGATAACGAAGACAAAAATTTACCATATACAGACGAACAGTTATCGGTATTTCTAAAAGAGAGTGGCTACATAGTTGCCAGACGAACCGTAGCCAAATACAGGGAACAACTGGGTATTCCAATAGCAAGACTAAGAAAAAACTAAATAATATGAAACCAACAGTAAGCATTATTATGGGCAGCACATCCGACCTGCCTATTATGGAGAAAGCAGCACAGTTTTTGAACGACATGCAGGTACCGTTCGAAATAAACGCCCTTTCAGCACACCGTACTCCAAGTGCTGTAGAAGATTTTGCAAAAAATGCTGCGTCACGAGGTATTAAAGTAATTATTGCAGCAGCAGGTATGGCAGCAGCTCTGCCTGGTGTAATAGCAGCCAACACTACCCTACCCGTTATTGGCGTACCTATAAAAGGTATGTTAGACGGACTGGACGCTATGCTCTCTATTATTCAGATGCCTCCCGGCATTCCGGTGGCAACAGTAGGTGTAAACGGAGCGCAGAATGCCGCTATTCTGGCAGTGCAGATGCTTTCACTTTCAGATTCAGAACTTGCAGAGAGACTGGCAGCACACAAAGATGGACTGAAGAGCAAAATTGAAAAAGCGAATGCAGAGTTAAGCAACATAAAATACGATTTCAAGACAAATTGATAGCTTAAAAAATATGGGCATCTACAATAGAAGAAAGAGTTCTGTAACCAAAGTAGGCAATATTACAATAGGTGGTAATTCTCCTATCAGAGTGCAGTCTATGACCACCACAAAGACCACCGATACTGAAGCTTGCGTAGAGCAGGCCATACGCATAATCAATGCGGGTGGAGAACTGGTCAGACTTACCACACAGGGTACTCGCGAAGCAGAGAATCTGCAAAACATAAAATTATCACTTGTAGATAGAGGGTTCAATACCCCACTTGTGGCAGACGTACACTTTAACCCAAACGTAGCAGACGTAGCTGCAAAGTATGTGGAAAAGGTTAGAATCAACCCCGGCAACTATGTAGATCCTGCCCGTACATTCAAAGAACTGGAATATACCGATGCGGAATATGCTGACGAAATAGAGAAGATAAGGCGAAGATTCATTCCATTCCTTGAAATCTGCAAAGAAAACAAAACTGCAATAAGAATAGGTGTAAACCATGGTTCGCTTTCAGACCGCATTATGTGCCGCTATGGAAACACGCCCGAAGGTATGGTTGAAAGCTGTATGGAGTTTCTACGTATATGCGTAGAACAGAACTTTACAGATGTTGTTCTATCCATTAAGGCCAGTAACACCACAGTTATGGTACAAACCGTAAGGCTTTTGGTAAAACAGATGGATAAGGAGAATATGTCTTTCCCCATACATCTGGGTGTAACCGAAGCCGGTGAAGGCGAAGACGGTCGCATAAAGAGTGCAGTCGGTATAGGTGCGCTGCTTGGCGAAGGTATTGGCGACACAATAAGAGTTTCACTTTCGGAAGCACCTGAACGTGAAATTCCGGTTGCCGTAAAACTGGTAGAATATGCAGAAGAGAGTGCCACCAAACGAGCAGAAGCAAAAGCCGGTATAAAAGATGAGACCATCTATCTGGAATACAATGAAGAGTCTCTGGAAGATTTGCAGTTAAAGGCAGCAATGGATGCCGGTGCGCTGCTGATAGACGGATATGCCAAGGACCTGATAATTAAGAACAGCAACAACCACATATCGGCAGAACAACTTGTAAATACTGCCAATGCCATATTGCAAGCTGCGCGAATACGCTTTACAAAACCAGAATACATATCATGCCCCGGTTGCGGACGAACACTGTATAATCTTGAAGAGACCATCGCAAAGATTAAACAGGCAACATCACATCTGGTAGGCGTAAAAATAGCCATTATGGGCTGTATAGTAAACGGACCAGGTGAAATGGCAGATGCCGATTTTGGCTATGTAGGAGCAGGCAGAGGCAAAATAAGCCTATACAAGGGTAAAGAGTGTGTTGAAAAGAACATTCCTGAAGAAGACGCAGTAAAAAAATTGCTTAACCTTATTGAAAATTCGTAGGTCAATACAATTTGATATTTGCATAAAAATACAGCCTATAGGAATATTTTTCTTATAATAGCTCTGAATCCTGCAAAAAAATGCACAAAAACTTTGCATCTATAAATATTGTACCTACTTTTGTATTGCAATTATTGAAACAAGATGAATTTACAACATACATACGGTTATTATTGTTACTATTATTACCGCACTTAATCAAGTGGGGCGAGTCGTTATGTAGTTGAAAAAGCATACTAAAGACCTGTCCCACAAAGACAGGTCTTTTTATATATTTAATAAGGTAAAGTAAAAGAAGTAATATATGAGCAACAAGTATTGGAATGAAGAGATTGAAACAATGCCCCGCAAACAGCTGGAGCAGTTTCAGGTAGAGCGTCTTAAAAAGACAGTAGAGATAGCAATGGGAAGCAATTTCTACGCACCTATATTGAAAGAACGCAATATTACACCGGAAAACATAAAGTCTGTTGAAGATATCAGAAGATTTCCGTTCACAACCAAGAACGATCTTCGCGAAAACTACCCATTCGGTTTGGCATCGGTACCGCTTAGTAAAGTAGTCAGACTACACTCATCAAGTGGTACAACAGGTAATCCTACTGTTATTCTACATTCACAACGCGATATAGAACAGTGGGCAGACGCCATGGCACGTTCTATGTACACCATAGGTCTGAGAAGCAGTGATATTATACAGAACACATCCGGTTATGGAATGTTTACCGGTGGACTGGGAATTCAATACGCTTCTGAACGCCTGGGAGCACTTACAGTTCCTGCCGGAGCAGGCAACAGCAAACGTCACGTTAAATTTATAATGGACTTTGGCACTACCGCATTACACTGTATTCCAAGCTATGCCACACGTTTGGCTGCAGCATTTCAGGAAGAGGGTATCAATCCTGCCGATACAACAGTACATACTCTTATAATTGGTGCAGAACCACATTCAGATGCCCAACGCAAACGTATTGAAGAGATTTGGGGTGCAAAAGCATACAATAACTTCGGTATGAGTGAAATGTGCGGTCCCGGTGTTGCAATTGAATGTCAAGAACAGAACGGACTTCATATTTGGGAAGACAATTACATAGTAGAAATAGTAGATCCTGTCACATTGGAACCTGTAGCTGACGGCGAAGTAGGCGAATTGGTATTAACCACTCTAAACCGCGAAGCTATGCCACTGTTCCGTTATCGCACAAGAGACCTTACCCGTTTCTTACCGGGTGATTGCCCTTGCGGACGCACACACAGACGTCTGGCACGTTTCCAGGGACGTAGCGACGACATGATTATTGTAAAGGGTGTAAACATATTCCCTATTCAGATAGAGAAGATACTTATGCAGTTCCCCGAACTTGCAAGCGATTATCTGATTACAATAGAGACCATTGGCGATAATGACGAAATGACCGTAGAAGTAGAACTTGCACAATCTACTGACGATTTTGCACTGCTTCAAAACCTTACAAAAGAGATATCTCGCAGGCTGAAAGATGAAATTCTACTAACACCAAGAGTGAAACTGGTAGGTAAAGGTGTCATTCCTCAAACCGATGGCAAAGCAGTGAGAGTAAAAGATTTGCGTCAAAACCATTAATATTTTTGAGTTATGAAGACAATCAAACAGTTATCAATCTTTTTAGAGAATAAAAACGGTAAGTTAGGAAATATTCTTGACGTTCTGAAGGCTGAAAATATAGAGATACAGGCTGCGTCAGTGGCTGACACTACCGATTATGGCATTCTGCGACTCATCACATCAGAACAGATGAAAGCATCCAGATTGTTACAATCAAAAGGAATACTGGTAAATGTAAACGAAGTTCTTGCTATTGAAATAGATGCCAACACATCCACATTTGCATCAGCAATAGACAGTATAACAAAAGGTGGCGTAAGCATAAACTATCTATATACATTCCATAAAGATGGTAAATTGGTACTTATTATTCGCCCTGCCGATATTGAACAAGCAGAAAAGGTGATATCCGAAAACGGATTGACACTCATTCAAGGTTGGGAATAACAGAATTTTGTAATTAACATTAAAACTGTAACAAATGTTTCTAAAAGTATCTATTCTGATAGTATTCTTTGCCATAATGATTTGCGTTGGCATTTACTGCAGAAAAAGTGCAACTAACGTTCAAGGTTTTGTTTTGGGTGACAGAAATGTAGGTTCATGGCTTACAGCATTCGCCTTTGGTACATCATATTTTTCGGCGGTAATCTTTGTTGGTTACGCAGGACAGTTCGGTTGGAAATATGGATTGGCATCAACCTGGATAGGAATAGGAAATGCCCTGATTGGTTCGCTTATGGCCTGGAGAATACTGGGCAGACGTACCCGTCTTATGACACAGTATCTGAAAAGTGCCACTATGCCCGATTTCTTTGGAGCCCGATTCAATAGCAGTGCACTCAAAGTAGCTGCATCCATTATAGTATTTATATTCCTGGTACCATACACTGCGTCGCTATACAATGGACTGTCAAGACTGTTCGGAATGTCTTTTGGAATAGACTACACATGGTGTGTTATAGGAATGGCAGTGCTGACAGGTATATACGTACTTGTAGGTGGCTACATGGCAACAGCCGTCAATGACTTTATTCAGGGTATGATAATGCTGGTAGGTATAGTTGCGGTTATTCTCTCTGTGCTTAACGGTAACGGAGGTTTTACAGCTGCTGTAGAAGAGCTATCACATATAACCGCAGAAACAGCCCCTAATATGAATGGCGCATTTATCTCATTCTTAGGCCCACAACCACTATACCTGATAGGTGTGGTTCTACTTACATCGTTAGGAACTTGGGGATTACCGCAGATGGTTGGTAAATTCTATGCCATCCGCGATGAAGCTGCCATAAGAAAAGGTACTATTATTTCAACTGTATTTGCCATGATAGTAGCAGGTGGTTGCTACTTCTTAGGTGGATTTGGTCGTCTTTATGGCGATGTTATTGAATATGGAGCTAATGGAAATCCGGTATATGACAGTATTATTCCATCCATGTTACAAACATTGCCTGATTTGATGATAGGTATAGTAATTATTCTGGTGCTTTCAGCATCAATGTCAACACTATCTTCACTGGTTCTTACATCGGGTTCAACTCTTACACTCGACATAATTGTACCTGCAAGAAGTGTTAAAGGCAAACAGATGAACGAAAAATCGCAACTGCTCTGCATTCGTCTGCTTGTGGTCTTCTTTATAGCCGTTTCATCTGTATTGGCAATTATCCAGGCAAAGAGTTCTGTAACATTTATAGCACAATTAATGGGTATATCCTGGGGAGCATTAGCAGGCGCATTTTTAGCACCATTCCTATATGGACTCTACTGGAAACGTACAACTAATGCTGCCGTATGGGTTAGTTTTATAGTAGGTGTGCTTATTATGTGTGGCTGTATGTTCTGCACATTTACAGGTCAAGAGTTTATATCTCCATTCTTTACATCGCCTATCAATGCAGGTGTATTGGCTATGGTTGCAGGACTTATTATAGTACCTGTAGTAAGTCTGTTTACACGTGTAAAAGATAAAGAAGAGGTAGAAAAGATGTTCAATTGCTATGAAAAGGAGGTCACTGTACGCGCTTTGACATCACTGATGGATGAAGAGAAAAAATAAAGTTGTAATTTTGCAGCTCAAAACAGTATTTTTATGAAACAGAATTTAATGATATACAATACTCTTTCGCGTAAGAAAGAGGAATTCAAACCACTTCACGAAGGACGCGTAGGAATGTATGTGTGCGGACCTACCGTATATGGTGATCCACATCTTGGACATGCCCGCCCTGCAATTACATTCGACATTCTTTTCAGGTATCTGCAACATTTGGGATACAAAGTAAGATATGTCAGAAACATTACCGATGTTGGTCATTTGGAACACGATGCTGACGAAGGCGAAGATAAGATAGCAAAAAAAGCACGATTGGAGCAGTTGGAGCCAATGGAAGTAGTTCAGTACTACACACTGCGCTACCACAAAGCCATGGACGCTCTGAATGTTTTGCCACCAAGCATTGAACCACACGCATCCGGACATATTATTGAACAGATAGAACTGGTTAAACAGATTCTGGATAATGGTTATGCATACGAAAGCCGGGGAAGCATCTATTTTGATGTGGCCAAATACAATAAAGACCACCACTATGGCAAATTGTCGGGACGCAATCTGGATGATGTGCTTAATACCACCCGCGAACTTGACGGACAGGACGAAAAGCATGCCCCTGCCGATTTCGCACTTTGGAAAAAAGCACAGCCTGAACATATTATGCGCTGGCCATCACCCTGGAGCGACGGTTTCCCGGGTTGGCACTGTGAATGTACTGCAATGGGACGCAAATATTTAGGTGACCATTTTGATATCCACGGAGGTGGAATGGACCTGATATTTCCACACCACGAATGTGAGATTGCACAGTCAGTTGCAAGCCAGGGCGACGATATGGTAACATATTGGATGCATAACAATATGATAACCATCAACGGCACAAAGATGGGCAAATCGCTTGGTAATTTCATAACCTTGAATGAATTCTTTACAGGCAGTCACAAATTATTGGAACAGCCTTACAGCGGAATGACTATCCGTTTCTTCATCTTAATGGCTCACTACCGTGGTACTGTAGATTTCAGCAACAATGCTCTGCAAGATGCCGAAAAGGCTATGAACAGACTCATGGAGGCATACAAAGCTATAGAACGTATCAAAGCTGCTGAATCATCATCGGTTAGCGTACAGGATTTCAAAACAAAATGTTATGCAGCCATGAATGATGATCTGAATACTCCTATTCTGATAAGCCACCTGTTTGATGCAGCCAAAGTTATAAATCAGGCTGTAGATGGAAAGGCAGCACTAACCGAAGCCGATATTACCGAACTGAAACTGCTGTTTGACACATTCCTGTTCGATATAATGGGCATGAAAATGGAGAGTGGCAACAATAGTGGCAGAGAAGAGGCATATAGTAAAGTGGTAGATATGTTGCTTGAACAGCGTTCAATAGCAAAAGCCAATAAAGATTGGGCAACTAGCGATAAGATACGTAACGAACTTACAGCACTTGGTTTCGAAATTAAAGATACCAAAGATGGTGCTACCTGGAGATTAAACAAATAGTAATGAAGAAGAACCTTATTGTAGTTTTTGCATCGTTGCTTCTGTTTGTTTCATGCGGAGGCGGTAGGGCTACTGTACCTGTTACAAAGACAGTTATTCCAACTGCACAAACAGATATACCCACATTCAATGCAGACAGCGCATACAGCTACGTTAAGGCACAAACCGATTTCGGCCCACGAGTTCCTAACACAAAAGCCCACAAAGAGTGCGCACATTGGTTGGAACAAAAACTAAAAAGTTTTGGGGCAGAAACCACAGTTCAGAACATACAGGTAACCACCTTTGACGGAACTTTAATTAACGGTTACAACATAGTGGGACAGATAAATCCTGAAAGCAACAAAAGAATTATTCTATGCGCGCATTGGGATAGCCGTCCTTGGGCTGATAATGACCCAAACCCTGCCAACCATAAAAAACCTGTTGATGGAGCAAACGATGGAGCAAGCGGTGTGGGTGTAATACTTGAAATAGCCCGCCAGTTACAAATAAAAGCACCTGCTATAGGAATAGACTTTATATTTTTTGATGCAGAAGATTGGGGACCGGGCGATAGCTATAAAGGAAGAAGTCTGCCCGAACATTGGGGATTGGGTTCACAATATTGGTCACGTCGTCCACATAAAGATGGATATATGGCAAGATATGCCGTACTGTTGGATATGGTTGGCGGCAAAGGAGCTCGTTTCTATAGAGAGGGTATATCAAATCACTATGCCAAAAACATTGTTGACAAGTATTGGGAGGCAGCCGGTTTGACAGGGAACAGAGCCATGTTTCCACTGGAAGATGGCGGATTTGTAACAGATGACCACTACTTTATAAATTCAATAGCCCACATTCCCGCCATAGACATAGTACCCTATCTGCCGGAGTGCAAAGAGAGTTCTTTTGGTCCCACCTGGCACACAATAAACGACAACATAGACAATATAGATAAGGCTACACTGCAAGCCGTTGGCGAAACAGTGCTTTATGTAATCTACAACGAAAAATAATGGCAACAATAGACGAAATACAGGAAGAGATAATTGAAGAGTTCAGTGCATTCGACGACTGGATGGACAAATATCAGATGATTATAGATTTAGGCAACGAACTGCCTGAACTTGATTCGCGTTATAAAACCGATGACAATCTGATAGAGGGTTGCCAAAGCAGAGTATGGCTACAGGCAGAATATACCGATGGAATGGTGATTTTTAATGCCGACAGTGATGCCATAATAACCAAAGGACTGGTTAGTCTGCTTATAAAGGTGATGTCGGGGCACACTCCACAGGAAATCCTCGATTCCGACCTGCATTTCATAAATGAGATAGGACTTACAGAACATCTGTCACCTACCCGCAGCAACGGATTGCTTGCTATGGTAAAGCAGATGCGTATCTACGCTTTGGCTTGGGCAAGCAAATAGAGTTTGTCACCACGACGCACTCTTTCCGGCGTTTTGAACGATACTTTTACACCCTTTGGTACATCTGTCACGCTTTTTAAATCTACACGCGGATCGTCCAGTTCAAAGGTTAGTGCACCTGTTGTATTACCTGTTATAAGAAGTTTATTACCTTGTGAAATTGCTGCAGCTTCTATTAGGAATTCGCCTACACCTATCTTTGAAAAATAATCGGTACACTTGCCTACATAAACCTTAACTTCGGTGGCTTGTGAACCATATTTTTCGTTCCATTCACCTAATCGCTGTCCCAAATAGTAACCATCCCAGAATCCACGATTAAATACAGTAGCCAATCGGGCATCCCAATTATCCTTCTTTTCATCGGTAAAAGTGCCCTTCAGACAGGAATCTATAGCTTCGGAATAGCATTCTGCAACTGTCTTTACATATTCCGGTCCGCGTGCCCTACCCTCTATTTTGAAGACACGTACACCCGCCTCTATCATCTTGTCCATAAAACGTATGGTCTTAAGATCTTTAGGCGACATTATGTATTGATTTTCCACAGCCAGTTCTATATCGCTCTCTTTATCGTGAACTATATAACCGCGTCTGCACACCTGCATGCAGGCACCACGATTTGCCGAAGTCCCAAGTTCATTCAGACTGAGATAACATTTTCCACTTATAGCCATACAGAGCGCACCATGACAGAACATCTCTATACGAATTCTGTTTCCTTTAGGTCCGCATATATTCTCTTCTTCTATATGACGATAGATTTCTGCCACCTGGCTCAGATTGAGTTCGCGTGCCAGCACAACTACATCGGCAAACTGAGCATAGAAACGCAGAGCCTCAATATTGCTGATATTCAACTGCGTAGAGAGATGAACCTCCATACCCACTTTGTTGCAATAGGACATAACAGCTATATCGCAGGCTATAACAGCCGATATCTTTGCCTCTAAGGCGGCATCTACTATTTCGTGTATCAGTTCAATATCTTCTCCATACATCACAGTGTTTAGAGTAAGATAACTCTTTACTCCATGTTCAGTACATTCTGTAGCTATCTGTCTTAAATCGTCCAGACCGAACTTACTTGCTGAACGAGCACGCATATTCAGTTTATCTACTCCAAAGTATATAGAACCTGCACCCGCCTGAAATGCAGCTGCCAACGATTCCCAGGAACCCACCGGGGCCATTATCTCAAAATCTTCTCTTTTCATATCGGGAGCAAAATTAGCATAAAAACAGGTATGTTTTCTGTATTAAAATGAATTTCTGCATAATAGATGCTATTTGTGCTGTTGTAATTTGTCTTTTCAATTAAAAAAGGGGAAATTTGCACTCCAAGAATATAACTATATTATGATGAAGAAACTTTTACTTGGCGATGAGGCCATTGCACAGGGAGCTATCGATGCCGGATTGAGCGGAGTGTATGCCTATCCGGGAACTCCATCAACTGAAATTACAGAATATATCCAGGGGTATCAGAAAGCTACAGGAGCAGATATCCACTGCCGTTGGTGTACAAACGAAAAGACTGCTATGGAGACAGCTTTGGGTATGTCGTTTGCCGGCAAGCGTTCACTTGTTTGCATGAAACACGTAGGTATGAATGTTGCTGCCGACCCATTTGTAAACTCATCTATTTCCGGTGTTAACGGCGGACTTATAGTTTTGGTTGCTGACGATCCCTCTATGCATTCATCACAAGATGAACAGGATTCACGTTATTACGGCAAATTTGCACTTATACCAATATTTGAACCATCTTCACAGCAAGAGGCATACGATATGATGGAGTATGCCTACAACCTGTCAGAGAGTTTGAAACTTCCTATTATGATGCGTACAGTTACACGTCTGGCACATTCACGTGCAGTTGTGGAACTCAAACCGCAGAGAGAGCAAAATGCGCTGAATCCTGCAACCAATTCTAAAGATTGGGTACTGCTTCCTGTAAACGCAAGACGCAGATACGCCTCACTTATTGAAAAGCAGGAAGAGATAATGGCCAATTCTGTAGAATCGCCATTCAACAAATATACTTCAGAGGCTAAAGAGTATGAAATGGGTGCAATAGCTTGCGGTAATGCATACAACTATCTGCAAGAGTGTTTCCCACAGGGCATACCATTCCCTGTTCTTAAACTTTCACAGTACCCTATACCAACAGAGATAGTACGTACTATGGCACTTCAGTGCAAATCACTGATGGTAATTGAAGATGGACAGCCTTTTGTAGAGGAACAGATAAAAGGTCTGCTTCCAACTGACTGTAACATAGTAGGACGTCTTTCAGGTGCACTGCCACGTACCGGCGAACTTAACCCCGATATTATAAAAGCAGCTTTCGGAATACCTGTATTACCTCACGCAGATGTAGCACAGAATGTTGTAGCCCGCCCACCTGCACTATGCCAGGGTTGCGGTCATCGTAGCGTATATGAAGCTATAAACCTGGTACTGAAAGAGTACGAAGGTTCAAAAGTATTTGGCGATATAGGTTGTTACACTTTAGGAGCATTACCTCCATATCAGGCATTGGATAGTACTATAGATATGGGCGCATCAATAACAATGGCAAAAGGTGCAGCCGATGCAGGCATATTCCCTGCAGTTGCCATTATAGGTGACAGCACATTTACACACTCCGGCATGACCGGACTTTTGGATGCAGTCAATGCCAATTCTCCTATTACAGTTATTATATCGGACAATCTTACCACCGGTATGACAGGTGGACAAGATTCTGCCGGAACAAATAAATTCGAAGCAATTTGTAAAGGTATAGGAGTAGATCCGGAACATCTGAAAGTGGTTGTTCCACTGCCACAGAATATGGAAGAGATAACAAGAATTCTTCGCGAAGAGATTAACTATCGTGGATTATCAGTTATTATTCCCCGTAGAGAGTGTATCCAGACATTAACACGTAAAGCTAAAGCAAAGAACAAACAATGAAAACAGACATTATATTGGCAGGCGTAGGTGGACAAGGAATCCTCTCTATAGCCACAGTTATAGGACAGGCAGCTCTGGAAGAGGGTCTGTATATTAAGCAGGCAGAAGTTCATGGAATGAGCCAGCGCGGTGGCGACGTGCAGTCAAATCTGCGTATCTCTGACCAGCCTATAGCAAGCGATTTGATTTCGCTTGGTCAGGCAGATGTGATAATTGCCATGGAACCTATGGAGGCCCTGCGCTACAAACAGTATCTATCTACAGACGGTTGGATAATAACATCGTCAAACCCATTTGTAAACATAGGCAACTATCCTGAACTGGAGAATATCATTGCAGAACTGAAAGCAATGCCTAACGTGGTACTTATAGATACAGACACATTGGGTAAAGAGAACAAAATGCCAAAAGCTGTAAACATGATACTACTTGGTGCAGCATCAAGAGCACTGAACAATATCAGTTTTGAGAAACTGGCAGCAAGCATCAAATCCATATTCGGACGCAAAGGCGATGCAATTGTAGAGATGAACATCAAGGCATTGGAGATAGGTAAAAACTGCCAATAAATTAAGGAAAAATGAACACAGTTATTCCAAAAGAGATAATAGACAACTATTTCAAAGAGATTGAGATAGATGATTTGAACCGTGCTTCCATACGTCAGGTTGGAGCTGCAGTAGCAAATGCAGAAAAGATTACGGGTAAAGAGTTTATTCACTTTGAAATGGGTGTGCCCGGCATAGCACCATCTGCAGTAGGCGTCAAAGCACAGAAAGAGGCATTAGACAGAGGTGTGGCTGCCAAATATCCTAACATAGAGGGCATTCCTGAACTGAAGGAAGAGGCTTCACGTTTTGTTAAGGCATTCATCAATACCGATATAGCTCCCAAACATTGCATACCCACCTGCGGAGCAATGCAAGGTACATTTGCAGCATTCCTGCTCTGTTCACAGTTAGACCCCCAAAAGGATACCATACTATATATAGATCCGGGGTTCCCTGTACAGAAAATGCAGGCTCAGGTTATGGGTGTAAAGACAGAATCGTTCGATGTATTTGAATATCGCGCAGAGAAACTTGGTCCAAAATTGGAGAGCTACTTCAGCAAAGGAAATATATGCTGTGTAGTATTTTCTAACCCAAACAATCCAAGTTGGATGTGTTTGAATAGTGACGAAATACGCACCATAGGCGAACTTGCCACCAAATACGACGTAATTATACTTGAAGATTTGGCATATATGACTATGGACTTCCGTCGTGACGGATTAGGAATACCATTCAGGGAACCATATCAGCTAAGCGTATCACACTACACCGATAACTATGTAATGATGATAAGCGCATCAAAGATATTCAGTTATGCAGGTGAACGTATTGCAGTGGCTTGTATATCGGACAAACTGTTTGACAGAAGCTACGAAACCATGCGTCAGCGCTATGGCATATCAAAGTTTGGTGCTGTATATGCATACGATATGCTCTATGCAATGTCATCGGGTGTAACCCATTCGGTTCAATGCGCTATGGCAGCAATGCTTAAAGCTGCATCGGATGGAGTATATACATACCGTGAAGATATAAGAGAGTACGCACGTCGCACAGAACGCATAAAAAAAGCATTGCTTGAAAACGGATTCCATATAGTATATGACAAAGATCTGGATGAACCCGTAAGTGATGGTTTCTTCTTTACCTTTGGTTACAACAAACCCGATGGCACACCTATGGAGGGTGGAGAACTGCTTCGCAACTTGCTATACTTTGGCATAAGCGGTATAGTTCTATCATCTACAGGCAGTGTACTGCAGGGCATCAGAGGCTGTTCTTCAAACATCAGAGAAGATCAGTTTGAAATATTTGAAGAGCGCTTGAAACTGTTCAATCAGGCAAACAGTTAATTATATAACACATGCTTTGCAAGCTCAGGAAGCAGTTATTGAATATGACAAAGATGGTAACATTGTTGCATATCATGCAGGCAGCAATGAGCTTGCAACTGTTGATTATGAAGAACAATACGGCATAAATTACAAATAGCTCTAACATAGAGTGTCGTGATGGTGTATAATTAAAGCGAAGCAACAAGTATAAGTTGAATTAATTGTTTTTATATCTAATTGTTTATCAATCAATTACCCCCCCCCATAAAAACTCATGCAAATTCTTGTATTATTCAATTAATTCTTATTACATTTGTCCCAACAAATCATATTGACCTAACTTAATTTTTGTGTTATGAGAAGAGTTCTGTTTATAATGGCATTGTCAATTATTTGCTTAAGTGTACAGGCAGATAAGATATCGTTAGCTACAGTTTTTGACACTGTAGTCGTTCATAATAATCAATATTGGGAATTAAAAACCCGATCTGTTGAATATTTAGGTAATGGTTCAAAAAACATTTCTACAGTAATATATAAACATAATTATGATTACTCCAATCTTCCTGTATTGGCAGAAAATACCATTATGTTGGGCTTTGATTGTGGTGTCAACAGGTCCGATTCATTATATGACAATATGGGCCGACTGATAAAAGTATGTGATTATATGAATTATAGTTATAATAGGGATACCATATTCTATGTGGATGATATAAAAGTAAAGCTTTATGTTCCTACTGAAGATAATTGGATATTATCAGCACAGACCATATTTGAATACGAAAACAATCTACTTAAATTCAAGAAACAATGTGTAATAGATAATGGTACTATTAATTCACATGAATATACCAGTACGACATATAGTTACAAAGATGATAAGATAGTTTGTCAGCTTGACAGCCAATTTTTTGATGATGGTAGTTTTATGGTATTTAATAAAATAGATTATGACTATTATCCTTCAGGTAGATTGGAAAGTGTTACATACTATGATTATACAGCCGAAAATCCAATTAAAAAGGATATTTACACGTATGATTATGATGGCAATAAGTGTCTCAGTAAAAGCGTTTTGAGTATATCATATAAAGATGGAATGTTTGTTGGCAACAATATAGAGCGAGAAGAGTACAAATATGATAAAAACGGTAATACAACAAGTGTAATAATTTATAGTTTTAACAATTCAACTTTGATGTTTGATAAACGCAACATAATAGAATATGCTTACGATAAGCACGACAGAGTTGTTTCAAGAAAAGAAAACAATCTGATTAATGACATTTCATCAGCAATTACGTACAATTATAATAACAGAAAAAAAACGATATTATCAAAACAGACTACATTTCACAGAGGGGTAGAAACAAGTAATTGGTTAGAATACAGAAAACAATGATTTGTGAATGTATTATTACCGATTCTATAGTTTAACCTGCTAACCGAATGGTAAATTCTGGTTGCATTTGTAAGTTGAATTCACCAATTATTTTTACGTTTGTATAAACTAAATTATAATGCATTATGAGAAAGGTCTTATTGTTATCACAGATTATGATGTTCTGGTGTGCAATTACTTGTGTTGCACAGCAGAATCTGTTTACATGGGTAGATGGAAATGTAGTTGCAAATAGTAATTATATAGTGTATGAAGAACCACAGTTATCATCAAGTATGATATCTCTTATTGAAAGAACATCTCAAACGCTTCATACTTATCCGGTCAGTTCCATTAATAATGAGTATGAATGTGATGTAAATATTGTCACTAATAATATTGAAGATGATGATCCATATTGTTATGAACAATTTGATATTAAAAGTAAATCAGGCACGTTAATTTATAGAAAACGTGGCATAGGCCTTCCGTTAACTCAAACAGTATGGTTGAGCAGAGATTATAATGACAATAACTATTTTAGAAAAATTGACTTAAACAATGATAGTTACGCATTGATCTTCGCCGGATGGCTTTTAGCCTGGACGGAAAGATTAGGTGAAATGATTATTGTAGTTGTCAGCAAGAATGTTGCAACTCTTGTCTATGATGGTCCTGCTGCAGCAATTACGCCAGCCAATTTCAATTCAAGTTCCTTTACGATGGATTTTGTTACAGATGGTACAGGTTTGATAGACACTGAAACAGGTATGCTCGATACATCTCCCGAAAAGATTGTAGATAAAACAAAGTATAGACTGTATAAAGATGGCGACGTGTTGAAGATTGTAAGCTGGATAACAGGCAATGGTCCCGCACTTCCTTGATAATTGTTTAATGGAGGAGTGAAGTGAACTGTAGGTGATACGATAAAGACAACATATACAAATTTAATGGTTATAGATGGCTGTTGGAGGGGTGTTTTGCTCCTCCAACAGTTTTTTAATAAAGAGAATGATAAATTTTAAAGAAAAAACAGAGGTTGTTGTTACATTTGCCGGGTTAAATACGTTATATAAATGAGCGCCCAAAAAAGAGAGATGACAGAAAAGGATTTCGGACACAGAATATGGATTCTTAAGGATAAAATGTACCGCTATGCTCTGGCCATTATAGGTAATGATCAGGATGCGGAAGATATTATCCAGGATGTATTCAAAAAGTTGTGGGAAGAACGTGTTCAGTTATCAGCTCTTGACAATACCGATGCCTACGTTTTAAGGATGGTGCGCAACCTCTGTATAGACCATATAAGAAAGGAACGCGCGCATGAAAGCCGATTGGAGGCACTGATGGTTGAAAGCGATATCTCATATCTGGAACAGGAAGATTTAAAAGATATGGGCAGACTTATTAACAAAATAATAGGTAAGATGCCTGAAAGATATGGTACTGTGTTGCATTTGCGCGATGTGGAAGGATATGAAATGGAAGAAATTTCCAAAATAACCGAAACAGATGTAGCTACAACAAGAGTTATTCTGTCCAGGGCAAGAAAAATAGTTAGAGAGAAATTAGAAAAACTTATAAGCTATGGTTTATAATACTGAGAAAATAGAGGAACTGCTTAACAAATACTTTGAAGGCGAAACTTCACTGCAAGAAGAGCAAACCCTAAAAGAGTATTTTCTAAATGCAGACAATGTTCCCGCCAAATGGAACTATGCAAAAGCCATGTTTACCGGTTTTAGTAGCAACAAAGAGGTAACAAGTCATACTGTTGCTGTAAAGAAGAAAGGAATGCCTTTAAAGAGAATAGCGGCAGCTGTAGCTGTTGTGGCACTACTATCTGTAAGCGTTGCTTTATTCGTACCGAAAGAAAAAGAGATATACTGCTATGTAAACGGCAAACCCGTTACCGATTATGAACTAGCACTGAAGCACGCAGAACGCGCATTCGGTATAATGGAAAAAGAGATTAGCAAACCTGCTCAAAGTCTTGATTTAATTGAGAAAGAGGTTGAGAAATCAACTATATATATTGATTTACTAAAACAATTACAATAAATTATGAAAAGAGTTATTTTTACAATCATGGCACTGCTTGCCTTAATGCAGAATAACAGTATTTACGCTCAAAATGAAACATACGTAAGCGAAGGAGTATCAATAGGCAAGAATGAAAAAGGAAATGGCCTGTCACTCAATGTAAATGGTTTGGTAGTTGAAATAACCGAAATGTTTTTGGATAAAGATTCAGATAATGATTCTGAAGAGTATAGTTTCAGTTACAGCTATAATAGGCCAAAAAGGCGTTACGAATCAAGAGTACCAAGCGCAGAATTTGGCTTTAACCATTTCAGCACAGCCAACTATGCACTCTATCCTGAACATCCCGGATTTATGGATATGCGTATGGGACGTTCCTTCCATTTTGCTACCACACTGTTTTCAGCCGGAACCGGCATAGATCGTCGCGCCATTACCGGACTCTCTACAGCAATACGTTTAGTATGGAATAAACTCTATTTTGACAATCAATATACCATAACAAAAGAAGATGGAATGTTAAAACCTGTGCCATTAGGCGACAAATTTGAAAAATCCAAAATCAAGACATTCGGCATCCAGGTTCCACTCTATCTGGATATAAACATAAACAAAGCCAGTCTCTCTTTGGGAGGTTACGGTGGAGTAGTATTAAGTTCAAAGACAAAACTTAAATCGCCTAAAGTAAAGGATAAACTGAGCTATGTAAATCCATTTGAATATGGTCTAAGTGCCCGCATGTCGTGGGACAACGATGTTTGCATATTTGTAAACTACCCGTTAAGTAATTTCTTTGTTGATGGTAAAGGACTTGACAGTAGAATGTTAACTGTAGGTATAGGATTCTAACCCAAATATTCAGCTTATGAAAAGATTTTTAGCAATATTGATGATAATGGTGCCAATGACATTAATGGCCCAGAAGAGTGCTTTCGATACCTTTTTTGAAAAGTATTCAGGTAAAGAGGACTACACTACAGTAGATTTATCGACCGAATTCCTGAAAATGATTATGGGCTTTTCAGATGAAAAGGACGATGATATTAATGAACTGGTCTCAAACATAGACAGAATAAGAATTGTGGTTTGCCAGGAGAACAATCCTGTTTTTGCGGAAGAGGCAACTAAACTTGTAGCAAGCAATAAAGAGTACAAACAGATAACCAATGTGAACAGTGGCGGTGAAGTTACCAGAATTCATGTTATTCAGAAACAGAACAAGGTTACAGACTTTATGCTCATATCCACAGGTAAAACAGAGTGCGTGGTAATAAATATTGTTGGTAAAAATCTGGATGTCAGCAAGGTATCAAACCTAAGCAAGAATATGCAAATTAAATTATAAAGATTTTTTAGGTTTAAAACAAAAAAAGCATGTGGGCAGCCAACAGTCATTATTGGTTGCCCACAGCATATTATACAGCGCTATAATCAGAAATTATATGATGTAGAAAACAGTAGTCTGTTATTTGTAACCCAATGGGAATTTTGAACAATACCATTACCTTGCATTTCACCGTATGCTACCGATGTACGTTCATATTCCGCACCTACCGAAAAATTACCAATGTTATACGATATACTTGGGCTTATACGATACATTTCATCAATAGATGTACCACCATATACATACATCAGATTTTCTGAAAGGAATTGAGTATCGCCACCCAAATTGGTCATATATCCGCCAAACAAACCAACTTTGACTGTTTTACCATAAGTACACATTATCCACGAAGAGAGTGCTGTAAGCGGACTCCATTCATAAGTATTAGCTGAATATTGTTTTCCATCTACACCATAACCTCCACATATACCAAAATGAGACAAATCTTCTCCCCAAACAGTCTTTGTCTTTAATGACAGTTTATTATAGGTATAAGATGCCTGCAACATACCGCTAAAAGTATTCAGAGCACCCGTTGTCTTTATTGTTCCTAACCCTGTAACATTGGTCACCACTTTAGGCGCCAACCTTTGCCATTCTGCACCTATACCAATTTTTAAACCACCTGTTTGAAATGTTGTACCTAAATAGACACCCGGTGTAAGAGCATCACGCTGATACAGATTTGTTTTACCGTTAGGACCGAATGAAGCATACTGCCCCTGATACAGAAGGGCTGCCGACAAAGTGAGCGGGTTTTTATCAAATAAAGAGTAATCGAAACGTATTTGCGACGACCTGTTGAAAGGATTGAACGGGGCACCTATGGAAATGGCCTGTACTTCGGGAAGTATTTCACCCGACATAGGATGCCATGCCTGTCCTATCAACAATTTTGCATTATCCCATTTAAAACTGAAGTTAGCCTGTCTAAACATAAGGACTGCAGCACTTCCGGATGCAGCCGTAAAATCGGCCTCTATTTTACCCGATGTGGCAGCACCTAAGAGTTCCGGTCCTGACAGGTTGAATCCTATGCGAGATGTTATTGACAGAAAAGCTATCTCTTTATGAGCATTAATGTCATTACCTTCGGCATCCTTTACAATATCCAAAGGTATCAGGTTGTATAATCCCTGCGCTCCTTGCATAGATTTCCTGTCATCATAGTACATTTGGTTATTAACAAAACCATATAAATCTACCTTCACTTTATCGTCTGCTTTCATTCCTATTACAGACAATAACATCATCGTCAACAGACAACTCTTTTTCATAAACTTTAAAATTTAACTTTATAGGTCTTACCCGGTTTTGTCTTCAAAGTTTTTGATTCACCACCGAATGATATTGTCACTTTACCACGATTCTGCGATTTTAGCAGCACTGTTTCAGGTTTTCCATCTTTCCATGTAAGTTCGGACAGTTCATAATTACCACGACAACGTAATCCCTTAACGGTTCCTTGTGCACTCCAAGCATCGGGCAATGCCGGCAACAGTACTATTTCGCCTGTGTGGCTCTGTACAAACATTTCAGCTATACCTGCTGCACAACCAAAGTTACCATCAATCTGGAATGGTGGATGTGCATCAAACAGGTTAGGATATGTTCCACCCTTATAGCCACCCGATGGACTCAGCTGGTCCTGAATAAGTTTGTATGCGTGGTTTCCATCAAGCAATCTTGCCCATAGACAAACCTTCCAACCCATTGACCAACCTGTAGATTCGTCACCACGAGCTTCAAGCGATTTTCTTGCTGCCTGGAACAGTTCCGGTGTATTTGCCGTAATTTGGTTACCCGGATACAATCCCCACAAATGCGATACATGACGATGATGATCATTTGGATTATCCCAATCGTCCATCCATTCCTGCAACTGTCCCCATTTACCTATCTGCATAGGTGCCAAACGGCTCTTGATATTCTCTAAAGTATCGATGAAAAGGGCATTTTCCTTCATCATCTTTGCTGCAGTAATTGTATTTGTAAAGAGGTCTGTTACCATCTGGTTATCCATTGTTGCACCTGCCACTGTAGAGAAACCACCCTGACGGTCTGTTACTCTGGGTTCGTTTTCAGGTGAATATGATGGAGCTACTACCAACCAACCATTTTTAGGTTCTTCTACAAGGAAGTCTATAAAGAATTCACAAGCACCCTTCATTACAGGATAGATAGTCTCCAGATACTCCTGAGAAGGACGGAACAGGTAGGTATCCCATATTTGCTGACAGAACCAAGCATTACATGTAGGCCATGTTCCAAAGAAACCTCCATCTACAGCACCGGTTGAACGCCATATATCTGTATTATGGTGCAAAGCCCAACCACGACAGCCGTACATATCGCGTGCGGTTTCGCGTCCGTGTTCAGCACACTCCAGAACAAATTCAATGAATGGTTCACCGGCTTCAGGCAGTGCAGTTATTTCTGCAGGCCAATAGTTCATCTCCACGTTGATATCGGTAGTGTATTTTCCGTCCCAAGGTGCGCTTAGCTGATGGTTCCAAATACCCTGCAGGTTAGCAGGTTCGCCACCGGGCTGTGAAGAACTGATTAGCAGATAACGACCAAACTGGAAATATAGGGTAGCAAGCTGTGGATCGAAAGTAGAAGCAAACTCCTTAACACGAACATCGGTGGTTTTGGCTGCTTGAGCATTTGTACCCAAATCCAGATATACTCTGTTGAACTGTTCTGCATAGATATCAGAATGACTCTTCTTGGCAGCATCATAATCCTCTATTACAGATAGCAGAGTCTTTTCATCCATATAACGTTCTGCACGTACTGCAGCTTCCGATCTATCTGACACCTCTTTATAATTGTTAAAGTTGGTTGCCATTGACACAAAAATATAGACTTCATTAGCATTTCTTACCCCTTTCACACCATTGCTTACAGCTTCAAAACTACCACCTTTTAAAAAGATTGCAGTATTTGTAGCCCAGGTAATCTTGCCCTCTACACCTTCGTGACTGTTACAGTCGGCCGAAGCATACATTTTAGCAACCTGATAGGTTCCTATACGCGTATCCGATTGGGTTTTACGCATTTCACGGAATGGCGATGTCTGGTTAAAATCAAAACTGATACTGCCGGGCTTTGAAGCGGTAAGACGTATAACCAACAGCTGATTATCGAATGATGTAAAGGATTCACGCAGATAATCAACACCATTTGCAGTGAATTTTACTGTAGATAGAGCGTTAGTAATATCAAGGTCTCTGTAGTAGTTTGTATAGTTATCTACTCCTTTGAAATCCAATCTTATAGAGCCTATTGTCTGATAAGGCATACCTTGACCGCCTTTGGAAGCTATATATTTATCACATAGATCTTGAGCCTCTTTGTTCTTTCCGGCAAAGATAAGAGCACGAATCTCATCAAGATGATCTTTAGCCAATGTATTGATATTGTTGTGCGGTCCACCACCCCATACTGTCTCTTCGTTTATTTGAAACTCCTCTTGTACAGGATTTCCAAAGACCATAGCACCTATACGCCCATTTCCTATAGGCAATGCTTCTGTCCACTCTTTGGCAGGTTCATCATACCATAGTTTAAGATTCTCTGAATTTTGCGCCGTTGAAAATAGAGACGCCAGTATCACCGATACCGATAAAAACAATTTCTTCATAAAACAATCTTGTGTTAGCAATGCTGTAAAGATAGTGCAAAATAACAATAAGTTATGCAGTACGATTAAAAAAACATCAATTTTTGCAACTATTCATTTCTTTTATATACCTTTGTAAACTCCCAAAAATGGTTTTAGGGATGTTTAAGTTGTAAATTATTAATTAAAATACAAGAATTATGTATCTATTAGGATTTGATATAGGCAGTTCTTCAGTGAAGTGCAGCCTGGTTGACGCACAGAGTGGCGCGTGTCTTGGAACAGCATTTGCTCCTAAAAGTGAAGCTCCAATTAAAGCTATTAATCCGGGTTGGGCAGAACAGAATCCGGAAGATTGGTGGAGCTATTTGAAAGCAGCCACAGCCGACGTACTTTCACAGAGTAAAATCAATGTAAAGGATATTGCTGCTATTGGTATTTCATACCAGATGCATGGTTTGGTTTGTGTAGATAAAGACAAGAACGTACTTCGTCCGGCTATTATCTGGTGCGATTCACGCGCTGTACAGATAGGCGAAGAGGCATTCTCTGAATTAGGACGTTCACAATGTTTGACACACCTTCTGAATACTCCGGGTAACTTTACCGCATCAAAACTTGCATGGGTAAAGAGAAACGAACCTGAAATCTTTGAAAAGATTGATAAGATAATGCTTCCGGGCGATTATATCGCTATGCGCTTAACAGGCGAAATTTGCACAACAGTATCAGGTCTGTCCGAAGGTATGTTCTGGGATTTCCAGAATGGCGATGTAGCAAACTTCCTGCTTGACTACTATGGCATTCCACGTTCATTCATACCTGAAATTAAACCAACATTTGCTGAACAGGGTCGTTTGACAGAATCTGTAGCCAAAGAACTTGGTTTGGCTGCCGGTATTCCTGTTACTTACCGTGCAGGTGACCAGCCTAACAATGCTCTGTCACTGAACGTATTTGAACCTGGTGAAATTGCATCAACCGCAGGTACATCGGGTGTTGTTTATGGTGTTAATGGCGAAATCAGCTTTGACCCAAAATCAAGAGTAAACACTTTTGCACACGTTAATCACCAGAAGGGTTACAACCGTTTGGGTATTCTTCTCTGCATAAACGGCACAGGTATTCTGAATGCTTGGATGAAACGTAATGTAGTACCTGAAGGTTTGGGTTATGCCGACATGAACGACATTGCAGCACAGGCTCCTATCGGTGCTAAGGGCGTATCAGTACTACCTTTTGGTAATGGTGCAGAACGTGTACTGGAAAACAGAGAAGCCGGTTGCAGCATACATGGCGTAAACTTCAATATTCACAATCGTTCACATCTGCTCCGCGCAGCTCAGGAGGGTATAGTATTCTCATTCAAATACGGTATTGAAATAATGGAAGATATGGGTATGCCTATAAACAAGATTCACGCAGGTAATGCAAATATGTTCTTAAGCCCACTGTTCCGCGATACATTGGCAGGTGTAACCGGTGCAACTATTGAACTTTACGACACAGACGGTTCTATTGGTGCAGCCAAAGGTGCAGGTATGGGTGCAGGTATCTACAAAGATCATAACGAAGCATTTGCATCATTGCAGAAGATTAAGGTAATTGAACCTAAAGCATCTGATATGCCTGCATACAACGAAGCATACCAGTTGTGGAAATCGCATATTTAATCAATAACTATAACACAAAACTATGAAATTATTCAAAACAGTTGCAGTATGCCTATCTGCATTAGTAATGTTAGGTAGTGCATCACCATGCTGCGCCAAAAAGATGACACCTTGGAAAAAAGGTGCTGCAGAAACAGGAAAATACAGAAACTATTTCAAGGAGTTAGGATACTCTAAGAAAGAGATAAACCAGAAGATTGCTGATGCTTACTACGAAGTATTTGAAAGCGATACTCGCGCATACTACGAAGTAGATGTTGACGGTGTTCCAATGGGTTATGTATCTGACGTAAAAAACAGAGACGTTCGTACTGAAGGACAATCATACGGTATGATGGTTGCAGTTCAGATGGACAAACAGGAGGTTTTTGACCGCATCTGGAGATGGTCGAAACACTTTATGCAGCATAAAGAGGGCCCATCAAAGGGATTATTTGCATGGCATTGTCGCACAGACGGTCGTCAGATGGCACGCGGTTCTGCCAGCGACGGTGAATTATACTTTGTTACAGACCTGTTGCTTGCTTCCAGACGTTGGGGCAACGATGGTGATATCAACTATCTGAAAGAGGCTCAGGATCTTTTGAACGACCTGTTCTCAAAAGATGGCACAGGCGGTGTTACAAACATCATCAACATGGAGCACAAGCTTATAAACTTCTGCCCTGACACACGTTCAAATGAATGGACCGACCCATCATATCACCTACCTGCTTTCTACGAAATCTGGGCTGAATCAGCACAGGATGGTCGCGAAGAGCTATATAGAGAACTTGCTGACAACGCACGCGAATATTTGCACAGAGCTTGCGATGAAAAGACAGGTATCAACCCTGACCAGAGCCAGTTTGACGGTACTCCTATGCGCGGCATGTCAGGTGAATTCCACTACGATTCATGGCGCGTACCTATGAACATTGCAATGGACTATTCATGGTATCATAAGGATGTTGAATGGAAGAAACAGTATGCTGACAAATTCCAGAGCACAATGGCAAGTTACGGAATCAAAGAATTCCCTGATCAATTTGCATTGGATGGCGGTGCTCCTGCTATGATAATGGGTGCAGGTGGTTTCCAGAAATTACGTCATTCAATAGGTTTGGTTGCAACAACTGCAACAGCCAGCCTTATGACCGACAACCAGTATAGTCAGGATTTAGTACATCATCTGTGGGAAATGAAATTGGAACCATACGAAGATGGTTACTATGATGTTTATTATGACGGTTTGGTATATCTCTTCTCACTGCTTCAGCTAAGCGGAAATTACAGAATGGATTGGTAAAAATAACCATAAAAGAGAGGGCGGTTCTTTACGGAATCGCCTTTTTTTGTTAAAAAATTGACTATTTTTAAAAAAACACGCTAGTAACATACACACTTTATACATATTTTACTTAATTTTACGCGCTGACATTGCGCAATTTGGAATTGTGTCAATATTTTAGCAAAAACAAGAACCAAATAGCATTAACAATTAAAAACCAAAATATGAAAAAGAACAGCCTTAACAAGCTTTTGAGAAGAGCATCTTTTGTTGCTCTGACCATTTTTGCAGGGTTATTCCAGACAAGCTGCCTTCAAGAGATGGCACCTGGTAACCGCTACACCTTTACCGGTGAAACAATTGCTGAATTCCTTGAAGGTAGAGAAGAGACTTTTAGTGATTTCATCTACTGTCTGAAACAAGCAAACGTATGGGGAGAAATGAAAACTTACGGTGAATACACCTGTTTCGCTCCTACCAATGACGCTTTTGAACTTATGTTCCAGCAGGAAAAGTATGCTAAGGACGGTATTACAAGTGTAGAACAGCTTACTAAAGAGCAGTGCGACACCATTGCATTTACTCATCTGTGTAACAACTCATTCTATTGCACAGACTTGATTGATGGCGCCCTTCCTTATCCAAACATGCTTGACAGATACTTGGTTTACACCACAGACTCTGCTATAAACGAAGATGGAATGTACGAAGTTATCTACAGAATCAACAAAGATTCAAGAATTATAGCTCGTGACGATACTCTTCAGAATGGTGTTATGCAGATTGTGGATAGAGTAGTATCTCCAAGTAACAGATTCCTTCCTGACGAAATCAAGAACGATCCTAACCTGACATTGTTCTACAGAGTACTAAATGCAACAGGTTTGGAAGATTCACTTACTGCATATCTTGACCCTACTTATCCAAAACTACCTGTTGATTCAACAGACGCAAGATATTCAAAGGTTATTTACGACACCGGTATGGAGACCGATCAGATAGGTATTTTCCCTGCACAGAGAAAATTCATGTTTACAGTATTTGCACCTACCGATTCAGTACTCTCATCAATCATTGGCAAAGAGGTGGCTGACATAACTCTTGAAGATTTGGAAGCATACGCTAAATCTATATATGATGAAGCTTTCCCGGAAGATGCAGGCAGTTACGATGGTCCGGATAACTACAGAAACCGTAAGAGCCCACTGAACAGATTCATATCATATCATATTCTCCCTGTACAGCTGGCCTATAACAATCTAACTGTACAACAGGATGAACTTAAGAACAATATGACAGGATGGGACTTCATAGATATAGAAGAGTTCTACGAAACAATGATGCCTCATTCAATTATGCGTCTTAGCAATCCTAAAACAGGTGGTATCTATATAAATAGAAAAGGTACTCCTAAGAATGGCGGCGTATCACACACAGGTGTTAGAATTTGGACTCCTAACGAATCAGGTTCAACTCAGGATGCTCTTAACGGTTGGTATCACTACGTTGACGAACCTGTAGTATATAGCAAAGTTGTTAGAGAAGAGGTTTTGAATACTCGTATGAGAATTATGTGTCAGTCTCTTTCACCAGACTTTATCAATAGTGGTGCCCGTGGTAGATTCTACAAATCTTCTGCTGATGCCTATACATACGGTTTCTTAGATGGATACTGCAAAAACATACACCTATCAGATGCATCACAAATGTGGGTACGTTATCGTAACCATACCTTTAGCTGCTTCCTTGGCGAAGAAATTTCAATACTTGGACAGTATGATGTAACTGTTAAATTACCACCTGTACCAACAGATGGTACATACGAAATAAGAATGGACTACTGTTCAATGGCAAGTTCTACTGCTGACCGCGGTGTAGTTCAGGTATATTTAAGAGAAGGTGAATATGGCGCTGACGAACCTTGCGATATTCCTATTAACTTAGTTATTCCTTCAACAGATCCACGAGTAGGTGGTGTTCCTGATTCAGAACTTGAATCTGCTGGCGGTAAAGATGCCATAATAGCAAACGATAAGGCTATGCACAATCGTGGTTGGATGAAAGGTCCTGCATCATATTCGTCAAATGGAACAACACTTCGTTCACAGGAAGACTTTGTTCGTAAAATCCTAAGCACACGCTTTATGTATAGCAATCAGGATTACTACTTGCGTATCCGTCTTGTTGACGACCTTGGAAAGGAATATCCGGTATGTCCATTTAACTGTATTGAAATTGTACCAAAGAGTGTATATGCAGGTGAAATAATTCCTGAAGACACTTATTAATTAATACTACCTATATATAAATAAGGTGGAGTACCAAAACAAAGGTATTCCACCTTATTTTTTGTATCTTCGCAACATGAAAATAGGCAATATAGATTTAGGGAACCAACCGGTACTGTTAGCACCAATGGAAGATGTGACTGATCTTCCGTTTCGTCTTCTGTGCAAACAGTTTGGAGCAGACATGGTATATACCGAATTTATTTCAAGCGATGCACTGATTCGTGAAGTAAACAAGACCATGCAGAAATTAACTATAGCAGAAGAAGAACGTCCTGTAGCAATACAGATTTATGGAAGAGACACAGAATCCATGGTTCAGGCTGCAAAAATGGTAGAACAAGCAAAACCGGATATATTGGACTTAAATTTTGGCTGTCCTGTTAAAAAGGTGGCAGGCAAAGGAGGTGGCGCCGGCATGTTACAGAATATCCCCAAAATGCTTGAGATAACAGCAGCAGTAGTTAAAGCCGTAAATATACCCGTAACTGTAAAAACCAGATTAGGCTGGAACGACGAAAGCAAAATTATTGTCACACTTGCCGAACAACTACAAGACTGTGGAATTCAGGCGCTAACCATACATGGCAGAACAAGAGCACAGATGTACACCGGCCAGGCAGATTGGACACTGATAGGCAAAGTAAAAGAGAATCCAAGAATAACAATTCCGATTATAGGTAACGGTGATATAACGTCACCGGAACGTGCCAAAGAGTGCTTTGATAGATATGGTGTAGATGGAATTATGGTAGGACGTGCCAGTTTTGGACACCCCTGGATATTCAAAGAGATAAAACACTATCTTAAAACAGGTGAACATCTACCCGACCCCGGCATTGAATGGAAACTAAACGTACTAAAACAAGAGACAATTGATAGTATAAACAGACTGGACGAACGCAGAGGAATTATACATATTAGAAGACATCTTGCAGCCAGTCCTATATTCAAAAACATCCCTGATTTCAGAAGAACCAGAATAGAGATGTTAAGAGCTAATACTGTAGAAGAATTATTTACCATACTTGACAGCGTACCATTTAAAATAGAAAAAATTTAAGGCAAATTATTGAAACAATGTAAAATCTTTTCTACCTTTGAATCTATAAAAAATTACTAAAATGGTTTTTGAAAACATAGCTATTATCGTCAGGTTTTAGCACCATTTTAGTACCGTTTTTATTACATATTCGCTACTAACTATGTCAACTACGTTTGAACTGCGTACATCAAAGAAGGTTGGCTACGCCGCTGTACAGGTACGGGTACAGTCAAGTGTATTGGGTATAAATATACGCCAGTCAACTAAACTAAAAGTTTCCATATCCAAATGGAATCTTTCTCGTGACAGTCGTCTATTCAAACAGTACGCAACATCAAAAGAGGGTATAGAGGTATTTGAAAAGTTAGCAATAATAGCGAACACTATAAATAAACAACTGGCATTGGGTGTAGCACTTACCTCAAATGACATCAAACAGATTGTCAACAACACTATCTATACTATTTCAAGCAACATACCACAATCATATAACAGAGAAACTATCAACAGTAACAACACAAGTCTTAACGAATACTATTCACTTATAATCAAAGAGATGGAAAATGGCACACGACATTCAAATAAAGGCACACTATATTCCAAAGGGACTATAAATGCCTTTAAACAGACATTCAATCAACTACAATATTTTCAGAAAGAAAATAATGTAACAATAGACTTTCAAGACATAAATATGGATTTCTATCATAAATACACAAAATACTTGGAATCAAAAGACTACACATTAAACTCAATTGGAAAATGTATAAGTTTTCTAAAGGCAGTTCTACGTTCTGCAGAATGTGAAGGGATAAATAGATTCACACAGTATAAGGATAAAAGATTCAAAGCTTCATCAACAGAAACCGATGCCATATATTTAACTCACGAAGAACTTAAAAAACTGATTGATTTGGATTTATCCGACACTAATGATAACTTATACGAATATGTCAGAGACATATTTATTGTAGGTGTATGGACTGCACAAAGAGTCTCTGATTACAACAACATAAGTCCGAACTGTATAAAACGCTATGAAAGGAACTTCATGGTAGATGGAAAATACATAAAAAAAGAGATGGATGTAATAGAGATAATACAGAAGAAAACAAAGATAAAAGTAACAATACCTATTAGCAGACAACTTTCTGCCATATTAAAGAAATATAACTATATACTACCTAATATAAAAGACATAACCATAAATAGATACATAAAAGAGATTGCAAAAAAAGCCGGTATAAATCAGTCAGTTGAGATAGTAAAAATATCGGGTGGTAAATACAAAAAAATACATAAACCCAAGTATGAATTAATCTACACGCATACAGCCAGACGAACAGGAGCTACATTAATGTATTTGGCAGGAATGGATGTCTATGACATAATGAAAATAACAGGCCATTCCAGCCCTGAGATGCTAAAAAAATACATAAAAGCCAACTCTTTAGATGTTGCAGACAAGATAGTTTCCAAATACGACTATTTCAAATAAAGTACCATTTTAGTACCAAGATTTTAAGAGTGACATCCTAAACGTTATTACAACTATTAGGAGTCACTCTTTGTATTAGGTATGTACCCTACTTATTTGGTCTTAACAGTACCTATCTTAATAAAATTGAGAATGTAATTATATTTAACTTATTATTAACTAAAAGATTCATTTATGAAAAAGAGTGACTTATTACTAGCGGGAGCAATGCTCTTTGGCTTTGGTGCAACAGCACAAGCACAGGAACAGTTGTTCTTCTTTGGTTTTGAGGACGGTATGGCTTCTTTTACCGATTCTACCAATGCTCTTGACTCTATTACCACACTGCAATATTATGCAGAACCTGGTTCAAATGGAGCAAGTCTGAAACCGGAAGAATGGGAACTTGGTCCTAAGTTTGACACACTGCTTTACATTTTGAATGGTGTTCAACCATTGACAAAATCAGCAGATGGCCCAGGTCGTGCAGACCAATTTGAGATTGTAGAAGATTTGGACGGTGAACATGCAGGTGAATTTGCACAGATGGGTGCACAGGGTGGTCAGCGTTACTTCAGATACGTAGCAGGTCCTGAATACGCAGCACCTTCAGGTCAGAATCCGGCAGAAGGTGAATGTCTTGACTATGAGGCAAACCTGTTTGTTCGTGCATTGCCTATTAAACCTCAGACTTCTTATCGTCTGTCAATGTACACAAAATCTTCATCAGCTGATGGTATTATGACTATCGACTTGATGTCAGGTTTCTATAACTCAGAATCACCATTCTCAATGACAGGTGAATCAGGCGGTGAATTCCGTTTGGTTAAAAGAGGTTTTACTACTGACCGTTGGGAACGTGTTACAATGATGTCATACTTCCAGAATGACTCTATTGCTAACCGTCACACATATACCAGAGGTTACTGGTGGGTTGATGAATGGAATAAATTAGATGCTGAAGGTAACAACTATAACTACATTGTTATACCAAGTCAGTACTTTGTACGTCTTTCATTCACCGGTCACGGCGCTACATACTTTGTAGATGATATGGCTCTTACAGAATCATGGATTGGTGGTGCTGAGTACTATCAGAACATTATGCGTGTTGACTTTGG